>NZ_CP016808.1:2790000-3090000 GCF_002741035.1 Paenibacillus sp. BIHB 4019 | reverse complement strand
CGCTCATTCTCTTCGTCTCTGTAAATTTCCGCTATCCAATATGCTACATGCTGTCCATCTACATCGTATCCCTTCGCCATTTGTAGGGGGTCAAGGTATGCCACTTCCCACGGACCCGGCGTAGCAGCATCCAGCGCCTTGCGTATCTCCATCAGGTCAGGAGCAGGCTGCAGGAGGTGTGATGTCATTTCAGCCCTTGGGTATTTAGGTTCAGTCATTACCGCTCACCCCTTTATCATCGTGGACATTGCCAACTATGCGATAACCAAAGGCCGCGCATACATCCTCAAATTCCAAGGGATCAATCGCATAATTTCCTTTTTGAAACAGGAATCCATCCCCATCCCAAATCAATTCGAACACCTCGCCTGTCAAAATCGCCATCACCTTGTCGCCTTCATATACCTCTGTTTCCGTATCGTCTTTACGACCGATGTATTGCCCGACCGTCTCAGGATCAACCTGTATAAACTCATTGTCAGCCCACACCGCATTCCCACTCGAAAATGCTCTTACTTCTAGATACTCAGCTATTTCAACAATCCAGCATTTTGAGAATATTGTTTCATCTCTGTCATACTCACCGTAATGTTGAGCTGATTTCATGTTTATAAGATTCCCGACTACCCACTCACCGTTGTCTGTACGCTTGCCCCGAAACTTAATCTCCCTAGTGCTCATCTATCATCTCTCCCTAATGGTTAATCCACGAACTGACGTTCTATCGACAAGCGTGACAGGGCGCCAGCTCGTGGGTACGGCTGTTATATCAGATTTTATCTACCAACTTTTCGATGATGCTCAATATGCGCGGGAACGATATAAGGATTGCTATTCCCATGAATATGAGTAGGCACCCGCAGCCTGTCTTTGCGTCGTTGTTCATGACTTAACCCTCCAATCTGGCTGTATGGGTGGTTATATGGGGTGATGCCCCTTAACCGCTCGTTATCATGTAACTTGCTACAAATGGCTTTCCTTGCTTACCGTACCTCATAGCCTCACTTACATACTTGATATGTTCGTGACCTACTGTGTCTCCCGGAAACGGCAGCTCCGTTGTACAATACATCGGCTCGCCGTCATGATCCCCGTCATTACGATGCTCTTGCAGATAAAATGTAGCTGCCATAGGCAATTGCTCACGTTTGCAAATTTCAATGATCTGTTTCATCAGCGGCTCTATCTCATTGTCGTAAATAGATTCTTTATCGTACATTTGTCGTTCCCTCCCATGTATTCAGACCTAACAGTCTATTCGCCAATATCTGATTCACTCAAGAAGCAAGGTCTACATATTGCATTGCCTTCTTCGTCGCGCTCATGTTCCTCGCCAACCAGACCCTTCTTGCAAAAGATGCACTTCGCTGGCAGGTTTATTTGTGCGTAATGCGTCACCCAATTTATCCAAGAGTTATTGATCATCCAACTATATTTAACAGCACCGACCACGCTGGCAAGCTGTGCAATCAGCACACGATGACCATCGGTGACTAAGTGATTTATGTGGCTTTCGATTTCCCTGCTAGTTGGATCGTATTTTTTCCATTCGATCATTGGTGTATAGCCCTCCCATGTATTTCTGTATCCGTGCTATAATCAATCTAAAAAATCGAGGTACATAATGACAAAATCAGATACAACGACCAGTTACAAATTTGATGATGATTTTATTAAGTTACTGGATGCATGGTCATACGCCACTAAGAAAGATAAAGGCACTCTCCTGCAGGAAGCATTCCGCGAATACACCCAACAAAACTCGGACATCGCGAGAAAGGTTAATACTGTTTCGGAGATATTAAAAAGCCCTCCTAGTACCCGTTAGCCTGACTATCCCAATTCCAGAGCCCTTGCTGCCCCTTGGCTGCTATCGGCTCTGCAAGCCGCTGAACCTCTGTAAGCTCCCATGCGTAACGTCCTGGCGTAAAATCTCCAAACTCGTATTCTGGAGAATATACAAACCGCCTACCTTCTAGCTCATATCCGTCTGTCCAAGTGTCTACCGACTTGAGGCAATTAACCAATTGCGTGGTAGCAACAACCGCTCCAGTTGGCAGATTGTCGGCCGTGTACCCATATTCGGCGAGTGCTTTGCAAATCTCCGGTTCCTTACAGGCTTCAAGGTCGATTTTTTTACCAGCATGAATTGCTAGTGCTCCCCGATGCTTCGCCGGCCAACTGCGCGTTTCATATTGTTTGGCACCAATTGCGATGAGTGTCGCCCATGGCTGTATGATCGTAATAGCTTTCATGTTTGTTCCCTCCTGTATTGGATGCCCTTAAATTCTGAAAGAATAAAGCCCGCTTACCTCAATCACATGAGCGACAAAACCCTGCACCTGAGCAGTGCCGATAAAGTTAACGACATGCAAATTACTCATATCAAAATCCCATCCAGTACCTACGCAGTAGATGTGTCTGTCCTTCCTTTCAACATCGCCGTCAACCATCGCGTAAACAACGATTTCACCGCGCTGCTCAATAACAGAAACAAATTTCGCCCCAACTGGAACGGATAAAGTCTGAACGTCCAGCTCTGGTTTAATTTTATATTTCAATATTTTTGCCATCGTGTGTCCGCCTCCTTTCCCCTCTAACCCGCGCTGTCGCTGTAATAAATCCGTTTGTTGCGCTCAATTATTTCTTTATTTCTCGGATTATGGACGTTGAATATGGTTAAAGTGCTTAACTCCTTTAGTCCAGATTCCGCCGTTCGGAAGAATTCTTGTTCCAGCCCCAATTCGGCAATGTTGATCGGAATTTCTTGTCCATGAGTGCCTGCAGCAATCTCCCGCGCTTTTTCTTCGGTATACAGTCCCGCTGTTTCTAACGCCGCCGTGTACCCGTTGCTGTCTAGGCTCCAGAATAAATGAGCATTCCCTCCGAATAACATATCCCTGTGCCTCATGCATACAATTACATAGCGTGGTAGTGCATTGACCATCTCCACGTAATCCTCAGCTTGGCAATCCGCACACTGTTTGTACTCCAGTTCATGTTTACATTGCATTTACCTGTCTCCTTTCCCCTCTATAGGGGGTTAAAATGGTCGTGCTGGTGTGTCCTCCTCTCTGTATGGAGCTATACCAGCTATTTGCTTTCTTTGGCAGCTTCCTGCGCGTTCATCCAGTCAATGAATTTTTCGCAATCTTCTTTTTCCTCAAAGCAGAACCACTCTTTAGCTTTTTTCACATCGGTTCCTGCCTTGTGAATTGTGGATCGAATGATCCTTTCTTCGTCGATATCATCGTAATAAGTGACAGATATATCCCCAGCAGCTGAATAATGTTCTATTCGGCTCGCATGAACTTCCCGGATGAAATACCGTTTTATATGTTTTGCACATGTGCATTCTTCTTTTTCTTCCCTACCAAGTGGGGTAATGTATCGAACTTTGCGTTTCTCATCACAATTACCGCACTTTTCCAGATATTCATGGTTGTAATCTGCTCTGTAAATTACATGCTTATAGTCTCGCAACAACTCACTGAGGCGCAATTGCTTAGCTTCTTTCAGTGCATCTCGTTTGGCGCGCTCCACATCGTTTTTCTCATGGCTCCGCTCTCTTTCAATATCCTTCATGCGGTTTTTCACTTGCTGCAGCTCCGCGTTTTCCGTCCGAAGCCGCTCCATTTCCGCTTTGTATTCATCCTTCACCGAGTTCATGAGCGATTGCCTAAACTCCTCAATCTGCCGCTCAAACTCGCTAGGCTCACAGTAAAAATCATCATCCCAAGGTTCCATCTAAAACACTCTCCTCATATTTGATGGGTATGGAGCTATAGGGGTTATCCCTACAAAAAAATATGTTCATTCGGCCTCCGCTTCGCTAGGTAATTCAGTCGATTTAGAGGCCTTCGTCCAATTAGTTAATTTGCATCCAATAGATGATTAATGCGATATTGCTCAAACCATTGCCTTACCTCGCGCTTACTGTGAGCCTCTGTATGGCACGGACGGCACACGCATACACCGTTGTCTACCGTGCCCAATCCGCCCTGAGATTTATAAATAATGTGGTGCGGTACCGACTCGATATAAGGGCTACCGCAGCGCACACAACTGGCCTTGTCACGCTCTACGATGGTATTGATGGTCTTAGCACTAAATTTACCTCTAGCAGCTCGTTTAGGCTTATTACGGGCGTGTGACGGCTTGGATACTGCGCGTATAGGTTGGTTGGATAGGTTCATTTACGCATCTCCGATCAAGTCCATATAGTGGATAAGTCCGTTTACCCGCTTAGTCAGCCTGCAATACCGGCACCTACCACAGCGCGTCGGCTGCTCAATGCCTTCTTTTACTGCTATGATGCGCGGTAATTGCTCCTCTACACGTTCCAACTCGTAGGCTAAAGATTCTTCATCGAAGCAAATGACTGCCTTGTCGGGCGTTTCTTCCTTACTCACAGCCACAATCAACGGTTCTAACGATGCGAATCGATCGTTATATCTGCGCTCTAATTCTGCATATACCGCCATTTGCAGCACATAGCCGAAATTCTCGATAAACGATACCCATTTGCCATGCTGCCAATACCGTTCATGCACGCCTTTAACCGTCTTTAAGTCCACTATCCGACCATCATCAGGGCTATGCACGTCCAGCTTCGCCTTCCACAGCACCCCAAACAATTCGGCTGTTACAATTACCTCTTTGTCACCTTCAAGCATTTGGCGGCAAACTGGATCGTCTAGCAACACGCTAACCATCTTGTCAGCAAGTTTATATTCGGACTTCAATTGGCCTTTCGAGTCGCCGCGAGTGGAGATTATCTCAGGATTCTCCTTGATGAACTTTTTCAGTGCCCAGTCCCCTTCAATCGTGGCGCCTACATATGATCCGATCAGGAAGCAATCCGCTTTAGGTTCGGTGTAATTCCCGTCTAGCTTGGCAATTGCAGCCGCTTCACATTTAAGGAAGTCTTTATACTGACTCACGCTCATATAATGGAGATTAGCTTCCTGCGAATAATAGTTTTCCTCTGTCAGCTTCATGCTGGCTCGCTCCGTTTCTCCTTAATTTTTGCCAGTAACTCATCAACTTGCTGTTCGTTAAGGTCATTAATAGAGCAGTCATAAAGCTGTTTAATTCGTGGAGCCAATTGATTTATTTTGTATCCAGCGCCCACCCAAGCTGATTTAAGCTGTGCGATTGCGTTTGATGTAATCCGCCCTACTGATTTCTCCATGCGCTGCTGGAAGGCGTCTACGTCCATTTGATCTGTAGGGATGTTGAATTGTTTGAGCATGAACGTCTTTTCGCCATACGTTAGGGCCTTACCGACACCCTTTTCCCCTGCAATATCAACACCTTGGGCGTACCACGGGATTTTTATTTGCTCGGCAGGTTCAGCCGCATTAACCCATGTCATTAATAGGTCAACCTCAGTGAAATATGTGGTTGTCTTCTTTGGGCGATCCTTGTCCATATACTCGATTGTTTCGCCAGTAAGGGAATGACCTACTACTTCCGTAATGAGCAAAATCCCCATTTCATCCAACTTAGCGCGCACTGCCGATATGACTTGGCTGCTGGAATTATATTTATATTGCTGGCCCGAAGCGTCCTTCTGCAAAAACGGCACAGCTTTTCGCACTTCCAGCAATTTTTGATAGATGTTCATTGAACAATCTCTCCTTTTGGTCTATAATGACCGTATTATCTTTCACCTTTACTTGACTGGCGCTGTAGCAGCAGCGCCTTTTCTTTTGGCGTTTTTCAGCAATACGATGGCTATCCTTCGCCCTGACCTATGACCTTTGAACCGTTTAGCCAAGGAGAGATAGTCCATGATTTGAATCCTCCCTCATGCATTTCACAATCTCCTGAACAATGATTTCGTAAAGTGGTTCATGGTTCCATTCGCTGTATTTTGCAATGAAATCATGCCATGACACTTCGTTCCCTTCATCTATCTCCTGATCCACGTAAACACGTATCTGCATCTTTAAGGCTGACAAAATCTCTGTACGCTCCGTCTGCACCCGTTCGAAAAATGGAATTTCTTTGGTCATGATTTACCCTTCCCATCCAACAGAGCATAGACAGCCTGCCTCTTTATATCTTCCAAAACCTCTTGAACTTCTTGAATGGTCAATCCTTCATCGTAAAACATAAAGAACAGTGCAGACATGATTAATCTATGGCTTTGTTTACTAGGGTCGAATTTTAGATTTGTCATGCAATTTCCCTCCCCAGCACACTCTCATGGCTCCATACAAGCTCGCGCTGCGCTTCCTGCTCCTTCACTTCGCGCTCATACTCAACTCGCAGCAGGCCCAGCACATGCATCCGCAGGATGTCCGCAAAAGACATGCCAGAATCAACCATAGCGTCCATGATGTCAACGAATCCTTGAAGCGTGAAGCGAGCAGCGCCGCAATTGAATTCGACTTCGGCAAACGGCGAGCGGTTAAAGTTTCCTTTACGCAGCCAATCTGGATGGCTTACTTTGTCTGAAAGTTCCTCCGCGTCCCAGCCTTTATAGTAAAGTTCGCGAATCGTTTCTTCGATTTGAGGTTGTAAAATGGCCCATGCGTTCATAAGCGAATCTTCCCTTCTAATAAAGAGTCAAAATCGTTGTGGCGTTTGCGTTGATTAGGCAGCCACAATTCGGAGCCTTTTGGATTATGCACGCGGATAACAGGGTGAACAGGTTCGATACGTCTAAGCTGCATGCTGCTCGCCACCTTTCAACATAATCTCTAGCAGGCCGATCAATTTAACGTTGAGTTTGCGCCGATCATCCAAGGTGTCCATCAGGTATTCCTGTGTCTCACCGTATTTGGCTGATTCGTCAAGGCTGTATTCCTCATCAACCAGCTGCTTAAGCAGTTTCTTCATTGTTTGCTCGTCCATTTCAATCACCTATCCCTTTCGGTTTATGTTCGGCGACAGCCAGCTCAAGCGCCCTGTTTACCGCATCTGCATCGTGCAGGAAGTAGTTGTATGCGATCTCCATCGCCGTGTGCTTGTCCGACTGCTTAAAGCGCGTGAGTACATGCGCATGCGTCTTGCTGGCTATTTCTTGGTCTGTTCCTGTTGCTACGGTCATTGCGAAACCTTCACCATCGATTCTTCTTTGATTTGTTCGAAAAACACGTCACGATGCAGCCGTACTTTCCTACCGTTCTGCCAGCGTGGGCGGTGCGGCTCTTTCATGATTTCGTAGGCCGTTGTCAGGTGGCAGCTGCATATTTCGGATACATGACTTGCTGCCAGCAAGTGTGGGTAGTTCTCGATGCGGTATTCTTTCATGGATTATGCCTCCTGTCGGTGTTATGCTGACTGCTTCTTCAAAAACTTATTAATGAAGTAAATCTGACCTTTGCCTGTTATTTTCGGTGTACGAGTGATTTTAACGCCTTCACTTGCGCTTGCTCGCTGCCCTACCTTTACCTCCATGATTTCTAGGTTCATGGAGCGCTGTGTCGGCATGTTATACTCGCTGCCCGACTTGATCAGGTAACCTTCTTCGCGGAGATATTGGAACAATCTACGCTCTCCGATATCGATTCCGTTTTGCTTAAGCAGCTTCGACATGTCAGCCACTAAAATGGAGTCTTTCGACACCTGCATGGATTCGGCGTACAGGACAAGCGGTCGGTCAGATTCGATTTTTTCCTTCAACCTCATCTTTTCAGCCGTTTCTTCCTTTAAGCGAGTAGCTAAGTTAATAATGAAGTCGGGATCAGTTAACGTCTTTTCAATGGTTTCTGGTGTCATGTAGGCGCCATGCTTACGGATCGAAGGAAGTATTTCGTTTGCTACTTTCATTTGAAAGGAAATAGCCGCTTGATTGCTCGCCTTCATTGCAAGTAGATAAAAAATGTTTTCTGGTACAAACTCGTTTTCGGCAGAAGTGCCGAAAGATAAATCAGTCAGGTATTTGTCTACTCGACGCCACATAACATAAATCTTTCCGTCCTTTCCTTCCGTGAAGCCCAGACCTCGCGATACATCTTCCAACTTCAATTGAGCCGTTCCACTTTCATCGATGTATCCTCGAACACCATTGATAGACATAAGGTTCATTTGTTAGACCACCTTTCAAATTGTTAATTAATGGGGTAAAATACATTGAGTTAAGCAGATTTTTTCTTATTTTGACTAGATACTCGTCGAACATCAGCAAAAAAAATGGACATTTCAAATTCTAAAGCATCAGCGATTAGCTTTGCTGCCGCTCCGCTTGCGTTTGCACTTCCGCGCTCGATATCGGCATAGTAACTACGAGATATTCCGCTTAATTTAGCAGCTTGAAGCTGTGTAAGCCCTTTTTGCTTACGTATTTCTTTTAACCATTCTCTCATCTTCATTCTCCTTCCTGACTAGTAACTCGTCATTTCTTAAACTTAGTATATGACTAGTTACTCGTCATGTCAACAAGTAAATTACGATTATCTAGTATTTAGTTTTTAATCTGTTTAATGACGCATTACTCGACATTATAATGAACTAGAAAGAGGTGGTAATTTTGTTTTCGGAGAGATTGAAATCATTAAGAAAGAGGAAAAAATTAACACAGGAGGAAGCTGCGAACAAATTGGGGATGGCGAGGACTACATATTCAGGTTACGAAAGAGGAACATCAGAACCAGACTTTGAGACATTAGCAAAAATTTCTGCGTTTTATCAAGAAGATTTAAACTGGCTTATAACTGGAGTAAAGCAGAATGTAAACGAGGATTTAGAACAGATGATAGAAGATTTCGTACATTTAAGTGATAAGGACCAAAGTTATATTTTAGATTTAATAGATAGATTGAAAAAAGAACGACATTAGCCGCCCTTTTTAGACTTCAAGTTATCAATAGCAGCTTTCACAAGTGCAATCTCTTTTTCTGTAAGTCCGGACAACGAATTACGGATGATTTCTTTTGAGTTATCGTTCAAACACAGTCACCCCTTACAGCCGTTTGTAATGTAATTACAGGATAGCACATCGACCGAACAATAGGAACACATGTTCTGAATTAGAGGTTATAATTGAAAAAGGTGGCACGGATATGGATGTTTATCCCGTCCGCTGCCGAATACCGGATTTACTCTTGCGCATTGGTAAAGATCAGCAGTGGCTTGCCGATCAAAGCGGGAAGAGTAAAACACAAATATCAGACTACTGCACAATGCGAAAGGTGATGAATTTCAGGACAGCAGTCCTTTTATCTCATTACCTAAAATGTAAAGTGGACGATATTTATGTCTGGAATATTCAGCAGCAGAAGTAGCTCAGCTACTTCACGGGATATGTACAACAAATGTAGAACTGATTCGTTAATTATAACGGATCATACAGCCATTCTACGACAAAATGTAATCGCGTACAATCTACTAGGTGTCTTGCCATTGTAAACTATATTTTCCAAACTGTATGTCGTATTATGTCGAACTATAGTGACCGTTCGTGTCACGAGAACGTTTCTCAATTAGATTTTGAAGCTTGCGACGTTTGCGTTTTGCTACATCATAATACGAACCGTCTACATGAACCTGTCCGTCGTAGTACTCCTTTACTTGATCGACATTGATTATCCTGTTCTTGTCGATAAGGAAAAAACCTGCATCAGACATAATGGAATCCACCTGCTCGATTGTGGATGGTAAGTAATACTTTCCACAAGCAGCTGTTACGATAATTTTTCTAGATTTAGAATCCTTATGGATACTGTATATTTCTTGTATTTCGATGTATACAAGATCATTATTGTCGTTAAATACCGGCATAGGCATGGCATCATCTCCTTTTTAGGTCATGTTGCCCAATTGATGTAACTTTTAGTCGATATGGCGCCGATTACATATATGAGGTTAGATTCGAAAAAAATGAAACCAAGGGGACGTATATGGAAAAAGAAAAATATATTCATACAAGTGAAGAATCAAGTAAAGTAAACCCTTTTGAAATTAATATCGATAACAGTTCCAATATCGAAGTTAAAGATAAATCTGGTTATTTTGGTGGATGGCCAATTTTTTTGAGATGGATTTCATTTCTGCCCGCAACTCTGGTAACTGCAATTATCGCATATATCTGTATTCAGTTTTTCCTTACTAGAACGTTGGGCCCAGAGGATTCTCTTGTCTCATATCTCATTCATAGGTTTGCCTATAATTGCTGTGCCATGTATGCGTGTATTTATATTAGTTGTGAGATGGTTCCAAAAGGTAAAATAGTTCTGTCTTCCATTTATCTCGCAATAATTATTTTGTTTATAGGTTTTGTTGCGGCCTCTGCTATATACAACCCTCTCGAAGTTCCTGTTTGGAAATTAGTGTACGAAGGAATTTTGACAATGACAGCAGGTATTTTGGCTCTTTTGAATACCATATCTGAGTCTAAAAAGAAAGCTTTAGCTTCGTTTTAAATTAAACGAGAAAAACGTTAGGAGGAATTATAAATGAAAGAAAAGGTGTACATAATATTTTATGTTATAGGATTTTTTCCAGGTTTGTTGCTCGCCAAATCTTTAGGTATTCCATCTTTAATTGCTGGAATAATAGTCGGCGCAATAACTGGTGTGTTATCATCTTTGTTAGGAAATTATCTTTACAACAAGGGGTATATAATAAACCTATACTCCATAGTTGCATTCATTGTCAGTGCATTTCTATTTTACTTCTTTCTATTTTTCGTAGTAGCCGCATTATTGGGAGAATCAAACCCTGACGCTGTTGCCGTAGTTCCAATACCCATTGCATTATTCGCAGCGATGTTATATATGAAGAGAGAGTGGAAGAAATATCATGATTCGTTATCTAACGATGACGAAATTAATCAATAGCCCCTTAACCGGGGCTTTTATTGAAGGAAAGGATGCCTGTTTATAGGGTTCCTAACTTAGATTTCCTTAAACCTTAATTCAAAGGAGGTGGCGTTATGGCCAGCATCAAGAAGGAAGGTAACACTTGGCGATATGTCATTGATTTACCTCGCGATCCCGTAACTAATGCTAGGCGCCAGAAAAAGAAGCGTGGTTTCAAAACAAAAAAAGAGGCTGAGGCTGCAGCTGCTACTGTTTTGTACGAATTATCGAATGGCATACATGTAGAAGAAACCGATCAAACATTTGAACAATACAGTAGCCACTGGTTAGAAAAGTATGAATTGCTTGGTGGTGTAAAAGAAAGCACCGTTAGAATACGCAAAATTGAAGTGAAAGTATTATTGCGATATTTTAAGCTAGTGAAAATAAAAGATATTACAAAAAAGATGTATCAAGCGGCTATCACAGATATGAAAAAGTCTGGGATGGCAGACACCTCAATCAGAGGTACACACGGTACAGCGCGCATGATTTTCAAAAGTGCGATGGAAGATGGCATAATTAAAGAGGACCCTACGCAATATGCTAAAATACCTCGAAAATTAGAGACCGTCGACGATATTGAAAACCATGTTCATATTCCAAAATATCTAGAAAAAGAAGAACTTGATCTATTCCTAAAAATAGCGTTAGAACAAGGATTAGAAGGGGATTACGAAACATTCTTAACACTTGCATATACCGGCATTAGAATTGGGGAGTTCAGCGTTTTACGTGAAACTGATTTTGATTTTGCTGAGGAGTCATTGAGTATATCCAAAACTTACTACAATCCCGCTGGAAAGATAAGTGAATACAAGCTACAAACGCCAAAAACTAAAACGTCAAAAAGAAATCTGCAAGTAGATCCTCTCGTTGTTGATGTTGTCACCAGTTATATTAAAAAGATAAAATCTTTTAAAATGCTCCATCGCAACACGTATTACGACAAGGGATATATATTTATTAATCAAAACAAATACCCTGGTTACCCAATGCCTACCGGCCACTATCAAACTCGTATGAAAAGGATTTTGAAATTAGCTGGCCTTAATTCTAGCCTAACCCCCCACTCTATGCGTCACACTCACACATCGTTGTTAGCAGAGGCAGGAGTGCCATTGCACGAAATCATGGAACGGCTTGGACATAAAGATGACAAGGTAACCAGACAAGTCTACCTGCACGTGACTAAAAAACGCAAAAAAGAAGCAGCAATAAAATTCGGAGAATTCATGCGATCCACTTAAATTTCATACCGCGGTGACCATTTTGTGACCATTAGACACTTCCATACCAGAAAAACCCCAGTATATAAAGGGTAAATCTACATTTCACCGATATATATTACATGCTAGGTGACTTAGAAAGAGAGGGCGGGATTCCATGTTAAAACTATCTTTACGCTGGCGGCTTGCTCTGCTTGCTGCAATTCCGCTTATTGCGTATGTGCTGTCGAGCTTGTACTACCTGAACGGGCAGCAGCAAATTGTGCGTACGATGACAGAGGAGATTTATGACACATCCAATCAGGTCAATTCACTGATTTTGAATGCAGACCGTGACATGTATCAAGCTTATCAAGCGTATTTAAAAGTGGAGTCTGGTACGTTGAACGCGGCTGAAACAGAGGAAGCCCGCAAAGAGTTGTCCGAGAATATCGCGCAGGTATCCGAACGTGTTGGACAAGCAAATGTTATTATTGAAGCGCAATCTTTGAAAAAATTGGCATATGGCGAGTCTGGCCGCACGATTGAGGATATTTTGGGCCAGTTTCAGCCGAAATTTGAATTATGGTCCTCTGCTGCCGTACAGGCTGCTGCCGGGGGCCAGCACCAGTTCCGCAATGCCGAAATTGACGACGCTTTTAAATCCAGCCGCTCCGGCATTGACGAGATTGGAGAAAGCTTAGACAAGCATTCGGAGCTGACAATTGCGGCCATCAACAAGCAAGTAAAGCAAAATCAACTTGTAGCTTTCATAGCAACTACTTTAGTTACGCTTCTTTTAGTCGTCGTTGTTATCTTCACCGTCCGTCAAATTATGCGGACAGTCCGCACGATTGTCGCCAAATCCAACCAAGTAGCGGCGGGAGATTTGACCGTGCAGCGAGATGAAAATCCTGGAACCGATGAGCTTGGCCGCATATCAGCTGCCGTCGATCATATGATTGACACGATGCGCAAGCTCATTAGCGGCATTTCGGAGTCTGCGATCGAGGTGAGCGCTGCCTCCTCCCAGCTGACAGCCGCATCACAGGAATCGACTGAGGCGGCAGAGCATACCGCGATTCGGATTCAGGAGGTTGCTCAAAGCTCGATGGTTCAAGCAAGAACGGCGCAGGAGACGTCCCGTGCGATTGAAGAGATGGCGGTAGGCATTCAGCGGATTGCCGAAAATACAACTTCCATTGCGATGCATTCCTCTGGAACGTCAGAGCAAACCGAGCAAAGCCAGCAGGCATTGAATACGCTCGTTAACCAGATGGAGGACATTCGCGCCGTCATAACGAAGCTGTCCGAAAGCATTCATTCCCTTGAGCATCGCTCGCAGCAAATCGGCAAAATCGCTCAAAATATTACCGCATTCGCCGGTCAAACGAATATTTTATCACTGAACGCCTCCATTGAGGCTGCACGTGCAGGGGATCAAGGCAAAGGGTTTGCCGTTGTGGCAGAGGAAATTCGCAAGCTGGCAGCAGCCTCGCTGGAATCAGCAGAAAGCATCAATACGCTCGTAGCTGGCACGCGCAGTGAAATTGCCAGTGCATCGAGCTATATGGCGACAACCGTCCAAGAGGTCGAAAATGGCGGCGGACAGCTGAACGTCGTGCAGGAGCGGCTTAATGCCATCTCTATCGCGATTGAGCAAATTGCGAATCAGCTCCATGATAATTCGGCTATTGCTGAGCAATTATCCGCAGGCTCACAGCAAATTAGCGCTTCGACAGAATCAGCTGCGGCAGGAGCTTCCTCCAATTTGGAGAAAACCGATGACGTGGCGGCCGCAACGGAGGAGCAGCTTGCACAGATGGAGCATATCGCATCATCGGCCCAAGCGCTGAATCGCATTGTCGGCGATCTGGAGGCGGCTATTTCCAGCTTTAAAGTGAACTAACGAAGGCTCCGTTTAACGGGACCGCTCAAAAATAAAGCAAAAAAGCAAGGCTCCCCAACGATTCGGGGAACCTTGCTTTTTTTCATTTCCTATTGCTCTTGCAAAAGCTTCGCAATAATTGTAGCTATTTCAGCCCGATTGATCGATTGCTCCGGTTTGATGGAACCATCCTTATAACCGCTGATCAGTCCATGTTCTGCTAACGCTTGAACCGCTTCCGCTGCCCAGGCCGAAACGCTGTCGCTATCCTTGAAGCCGCCTTCGCCACTTGCTGTGCCAGCAGCAAGCTGCCCCTTAATCGCACGATACAAAATGACAAAAGCTTCCTCGCGGGTAATTTCCTGATTTGGCTTAAAGCTGCCGTCAGCAAATCCGCTCACAATTCCTTCATTGGCCAAAGCATTTACCGAACCCGCATACCAAGCTCCTTCTGACACATCATTAAATTTCGATGAGCCAGCAGCCGCATCCAGCTTCAATAAGCGGAAAATAATCGTCATAAACTCTGCACGATTCATCTTTCTATCCGGCTGGAATGTACCATCGGGATAACCTTTCATAAGGCCTTGGGCCGTCAGCTTGCCAATTGCCGCTCCTGCCCAGTGATTGCTGACATCCGGGAATGAAGGCGGATTCGTACCTGTTCCTGGATTTGTTCCCGGATCCGTTCCTGTGCCCGGCGTAGTGCCTGGATTCGTCCCATTGCCTGAGCCGCTTCCTGAGCCCGAGCCTGGATTCGTTCCCGGATTCGTTCCCGGATCTGTCCCAGGGTTCGTTCCCGGATCCGTTCCGCCGCCGCTGCTTGCTTTGGCAGGAACGATAACGGAACGAACGATGACAGCGCTGGTCTGATCCGACAGCCGCGTCACTTCCAGCTCCAATTGAACCGTTGTCGCTTGCTCTGGCGGCGTAATCGTACCATCGGTACCAATTACCGCACTGTTGGAAGATTTGATCGCTACTGTGAAGCCTTCTGGGGCTTCCGGCAGCGTCAACTGTACCGCTCCTTGAGCTGGTGCCGCTATTTCGCCCAGACGGTTAGCCGCCTGCGCCGCTGTCTGCTCCTTAGCAACAATCATAATCCAGCTAATTTGCGGATCAGGAGCGCCGCTGACCGCCCGACGAATCGTCAGCGCCAGCTTGCCGTCAGACACATTCACATCTTCGTAGCCAAGTACATCTCGCGAAGCGCTGAATGTATAGCTGTTCGTTTTAATTTCATCATTAATAATGATTTGAGCTTTGCGTGTGCCAGGATTATATTGCGACCATGGATCATACAAACCGACATAAACATCGTATTCGCCATTCGCAATATCAAAACGGTACGGCAAATCATCGCCTGTTCCAGACTTTAAATAACGCAGCGAAGCGAACAAATCGCCACTAGCCGTACCAGAGGTTAATGTATTGTTACCCACATAACCCCAATTCCGGCCGTTATCCGGGTCATATTGCTGATCGATCGCTTCTTTATTAATAAGCGTATCTTCCATGTAGGAAATCATGTCGTTATAATCGGCTGTCGCCGCGCCTCCGGCATGAACGAAATAAGCGCTGCGATCCGGTACCACATAAATTTGCTGTTCAATCGTTTTGGTGCTCGCCCCGCTAAGCGTACCCTTCAGCGTCACGATGCCCGGTTTGGCGAATAGCTCCGGCGTTGCATTCCAAGCAATTGCAGCCGTCGTTTGCGAACCGCCAGACACTGTAATTTGCACCGTATTGGGCAGTACAGGCACTTTGCCAATCGAGGTTTGCGTAGGCAATGGCGTATCAATCGTAATACGTCCCATTGCACTTAGCTCATCCAGCGTCCATTCATCGCGCCAGCGCAGCGCGATTTCATCATTTTGGCCAAATTCGATCGGCAGCCAGATGTAACGCGAATTTTTCAGGTCATTTTTGTCCCAGCGATCACCCATATAGAGGAACTTGCCCGCTGCTGGATCAATCGGAAGAACATGCGTGCTTTGCGAGCCAAACGTCGTGGAGCTGCCCGGCGCTACATCGCGCATTGGCTTCCATTCGCCGAAAATATTATCGGCAACGGTGTATTTCCCAAGGTTTGGATCCCAACCGGTTGCCCCGGACGTAATCATATAATATTTGCCTTGATATTTGAACAAGGCAGGCGCCTCGCGCTGTCCTCCCGGAAATACCCGGACGTAATCGACACCATATTCGGCTTTGTATACGGTATCGCGCTCGACATTGCCGTCTTTATGCCAACCGACAATATCGGTGTACTCTTCATTCAGCTTGGAGATGTACATCGTCATATTTTCCTCGCTGGAATAGACGAGGTAAGCTGTGCCATCATCATCTTTGAACAGCGTCATGTCCCGCGCCATTCCCGGCTGGTTAGGCTGCCCATTGTAGGTGGCGTCCGCAGGAGCACGGTCCATCCGGTGGCTTTCGCCATAGACGAATGGTCCTGTTGGCGAATCGCTCAAGGCATACCCAGCTTCCGCCTTTGCATAGTTGGCTGTCGATGTTTCCGACGGACCATCCGTATGCATCCACATGACGTATTTCCCGGTTGCATCATTGTAAATGACCTTTGGGCGCTCGATAATGCGATTCGTCCCAATATCATTGAAAATGCTGGCTTGATCGGTTCTCCCTGCATAAAGCTGGGAAATAAGCGGATCATTCGTAAAATCATCCATCGACTCAATCGCAGTCAACGCCAGACCATGATCCTCCCAATTGTATAAATCGGTTGAGGAGTATACCCGAACGCCGCGTGCCGGCAAATAGCCATTGGTTTTATCCTCGCCATACCAATAATATTTTTGCGTATGCTCATCATAAATGATGCCGCCGCCATGCGCCTGAATAAGCGCACCGCTCGTATCATTCCATACCGCGCCCGGCTTAAACGATGTATTCGGCACATCCAGCGATAGCTGGGCAAGCGCCGCATTCAATGAAGCGATAGCCGCGCGAACCTGCTCCTGCACCGCCGGGTCCTGCATGTCTGTGCCATTCGCAGATAGTGCATCAAACACATCCGAAGCAGCAGCGATTGCATCATTTAGCACCTGTACGCTATAGCGTGTGTATTTCACATCCAATGCCTCGCTTCTTGCCTCATCCAGCTTATCTCCCAGATCGGATAACGGGATTGTGACATTCAGACGGACAATAATATAGCTAAGCATTGGATCATTATAATTGCTTAATGCTGCAGTAGCCGGACCTTGAACGCGAACCTGCATTTCATTGCCCGTTAGGCTTACATTTCGATAAGTAACCTCCTTCACTGCGTCATACTCGCCAATGCTGTATTCACCAGAGAGATTTGTTCCGTTCACAACCATATTGACACTGCGGCCGCTCCACGGATTTTTGTATCCAAACGTAATATCATAGCGGTCTTCCGGCAGCTCGAATTTGTATTCGATCGCCTTATCCCTTACTTGCGTGCCATTATAATAACGCAGCGTCCCCAGCTTCGTAGAAGCATCGCCTGTTCTTGCAGCTGTTGCAGTCGTCACTAACCCCCATTTTTTCCCGGTTACGGCATCCACTCCATATACCTGCTCGGTTACGGAGGAATACAGCCCAAACTTATCGGTGCCTTCTACTGTAGATGGCGTTGGGTCCCCTGCATTCACAAAATAAAGAATATAGTCGTTATCCTTCAATTGCTGCTCAGTAAAATCATCACGTACCGCTGCGCTCACATTAACCGAATTGTCTCCGTTTTGCGGTTCATCTGCCGCATAGGCAGGAACAGCAGATACGAACATGGACAGCACCAATAAACAGGAGCATGCGGCCGAAAGCCATTTTCGCTTGTTCAATACGATGAATCCCCTCTCTGTATATAGATCACCCCAAACATGTATGCGTTTACAAAAAAAGAGTGCTGGAGCGTCACAATGGATTGTAACCAACCATTCGCAATCCTTCAATTGAACAATTCGGAGCAAGCTGAACCACTGCTGTTCCCGCAATTTGTTCACCCAAGTTTCATTTGTTCACACTTCGCTATTCGCGCATGTGAACGGGCATTCACTCAGCAAAAAGCCAGCTGTTATAGAACAGCTGGCTAGCTTTAATATAAAGTTGCTATGCCTTCGGCGCACCCTCGAGCAGTTTCTCCACGATAAAATCAAGCTGCTTGTCCATCGAATAAATATCGCTGTAATATGCAAGTCCAAATTCAATTTCGACATAGCGGTCTTCTTTTACGGCTGGGATGCTGTTCCAAATTGCGTTTTCGGACAGATCATCCATACCTGAATACGAGGAGCGGAATATATAATCGCCCATGTATTCCGGCAGCACTTCCATCGATACGATCTGGTTGTCGCCTTTCCCCGAATCGATTATATCTTGAATTACTTTCGGAGCTTTCATTCCGAGGTATTCATAAATAATTTGCGAGCCGCGGCCAAACTGCTTGCTGGCGACAACTGACATTTCCTTCTTCCCGCCTTCAATAATAGAAACGGTCTTGTCATAAACGCCTGCTGCTTTCAGCTTCTCCTTGCTCTCTTCCACTTTCTTATTGAAGTTGTTCAGCAGCGCCTTAACTTCCTGCTCCTTATTAAACACCTTGCCCAGCATATTCATTCGTGATTCCGTCGTCTTATCGTTAAACGGCTGAATGAAAACCGTTGGAGCAATATCACGCAGCATGTTATACGTTTCCTCAGAAGGTGTAATAATCAAGTCAGGATCAAGCGCAAGCACCGCTTCAGGATTCGGCTCGAACCATTTGCCAAGCGTTTGAATGCCTGCAAGCTCCTGCTCGAACGCCGCTCCTTCGTATACATCCGAAACACCGACCGGCTTCACGCCCATGGCCACTACATCGCCAAGCATGTAAAGTACAACAACGCGTTTCGGCTCGGCAGGCACTTCCACATCGCCTTTCTCTGTGCTGACGATGCGTGTTGCTGCTTCCGCAGGAGACGCTTGGCTGCTGTCATTTTGCGCAGGTGACGCTGATTCCGTCGTATTGCCCGGCGAAGGAGAAGCTCCAGCGTTCGTGCTCGTATTCGCAGTGCCTGATGAACAGGCACCTAGCAATAGCGTTAACGTAAGCAATAAGCTAATAGCGAGACCCGATGTTGTATTTCTTTTCATTCGAACAGACCCTCCACGTTTATATTGATAATGATTATCATAATTACCAATATAACGCGCCAGCTTGCCCGTTCCAATGGATTTTTCAGATAAGATGAATGGACGATCTTCTGAAAGCCGCTTGTTGCGTTCCCGCTCTTGAAAACGAACGGGCGATAAGCCGGTATGTTTTTTGAAAATTCGGCTGAAATAATACACATCCGCGTAACCAACCTCAAGCGCAATATCATTCAGTGCCGCATCCGTGCCAATGAGCAGCTCAGCCGCACGCTTCACCCGGATTTGAATCAAATAATGGATCGGACTTGCTCCCGTATGTTCTTTAAAGCGCATCGATAGATGCCGGGAACTGTAATTCAGCTTTTCACCCAGCGACTCCAGCGTAATGGCCTCCTGAAAATGCTCCTCTATGTAGCGGATGGCCTGCGTAACGAGGTCCGGCTTGCTCACTTTAATGCCCTGCGTCTTCATTTGCCGGAGCAGCTCATGGATAAATTGATAAAATAGCCCCTTAATCTGGATACGGTCCAAATCATCTGCTTGCTGCCACGCTTTCCGAATCAAATCCAGCGGACGAAGCAAGGGCAGCGGCTCCTGCGGCTGAAAACCATATTGCAGCGCAAATGGCTGATGCCGTTCCATCAGCCGCGCCAGCTCTTTATTGCCCGGCAATGCATATACCGCCCGGTACAATAGCAAATAATATTCAAACTCTTCCTCCGCCCACACATCCAGCCGCATGCCCTTGCCGCCATGCAAGATATGAAACCGCTGAGCCTCATGCTCGTCGCCGTCCAGCTTCAAATGCCCAGCACCGCGCACACTGTAAATGAAGCCGCTTGACGGCAGCAAATAATCCTCCAACAGCTCCCCTGGCTGCATGACGGCATGGCGAATATCCCATATTTTTATAGCCGCCTGATTCCATAACTTTATATGCTCGTCCAGCTTCAATTCCCCAACCTCCCCACTCCCTGCCTTAAAAGAACCGCTCGATCTATCTCTTAGTCCCTATATTATAATTGATAAATCTTCTCATTTACAATGAAAATAACGATAAGCTTCATTAATATGCAAAAAAGCCCGCAGCTTCGGCTAGGCCGAATATCGCTGCGGGCTTCTTTGCATGCTTTTTACAAATAAATCTCTTTGCCTGTCGCTGCCGATTCGTAGATCGCTTCCAAAATTTGCGTCACCACGAAAGCCTGCTCTGGCTTCACAAGCGGTTCCCTATCATGGATAACCGCCTCCAGCCACTGCCGAGCCTCCTTCGTACCCGGATCATTCGAGCCGGGGCCGAAATACGCAATGCCGGGACCTGCAGCCGCCTTCGTTTCCATCAGCTTGCCGAACTGGACGTTGTTGAAGATCAGCTCTCCAGCATAATCCGCGCCTTGCTTCATCTCTGCGCCGCCGTTCGTGCCGTAGAGCGATGCCTTCGCTTCCTTCACATCTGTCGTATTCAAAGCCCAGGAGCTTTCAAGGAAAATCGTTGCGCCATTTTCCATCTTAATGAGGCCAAATGCGGAATCTTCTACCTCCAGCTCCTCTGGCTTCCACGGACCGAACATATTGCCCTCCGGCTTATCCCGCAGCTTGTAGAACACCGAGCCGCTGACGGACTTCGGCTTGTAATTGTCCATAAACCATAACGCCAAATCAAGCGCATGCGTGCCAATATCGATCAAGCAGCCGCCACCTTGCTGCTCCTTGTCGGCAAATACGCCCCATGTCGGGAGCGCCCGCCTGCGGATCGCATGGGCTTTCGCCATATACACTTCACCGAGCGCGCCTTCCCGGCAAGCTTGATGCAGCGTCTGGGAATCGTCATTCCAACGGTTTTGATAGCCAATCGTCAGCTTTTTGCCTGTCCGATCTGCCGCATCCAGCATTTTACGCGCTTCTGCCGAGTTAATCGCCATCGGCTTCTCGCACATTACATGCTTGCCTGCCTCCAGCGCATCTACTGTAATAAATGAATGCTGCAAGTTGGGCGTCAGCACATGGATGATATCAATAGAGCTGTCTTCGAGCATCTGTTTATAGTCGGTATACGTTTTGGCATCCTCTGTGCCGAACTGCTGCGCCGCTTTCTCTGCCTGCTCCGGGATAATATCACAGAATGCAACCATATCAACCAAATCGCTATTGTTTTTCAGTGACGGCATATGCTTCTGAAAGGCGATGCCTCCACAGCCTATAATGCCTGCTTTCAATTTCCCCATCGTTTGCAGCCTCCTAAGATGAAACGGCCGAAAGCCGTCTTTTGGCGGCAAAGCAACCGTTTCGCGATGAAATATAAGCATAGTTATAAATGTGAGCATATAAATTTTTATATTTTAAATGAATGTGCGCAAATACTCCAGATCGTTGCGGACGCTGGCAAGCTTATCCGCGGATTTCCCTTCATTTTCAACCAATGCATATTTCACATGGCCAAGCTCCTTGATCCTCCCATACACATGGGCAAAATCGAAAGCTCCTGTACCGAGATCGACAAAGTCCGAGGGCACGATATATTTGCGGTAAACATCCATCAGCCCAAGCCCTTCGTCGCCGTTCGCTTGAATGGATTCGAATAAATTAAGCGGGCCGGACAGCTGCTTGCTGAAATCCTTCTGATGAATCATATCGCAGCGGTCGCCGACTCGCTCCATTACTGCAATTGGATCAACCCCGGCCCGCATCACCCACACGAGATCAAGCTCAAATTTCAAATGCAACGGATCGGTATGTGCGGCTAGTATATCAAACAGCGTCGTGTCGCCATCCGCCTTAAATTCATGGGCGTGATTATGGAGGTAAAGCTGGAAGCCGCGCTGTGCAAGCTTGCCGCCAAGCTGCTCCAGCTGCTCGGCGAGACGCAGCGTGCTGTCACGGTCGTCCATCCATACGGATGGCAGCACCAGCGACGTACAGCCAAGCTGTTCATAATAATCCATTAGCTCATCCCAACGATGGGCGAGCAGTTCCTCGCCGGGCATCGGCCCCTCATGGGCTGCGATGGCCTTTAGGCCGGAGGCCGCCAGCTCGGCGGCAACCTCCTTGGCCGGAAACTCATCGCTGAACCGCGACATTTTCACCATATTGAAGCCTAGCATTTCCAGATGGGTATAGCCTGCTTCCGCAAGCTTGCGCAAAGTGCCGTAATAATCTTGAGCAAGCTGCTCATAGACGGAATAAATGTTGATGCCTGCTTGAATGCTCATGCCAGACCTTCACTCCTTCGAATTTTATTTATTGGCTGCCGCCCACTCATCCAGCTGCTTTTGTTTTTCGGCCACGATTTTATCCATGCCTGCTGATTTTAGCTTCGCGATGTATTCTGGCAAATATTTATCCGGGTCAAGCGTACCGTTTTCCAAACCAATCTTGAATTGCTCCTTCACGTTCTGAACAGCTGCCACTTCTGTTTTGACAGGATCTGCTGTAAAGCTGAAGCCCAGCGCTTTCGATTTAACCGCCGATTTATTGAACTCATCTAGCTTCGTCCACAAATCTGCGCTGTCCCCTTCCCAAATATGGGAAAGCAACTGATTGCCCCACATCCAGCCATGCGTCGGGTTGTAAGTCGAGCTGGAGGAATCTACGCCAGCCGGGAAGCCGATAATATTGCCCTCTTTCACTTCATAGTGCTTGCCTTTAATGCCGTAGTCGATCAGGTTAATGAGGTCAGCATCCGAGTAAAGCAGGTTCAGGAACATCATGGCGCGCTCAGGGTCCTCGGAGTTTCTTGCAATGCCGAACATAATGTTAGCGATCGAGGAAGTCGTCGAAATCGCTGGGGAAATACGTGCTGCAACGAGCGGTGTACCTGTAAGCAGCGACTCCTTGCTCTCGTAGCCAGGCTTCATATGCGCCATGAAAGCAAACGCCTTGTTAGCCTTGATCAATTGCTCGGAAGTCGTTTGATTCGTTGAAATATCTTTAGGAATAAAGCCCGCGTTGTACCAATCTCTTGCTTTTTTCACCAAGCTCGCATATTCAGGGGTTTCGTACCAGTTTACGACTTTCAGCTCGCCATCAAAGCCGACCAGTACACCATTCTCGTCGCCAAGCGGGTCAATGACGCTGCCCACCATCGATTGGATAACCGAGAAGCTTGGGCCTTCCGGCAATACAGCTGCCATGCCCGGTTCATTGTCTTTAATCGTTTGGTAAACAGCCGTCAAATCATCCAGCGTCTTAATCGCATTGACATCAATTTTGTATTTGTCTACGATGTCTTGGCGCATAACGAGGCCATAATCTGCTGCCCAGTCGCGCACGCTTGGAATCGCGTAAATTTTGCCATTCGAGGAGCCGGCTTTGATGACATCTCCGCCAACAACCTTTTGAATATCTTGTCCGTATTTTGCCAGGAGGTCATCCATCTCTACGAGCTGGCCCTTAGCAGCCTGCGTGCCAAAGTTAAGTCCTGTGCCCGTTACGAGAATATCCAGCGGCTCATTGCCCGCCAGCATCAGGTTCATCTGCTGCTGCCATGCCCCGATATCAATAGGAAGGAATTTAACGGTTGCATTGATTTTGGCTTGGGTAATTTTATTGACTTCGGCTTGAACCTCAGCCAAATCCTTCGTATTGCCGATGCTTAAGAAAGCCACCGTCATTTCATAAGGCTTGAGTTCAGACGCTCCGCCTGTTTCTCCACCTGCAGCATTCGTTGCTCCGGCATTCGATGTTGAACCGCCGCTGTTGCCGCCACATGCTGCAAGCACCAGCATAACCGTCAGCAGCATCGCCACTATTCCATTTGTCCGTTTTCTCATCTCTGCAACCTCCCTGTTTGTTCAAGCTTGTATGCTAACCGGCTGAAAGCCGTGAATAGCCAGACGTTTAACAGCATTAACCTTTAACGGCACCAATAACAAGCCCTTTGACGAAATATTTTTGGAAAAAAGGGTATGCGCACAGCAGCGGCACTACGCCGATAACCGCCATGGCCATCCTTACCGTTTCCAGCGGAATTTGCGCATTGGCTACTTCCCCCGCATTCAGCGTTGAGGCGTTGTTCTGAATAAACTGGGCGTTGAGCAAAATCCGGTTCAGCAGGTTTTGCAAACTGAACAGCTTGCTGTCGGTAATATAAATGAGCCCGTTAAACCAGTCATTCCAATAGCCAATCGTCTGCATAAGGCCAATCGTTGCGAGGATCGGCAGCGACAGCGGCAAAATCATCTTGAAGAAAATTTTGAATTCTCCAGCACCGTCAATAGAAGCGGATTCAATAATCGCATGCGGGATCGAATTTTGGAAAAACGTCCGCATAATGAGGACGAAGAAACCGTTCGTCAGCAAGCCTGGAATAATTAGCGCCAGCAGAGAGTTTTTCATATCGAATACCTGTGTGTAAATCAGATAAGTCGGCACGAGTCCGCCATTGAACAGCATCGTGAAAAAGACGTAGAAGGCGAGCTGCTTTTTCATGGGCATATCGCTGCGCGACATCGGGTAGGACAACAGCGCGGATATCGACAGCCCGATGAACGTTCCAATTAACGTGACGAAAATCGTAATCCCGTATGAACGCGTAATATTTTCAGCATCATTCCATAAAAACTTGTAAGCATCCAGACTCCACTCGCTAGGGAATAACGAATAACCGTCTTTGACAATGGACGCTTCGCTCGTAAAGGAAGTTGTGAGCAGCAGCACGAATGGCATTAGACACATGAGCACTACAGCGATAAAGAAAATATGAATCGCGGCTTGAAATATTTTTTCCTTCGTATTTACCATGGCCCTAACCTCCTAGAACAGCGCATTGTCGCGGTTTCGTTTACTTACAATATAGTTGGACAGCAGCACGAGCACAAAGCCAACAACGGATTGGTACAAGCCTGCAGCTGAGGACATCCCGATATCGCCAAGATTAATGAGCGCACGGTACACATACGTATCAACAACATTCGTTGTGGAAAGCAGCTCGCCAGTGTTCAGTGGTACTTGATAGAATAAACCAAAATCCGAGTAGAAAATACGTCCAATTTGCAGCAGCGTCATGATCGTAATTACGGGTGCAATAAGCGGAATCGTAATTTGCGTAATTTGGCGCCATTTGCCTGCTCCGTCGATGGTAGCGGCTTCATAATATTCCGGATCAATGCCGATGATCGCTGCAAGATAGATGATGCAGAGGTAGCCGACATTTTTCCAAACGTTGACGATGACTAGAATGATCGGCCAATATTTAGGCTCGCTATACCATGAGATTGGATCAATTCCGAAGAGCGGAAGGATCTGTTTATTGATGAATCCGGTTTCACCGCTCAGCATGGCGAGTACCAAATAACCGACAATAACCATTGAGATCAAATAAGGAATGAGCACGATGCTTTGATAAAAACGGGCGGCCACTTTTTTCTTCACTTCATTAAGCAAGATGGCAATGCCCACCGCTATAATCAGGTTTAGTATAATAAAAGATATGTTGTAGAGCAGCGTATTGCGGGTAATAATCCAGGCATCTTCGGTTTTGAACAAGTATTCAAAGTTTTTAAGGCCGATCCAATCGCTGGCCAAAATGCCTTTGGCAAAGTTGACATCCTTGAACGCAATAATGAGCCCCAGCATCGGCAAGTAGTTGTTAATGAACAAATAGATGACTCCGGGAATAATCATAATGAATAATGGTGCGTAACGTTTCAGCCTTTTCAATACGGGATTTTGTGCCCGTCTTACTTCCGTCTGCTGCTCCGCTGGTTTTGCTGTCGCTGTGCTTGCAGTCGTCGCCATCGCGGTTCCCCCTTCACTTCTTCTACCTCTATCTTAGTTTTTCGCGGGCAAGCACACTACGACTAAACCGACTTCTTCGTTGTCATCTTCCGACATCTTGAAGGAACGGGGCGAATAATACGTATGAGACTGGCGCCAACACAAAAAAACCAGCGGTATGCTAGAACTGGAAAATAAAGTTCTAGCATACCGCTGGCTTTTTGAAATAATGCTAGCTTAATATTTAATTCAATATCCAATCATTGAAATGATCGGTTACAAATTGAATCTCGCTCTCATAGTGGGCCAAGTGACCCTCATCAACCATTTTCTTAAAGGCAAGATTTCCTTCGGCAGCACCCTTTCTCAACGTATCATACATGGTAGTCAATCGTTGAATAATCCACTTACAAAGCTCGTTAGGGACGGGAGTTCCATACGAATCAAAAAACAACTGTATCCGCCGACGGCGCTCAGCTGAGTGTACATTCGATTGATACTCTACCGTTGTTCCCGAAGAATGGTCTGGTGCGAAGCTCGCAAGCGGAACTGATGTGTAAAGAGCATACGCAATGTCCCACATGCGCGGACCGGGGCCAGCCATGTCAAAATCAATCAGCGACACAGGAATCCCCTCTTGAAAAACCACATTGTACAACGCTGCGTCATTATGACAGATCACTTCGTGCTCACGATCGTCAATATAACTAAGCTGCCATTTGCTCTTTGTTATAAGATTAGATCCTACAGTCGCATCATGGAAACGCCGTAAAAGACTTGCTAGACCCACAAGCGTTTCATCCGACCACATGTAAGATTCAAGTTCAGGGTAATCGTTACCTGGAGATTCACCTGGAACGAATGTTAATATTTCACGATCAGAATCGTCGATTCCGAGAAATCTTGGCGCTCCCTCAAACCCTTGCTTCTCTAAATGTTTGAGCAGTTCATGAACACTATGACTCCAATAACCAGTGGGTCGGAGAACAGTATTTTCCTTTCGAATAATGTGATTAACATTCCCGCCTCTTAATACTTCTTCCTCAGTCACTATGCCTACCTCCTCCAGCTCATTAGCCTAATGAGATTCATTTATATTCTTCTGGCCCCCGTACAATAGCTTGAACAGAACAGGCTTCTTTCAGGCAGGCCACTATATGACACAATCTATAATAAGCTTACCACTTGAAGGATATCGGTTATTTGGGAAAGAAAATAAATATTCCCCATGAAGCTCAGCTCCATAGGGAATATTTGGCGAATTCAGTTCATCATGAAGCCGGATATGAAACGCAAAATTCAATTTTTAGCCATCGCAAGCTTCTTTAGCCTAAGAGGATGTGCAGCCTCTACGCTTGTACTCGCAAGGCTTCATTTGCCTGAACGATTTTGCCAAAACCGCTGCCTTTTTTGATATCTTTCTTGCCAAGACCGATTGGCGGGATCATGTGCTCGCCTCCGTTCGTGCTTCATTTCACTATCGCTTTTAGGAAGCGCCTCTGAGAGCGCTAAACAATCAAAAGCTTGCTTCATAATAGATTAGCTGTTTGGGAAAGTAATACATACGGATAACCTTCATTATCAAAGGTTAGGGGCGAGTCCTAGCAGTTCGTTTCTGAACGTAGCCTTCGAGCTCGCTAAAGGGGATTTTGTAAAGCATAAGATGAATTACGGGTGACTTCGATGCGTCTCGCAGCGCTGTAAATTTGGACAGCAGCTTGTCAAGCTGGCGATCATCCGCCCTCACCCAAAACTGTACCTGTTGGACGTCAGGGCTTGATTTCTTCATTAATTCAATGAGCGCATTCAAGCCGTGAGCAAACAGCCTGGTGCCACGATATTCCTTGCGGATAAAAGCAATCTCGATCTGGCAAATATGCTGATCCTCATAATCATGCTCGCCCGTCCCGCAGACGAAGCCCGCAGCGCCTGCAATCTCATAAGGCTCCTCACTAAAAAGCAGCAGGCCTTTTCCCAAAATGAGCGGCCCTCCCATAAAGCTTAGCTTCATCGGGAAGGAATAAGGCAGATTCAGTTCAGCATGATGCTGAATCAGAAACGCAGCGTACGCCTCTTCATCCATTTCAAGCGCACAGGGACGAAATATAAACGACATTAGTTCGCTTGGGCTCTCAATGCTTCATTAACCTTAACAATCTTGCCGAAACCGCTGCCTTTTTTGGTGTCTTTGTTGCCAAATCCGATTGGTGGAATCATTTGTCCGCCTCCATTCCTAGATAATTTTTCCTACAAAAACGATTATACTGGATTGGTTTTTCTTAGCATAGTACCAATTTTTCTAATTTCACCGCTAAAAACCGTTTCTTCTCCAAGCGCACCCTCGCGCTTGTACTTTTCTTGTACAAACTTGGCATACATCCGGCAAAGCCGCTTATTTTCCGACAAGGCTGCGAGGCTCAGCTCCTGTACCTCCGGTCGACTCTCCAACACATGATGGACTAGAAAATTCAGCCCTTCTGCAAACAAGCGCGTTCCCCGATGCTTTTGCTCAACAATGACCATATCCACAAAAACTACTGCTTTATTCTGAAAATCCTGCTCCGGCGTCCCATAATAAAAACCGGAAATGCTATTTATCTGGTGCAGCTCATCCAATCCTACAATGATCTGTCCCTCTGTCAAATAAGCGTACAGCAGCGACAACGTGTCCATTGTCGTATAAGCGGGATGCAAATCCCGCCTGTGCTTCAATAGAAACAAGCTGGCCTTTGCATAATCCTCATCATTTTCACACCGTTTAAAATACGCCATTGCCACCTTAAATCCCCCCTCTCTGCACCTGAAAATGTTCCCGCTCTGCTCTGCCGCTGCGCTATATTCTTTGCTGAAGCGTTTGCTCCAGCATATGCAGCAGCTGCGGATGCTCCTTCGTCAGCCGATGGAACGCTTCGCGCCGCATCGACAGCAGGACGCCGGAACCGGCTGCCTTTACCGTGGCAGTGCGCGGAATGTTCCGCAGCAGGGCAATTTCTCCGAAATGGTCGCCGTCCTGCAATACCGCTACCTTCTTATCCTCTTGACCCTCAAACATCTTCCATATTTCAAAAATGCCGCGAACGATAATATAAAACTTATCGCCCTCCTCGCCTTCCCGTACAACCGCTTCGCCTTCCCTGCACGTTTCGGAGGTGAATAATTCAGCTGCGCCTTCCAGCAGCTCGGGACCCATTCCGGCAAAAAACGGCAGCTTCGCAAGCCGCTCTCCTCTCACCGACGCATAACGTCCATCTCCCGATACATGGAAGCCATGCTGCTTCTCCCATAGGCTGCTGTAAAGCCCTTGCTCCCTAATCAGCTGCTGATGGGAACCGCTCTCTGCCACTTGACCGCCCTGAAATACAAAAATTCGATCCGCATTTACGACAGAAGAGAGACGGTGGGTGACTGCTACGATTGTCTGAGTACCCTTTAATTGTTCAATAAGGTGGTTAATATCCGCCTCAGCTGCCGGGTCCAGCGCCGATGTTACTTCATCAAGCAGCAGCAGCTGCGGCCTGCGAAGCAGAGCGCGTGCAATGGCAATACGCTGCCGCTCCCCGCCTGATAAGGAGCCGCCTTCATGGCGAATCCAGGTGTCGTAGCCATCCGGCCAGCCTGCTATGGTGTCGTGGATGCCCGCCTGCTTCGCAGCTGCAATCATGTCCGCTTCCGCGATATCGTCGCCAAGCAGCAGGTTTTCCCTCACCGTCATATGGAACAAAAATGTGTCCTGCGAAACAAGCGCAGCGTGCTGTCTAAGCGAGGCTTCGCTAATGTCCTGAAGGGGGACATCTTGGATAAATATTTTTCCCTGCTGGGGATCATAAAAGCGGGATAACAGCTGGAGCGCTGTGCTTTTGCCCGATCCGCTTGGGCCAACGAAAGCAACATAGCTGCCAGCTTCGATCTGGAGGCTGACATCTTTCAGCTGCGGAATGCCCGCGTTGTAGCCAAAGGTGACCTGTTCCATGCGCAGGGATAAGCTCGTGTCCGGCAGTAATGCAGGGTGCCCGGCTGCTGGCAAATCTGGCTTGCAGGCCATCATTTCATCGATACGCTGGAAGCTGATGTTTGATTCGATTAATTGGGGAACGAGAAAGGCCAGATTCGAGCCCGACTGCCCCACGCTCATAAACAAGGTGAAGAAGGCGATAAAGCCGCCAACAGTCATCGCATCATGAAAAATTAAATAACCGCCGAAGCCCATCATAATTCCATTGAGTAGCAGCAAAGCCGTTAAAGGCAGCCGTTCCATTAAAGAGTTACTAATATGAAGATTCATGCCTGTCTTAAACAAAGCCGTAATTTTGTTGTCGCCCCTTATGCGAAACCGGCTTTGCTGATGCAGGCCCCGAATCGTTTTGTGCCCCTTGGCCATCTCATCGATCATATTGGAGAAGCGCTCCTGCGCCTCCTTGTACTCCCGATTCGCCCGCTCCGAGCGCTTCTGCACAAGCTGCGGCAGCACAAACATGAGAACCGAGCCCCCGAGCATGGCAAGCGTCAGCTTCCATTCCAGTGTAAACAGCATAATAAGCCCAAGCGCTACAGCAAGCAATTCTTTGAGCAGCATCGGGCTGGAGCCGCGAATCACCCGTTCAATGGAGCCCATATCAGCCGAGAAGCGGGTCACTAAATCACCAACCCGATAACGCTCGTAGAAAGGCAAGGACTGGAGCTGGATATGAGCAAACAGCTCCGTTCGCAGCTTGCGAACGACCTCTCCAGCCAGCTTGCCTAATGAATAGTCCGACACTGCACCGGCAATGACATTCAAGATGCCCCCGCCTAGCAAAATAAGCATAATGATAATAAACGCCTGAAAGTCTCGCGGTGTAAAAGCTTCATCCACCAAATATTTCAAGCTAAGCGGCGAAGCCACTGTATAGGCTACTTCTATTAATAGTGTGAATAAGAATACGCTGCTCAGCAGCTTGTATTCGGCAAATCGGCGCATTATTTTGATCATTGCTTGCAAATCCGCCAGCACCTCCGCCCTAAGTCTGATCTATTTATAGTTGAATACTGGAAAAAAAGCAATACTAATTCGCAGCCGCCCGGATGCTTTTTGGTAAACGCACAAAACCCTCCATTCCACAGCGGATGGGAGATGGCTTACTAGCTTGCCATACGCCTCGCTACCCGTGGAACTGAAGGGCTATTTTAGATTCGTAAGAGGAAAGGGGGCAAATCAGCTTCCCTTTGCCTGCCCACTTTGCTGGAGCTTGCGATATTCCTGCGGCCCGACCGAAGTCGCTTTTTTGAACATTTTCGAAAAATGCGAATAGTTGCCGTAGCCCAGCTCATAGGCAATGCTTGTAATCGCCAGCTCCGTCTTCGCCAGCATTTGCTTCGCGAGCGCTACCCGCTCCTGCAGCAAATATTCGGAAATTGTCAGCCCTGTGTCCTTCTTGAACAGGCGGGCCAAATAATCCGGATGCAGGCATACATGGCTGGCAATATCCTCACGCGATAAATCGTCGCTCATATGCTTGGCGATGTAATGCTTGGCCTTGTCGACGACGGTCTGCGTCTCATCTACGCTATTCAGATTGCCGCTGACCTCATGAATGAGCACAGCTACCCACTCCGACAAGTCAGTAATAGACCGGGTTACGGCATCTACCCGCTTCATCAATACCATTGCGGAAAATACCTGATGCGCCCGCAGTCCCTTCGCATGCAGCACCTGATGCACCATTTGCAGAAAATCCTCATAAAAGCTGCGCAGCCACTTGGCATCCGCCTGCCCCGACTGTTTCACGCCATCCAAGTATTGAGCGATTTCCTCCAGCATTTCCTTCCCGCAGCCGAGCTTGAGCATTTCCGCCCAGCCGCTCATCACAGGAAGCGGGGCAACATCCGTGCTGATGCCGCAATTGACGGGACTAAGCCTTTCGTTCGTGCGCGTTACATTGCGCGACTCCATCTCAACGAGCTGCTCGTACATCTCGCATATTTCCTCTACAGGTACTGAGCTTCCCATATAGCAGCATAAGTCGCAGAAAAAATAACGGTTGCACGCCTCGATATAGGAATCGATCTGCTCATGCAGCTGCTCGCCTTCCCCCTCCTGGCGAATAGGCAGCAGCGCGAGCAGTGCCCCGCTGCGCACCTGAATAATTCGTCCCAGCCCGGATTTCGCGAGTATCATTTCCTCAAATGAATTGCGCAGCGCATATTCCATAATCTTCTCCTCGCGCAGCGTCAGCTCCTTATGCCAGCGCTGAACGCTAATGAGCACCGGCTTATAGAGCGGCAGTTCCTCATAAGCAATGTTATGCTTCGCCAGCGCCTCGCGAATTCCATCCTTCGTCGAAGGAATCGAGCGGCTAAGCAGATCCTGCCAGAAGCGCTCCATAAACATCGGCTGGTACGATTCCCACAGCCGGTAATAATGCTCGTACATGTCTGCGAATTGCAGCTTCTCGCGATCATGATCGGCTTTCGCCAGCTTGTCCAGCGCGCGCTTGACCGTGCTGGCCAGCTCGGGGTAACGGACGGGCTTGAGCATATAATCGCAGCTGCCTAGCTGAATCGCTTTTTGCGCATAGGAGAAATCCGCATGGCAAGTAAGAAACATCGCCTCCGTCTGCGGGTAATGGATTTTCACCCAATCGAGCAGCTCGAAGCCGTTGCCCTGCGGCATTTCAATATCGCAAATAAGCACATCGATTTTGCTGTCGCTCATAATTTCCTTAGCCGTTCGGATATTGTAAGCTTCATGCACGACCGATATGCCAAGCTCCTCCCATTCGACGCCTGCCTTAATGCCCCGTACCGCATGCCGCTCATCATCGACTATTAACAGCTGTCTCATCCTCGTCGTCCCCCTGTCTCTTCTGGTTGCATCGGCAGCCACAGCTCTACGACCGCCCCTTGACCAGAGCTGCCGCTAAGCGCCATGCGTGCTGCGTCTTGATACAGCAGCCCGAGCCGCTGCTTCACATTTTGAATGCCGATATGATCGCCTTCTTCATTGCTCAGCTCCATATCTCGCTGGAGAAGTGCCAGCACCTGCGGCGGGAAGCCTTCCCCCGTGTCCTCGATGCGGACATAAAGCGTATCTTCATTGTGCGCTTTGGCAGTAACGGCAATGTGAACCTGCGTATCCGTATTTACCGCATGCTTAATTGTATTTTCCACAAACGATTGAATGACTAGCGGCGGGATAGGCACCCTGCCAAGACTGTCATCTGTATGGAAAGCGAAGGTCAAATCGCCCGGAAAGCGCATTTCCTGAATGCGTAAATAATTCATCGTATGGGCAAGCTCATCAGACAGAGACACGAACGACAGATTGCTGCGGAACATAAACCGGAAATATTGGACCAGGCAATGCGTCATTTCCTGAATAAGATGAAAATCCTTCACCTGGGCCAAATTATAAACAATGTTAAGCGAGTTAAGAAAAAAATGGGGATTGATTTGCAGCTGCAAATGCTTAAGCTGTGCTTTTTTGTTATTCAGCTGCTCCTCCAGCACATTGACCTTGAGCTCCTGAATTTGCGTAATCATGCGGTTGAACGATTCGTTCATCACCTCAAATTCGAACGTGGAGGACGGTTTCGTAATCCGCACATCGAGATTGCCATCCTCGATGCGGCGCATCGCCATAATAATGCGATTGACTGGAACAAGCACCAGCTTGCGCAGCAGCAGCAAAATAATCGGCAAAATGATCAGCGCTCCAAAGGAGATGAGCGAGACGATGCTGCGCAGAAAGGGAAGCTTCTGCAGCACAACGCTGTCGGGAATAAGGGCGACAAGCCCGAAGCGGCCTCGCGAGGAGCGCTCGCCGACTGCGATAAATTGGTCATCGCTTCCCGTAAGCTGGTAGCCTTCATTCCCGCTGCCGCTTGGTTCAATCGAAATGCCGCCATCCAGCGGCGTATCGATAATGGGCTTCATACGGTCATCCGTCAGAAAGGCCCGGCCATTTTCACCCAAATCAATTAAATGCAGCGGTACCATCAACTGATCGACATTGCCCATCGCGCCTATATAAATGTCGCCGTATTGAATGACATAGGCTAAATAATCACCGTCAGCCATATGCTGGACGAACCAGTCCTTCTCAAGCGGCTTCTTCGCAAGCTTGATATGATCTAAAATGTCCTGCTCCATCGCGGCTCGGGTAGCATAATCCGGGACTATGCTGAACACGCTCATCATATCATCGTTCACCGGCGAGTAAATGAAAAAGATGTCCATCGACTTATAATTGGGCAGTTCCTTTCTCATTTGGTTGCTGAGCTGGATTTTCTCGAACGTATAGCTGTCGGGATTTTGCTCGCGCGGCTGCTCCAGTACGAGCAGGCCCGTCTCCATCGCCGCTATATTAAACAAATATTTCTCCACATCCTCCAAGTTGCGGTCAATTTGACCCATATAGAGGCTGATCAGATTTTTATTGGACTGGGCGACCTGATTCCGTACGACATTAATCGCATACAGATTGTTGTAGATCATGAAGGATACAATCGGAATGACAAGCAGCAGGAAGCCGAACAAAAGCTTAAAGCGGAGCGTGCGATAAAAAAACGGATGTCTGATTTTCATGCTTTACCCCTCTCTCTTCTGCCGCTTGATCAAAGTATAGTATTTTTTGCAAGCGTTTTCAATAATATCATTATTCCTGCTTGCTTCTTCGGGCCTAGCTAATCACTACCTAAACACACATAAGGAAGCAATCCAAATGGGACATTCGGATTGCTTCCTTGTTTATGCTTGTTCGTGTTTGATTGCATTTCTAAGCTATAGTCCCAGCTCATGCTTGCCCGCCGCCTCGCGCTGCTTGTCTACCGGGTCATGCAGCGTGAGCGTTCTGGCGTTGCGGTAATAGCGGTCGAAATTGCAGCTTCTGGTCGCTGAGCGGGCACCCATAATTTGAAAAATTGCATTCGTTACGTCGAGCGCGGTGTCGGTTGCGATGATTTTGGCGTGGGACGCAGCTGCTTGAACAGCCCTGTGCAGTTCCGGATCACCTTGCCGCACATTGACTGCTTGGAGCAGACGTGCGCCGCGAACTACCAGCTGCTGTGCGGAGGACAGCTTGGCCGCCATTTCGCCTACCCGGAGCTGCGCAATCGGGTCCTCAGCCGCCGTCTTGGCCTCTGACCAAGGCCTTGCTTTCTCCTTCAAATAGGCAGCAGCCTCCCGAAAAGCGCCAATCGCAATCCCGACATATTGGGCTGCAAAATGAATATGAAACTGTGCTGCAAAAAAAGGAGCATGGGCGGCATAAGCGCCTGGCCCTCCCATTACATGCGCTTCTGGAATAAAAGCATCCTCGGCAATGACGGTTCCGCTTCCGGTTCCGCGCTGCCCGATGCCGTCCCAATCATTATGGATCGTAATGCCTGCTCCATTAAGCTCTGCTATAGGCATCATATACCGTTCATCCTGATTGCCCGGCGCATCATCGGACACCGAGCGCCAAAACGCCCATTTGGCGCCGGGCGAGCCGGTTGCAAAAATCTTTTTTCCATTCAGCCGGTAGCCTCCCTCTGCTTTGCGAAGCGTATTAGCCAATACGAAACGATTCGCCCCTGCCTCGCTCCCAAAACTCCCGAATAGGTGGCCGCGCCGGACTTCCTCGAAAAAAAATCGCTGCTGCCCCGCATCCCCCATCGCATGAACCAGTTGTACCCCCGTATTGTGCAAGGCAAATACTTGCGAGGTGGATGAGCACCATGAAGCTAGCTCCATCAGCGCCAATACGAGCAGCACAGCATCTCCCTTGTAGCCAGCGCCGAAACCGCCGAACGCCCCAGGAACAGACAGATTTTGCAAGCCTTCGCTCTTAAGCGCAGCGAGCGAGGAATAAGGATACGTTCCTTCGTTATCCACCTGTATGGCAGCGGGCCCAATGCTTTGCTTGCCTATTCGGCGAAGCTGGGCGAGAAGCTCCGCTTGGCGCTGCGTGTATTCGGTCTGCTCCACAAGCTGGAGGAGCAACTCGTCGTTAAACATCATCGTCTCCTACTTTCTTTCGATTAGACAAGAGCGGCCGGCGTGCGAAACGAAGCGCCCGGATGATGCTCTGGCAGGCGCGCCTCACCCTTGCCGAACAGCCGCTCGCGGAGCGTGCCTGCTTCGTAATCGGTTTTGAACAGCCCGCGTTTTTGCAGCTCCGGAATGACCAGATCGACAAAATCGACATAGGAGCCAGGCAGCACATACGGCTCCAAATTAAAGCCGTCCACGTCCGTTTCCTCCGTCCAGCGTTCGATTTGATCGGCAACGTCTTCCGGCGTGCCGACAACGGTCAGTCCGCGGAAGCCCTTTTGCACAAAATCGTCCATGACCTCCTGCACCGTCTTCTTCGTCTTGCTGTGCTTCGTAAAACGGTCGGTATGCGTTTGGCCCATTTCGGTATGAATATTTTCAAAATAAGCGTTCGGATCAAGCTGCGTCAGGTCGATGCCCGTTACACCGGCATAGCTGGACAGCGTTGCTTCAGCGCTTTGATGCCGCATATACTCGTCGAATTTGCGCTGTGCTTCCTCACGCGTCTGTGCCACCACAACCGACAGCCCGGTGAACACTTTCACCGCTGCCGGATCACGTCCATATTCTGCGGCCCGCCTGCGAATATCTGCGATCTGGTCCCGCAGCACCTCCGTCGTCGGCGCCTTGAGGAAGATGCCCTCCGCATGCTTCGCGGCGAAAGCGCGTCCCCTTCCGGAGCTGCCCGCCTGAAAAATAACCGGCGTCCGCTGCGGGGAAGGCGTCGAAGCATGGTACCCCTCCGATTTAAAATATTTCCCTTCATGCTTCACCTTATGAACCTTCTGCGGATCGGCAAATATCCGCTTCTCGCGATCAACGAGCAGCGCATCATCCTGCCAGCTGCCCTCCCAATACTTATAGCTGACATCCATATATTCATCTGCCATATCATAACGCTCATCATGCGGCAGAAACTCGCTTCTGCCGAACAAATCGGCGGCCGATTTGCTGCTCGTCGTCACGACGTTCCAGCCGATTCGCCCCTTCGTAATATGATCCAGCGTTGAAAATCTGCGCGCATTCGCATATGGAGCCTCATACGTCGTCGAGGTCGTCATCGTAAAAGCGAGGTGCTCGGTCGCCTGCGCAAGCGCTGGAATGAGCAGCATCGGGTCATTCCCTACTGCACCCGATGCCTCGCGGAACGCAAGCTCGGTCCTCTCCTTCGGATAGCCGTAGCTGTCAGCGAAAAACATAAAATCAAACTTGCCCCGCTCCAAAGTTCGGGCGATATCAATCCAATAATCCATGCTATTATAATGAATGCGATTTTGCTCGGGATGCGTCCAGATGCCTTGGGTTAAATGATTGACGGCGTTCACCTCGAAGACGCCCAAATGAATTTTCTTCTTCATCGTCTACTCTCTCCTATCCCTCAATAGCTTAGCTTGTGTGCACAGGCCTTACGCAAGATGGCACGCTGCAAAATGGCCCGGCGCAACCTCCCGCTTGAGCGGCACCTGCTTACGGCAGGCCTCAACCGCATACGGGCAGCGCGGATGAAAAGCACAGCCGCTGACCGTCTCCAGTGGAGAGGGTATGTCGCCTTGCAAAACCATCCGCTCCTTCTTCATCGCAGGATCGGGAATCGGCACAGCCGACAGCAGCACCTGCGTGTAAGGATGCAGCGGCTGGGCGAACAGGTCGTCCGTTCGGGCCTCTTCAACCATTTTGCCTAAATACATGACGCCAATACGGTCAGATATATGGCGGATGACGCCAATATCGTGGGCGATAAATAAATACGTCAGCTTTAATTCACGCTGCAGCTTGCGCATCAGGTTAATAATTTGCGATTGAATAATGACGTCCAGCGCCGAAACGGGCTCATCGCAGATGACGAGCCGCGGCTCAAGAATTAGAGCCCGGGCAAGGCCAATTCGCTGGCGCTGGCCGCCGGACAGCTCATGCGGCAGCCGGTCATAATGCTCCTCCTGCAAGCCCACCGTCGCCAGCATCCGCAGCGCAAGCTCCGTTCGTTCCTGCGGGCTGCCTATACCGTGAATGATGAGCGGCTCTTCCAGCGTTCTGCCGATGGTCTTTCGGGGATTCAGCGAGGAATACGGGTCCTGAAAAACCATCTGGAGCTGCCGGCGGCTGGCCCGAAGCTGGCGGCTCGGCATGCGGTTTAAATCCTCGCCCTGATACAGCGCTTCTCCGGCAGTAGGCTCAACAAGGCGCAGCAGCGCCTTGCCGAGCGTGCTTTTGCCGCAGCCCGATTCCCCGACCAGCCCGTAGGTTTCCCCTTCATAAATGTGAAAGGAAACATCATCAACGGCTTTAACGAGACTTTTGCGAAAGGATGCCGGACGCTTCGTACTATAATGCTTGGATAAGCCTTTCACTTCCAGCAGCGGCATGGGCCCGCCTTCCTGTTCATGGGCAGATGGCATGCTGCACGCCTCCTTTCGCTGCGACTCTTTCGGATGCTTCGGCTGACTCGGCCGTTTCAGCTGCTACGACTGCTATAGCTGCTTCAGCTGCTTCGGCCAAGGTACCAGCATGCCAGCAGCGCACCATCGTTCCACTAGCCGCATCGCGCGTTAATTCCGGCATGTGCCGGCGGCACCGGTCGTCGGCATAGGCGCAGCGCGGCGCAAAGCGGCAGCCCGTCGGCACATTCGATAGCGAAGGCACACTGCCTTCAATTACTTGCAAATCCTGCGTTCTGTCGCCATCCATTCGCGGTATGGCTCCCATCAGCCCAATCGTATATGGATGCAGCGGGCGGGCGAATAAGGTGGCGACATCAGCCATTTCAACGACCTGTCCCAAATACATGACAACGACGCGCTGGCATGTTTCCGCGACGACACCCAGATCATGGGCGATGAGCAGAACGCTCATCGCCAGCTTGCGATTCAGCTCCGTAATCAGCTCCATAATTTGCGCTTGAATCGTCACATCCAGCGCTGTCGTCGGCTCGTCAGCAATAAGCAGCTGCGGCTCGCAGGCCAGTGCAATCGCAATCATGACGCGCTGGCGCATGCCTCCAGAAAGCTGGTGGGGATACTCCCACACCCGCTGCTCCGGCGAAGGAATGCCCGTCAGCTTTAGCAGCTCGATCGCTTTGCGAACCGCCTCCTTGCGTCTGATTTTCTGATGCAGCACTATAGCCTCGATAATTTGCTCGCCAATGGTGTATACCGGATTGAGCGAGCTAAGCGGGTCTTGGAAGATCATCGCGATTTCATTGCCCCGAATTTCCCGCATTTGCCGCTGCTTCAGCCCAAGCAGATTGCTGCCTGCAAATCGGATTTCCCCTTCATAGCTCACGTCATGCTTCTCATCGAGCAGCCGCAGCACGGACTGGGCAGTGACGCTTTTGCCGCACCCGGATTCTCCAACAACGCCGACGATTTCCCCACGCCTAACATCAAAGGAAACGCCGTCGACTGCGGCCAGCTTCCCGCGTGCTGTATGAAAATAAGTTCGTAAAGCTTTAACCTCAAGCAAAAGCTCCTCCGGCATTTCTTCCACCCTCCTTAGTCGGACTCCAACCCGCCGGCTGCGATGCCCTATTTTTTCCCTTTGCCCTGTCTAACATGAGGGTCGAGCAAGTCCCTGATTCCATCCCCAAACAAATTCATCGCCAGTACCGAAATAATGAGCGCAAAGCCGGGAAACAGCGTCATCCACCATGAGTTGTATATATACATTTTTCCATCGGCCAGCAAATTGCCGAGACTTGCCATCGGAGCCGGAATGCCTGCCCCTAGAAAGCTAAGGGCGGCTTCCACAATAATCGCCTCGGCAAAAATAAAGGAGCTCTGCACAATAAGCGGCGAAACCGTGCTGGGCATAATATGCTGCCACAAAATCCTCGTCTGTGACGCGCCTAAGGCGTGCATCGCTTCCACATAGGTTTGCTCCTTCGCAACGAGCGCGGCTGAACGGACGATTCGGGCTACCGAAGGAATAAACACGATAATCAGGCAAATAATCAGATTGGAAACGCTTGGCCCGAGCGCGGCCATAATGGCAATCGCCAGCAAAATCGCCGGGAAAGCAAACAAAGCGTCCATCGTCCTCATCAGCAATTGATCCAGCCACTTGTACATGCTCGCATACAAACCGACGACAAGCCCCAGAACGGCGACCGACAAAGCGACGGCAAAGCCAACCTGCGCCGATATTTGCGTGCCATGCATCACTCTGCTGAAAATGTCCCGGCCCAAATTATCCGTGCCAAACCAGTGCTCCGCGCCCGGCGGCGACAAACGGTTGACGATATCGACGTCGAGCGGACCGTAAACGGATATCCATGGCGCAAAAAAGGAAATAAAGGCGACCACTATTATCAGTACGCTGCCTGCCGATGCTGTTTTGCTTGCCAGCAGCTTCTTGAGCAGTCCGCGCCTTCGATTGCCGATAGTGCGCTTGCGCTTTGCCAGATGCAGCGAGGGCTGTGCTTTTTCCATCCGCGCCCAGCCTCCTTTCTGTTATTTATTCAACCGAATCCGGGGATCGACGACCGCATAAAGCAGGTCAACGACCAAATTAACAAGCACATAGGTGAACGCGATAAACAGTACTAAGCCTTGAATAACGGTATAGTCCCGGCGCGATACCGAATGGACCAGAAGCTGCCCCAGTCCCGGAATGTTAAAAATGCTCTCTACGACCGCCGCGCCTGCGAGCAGCGTACCGAACGTTCCGCCAATGACCGTCAAAATGGGAATGAGCGCATTGCGCAAAATATGCTTATATACGATGCTCCGCTCACGCAGCCCCTTCGAGCGCGCTGTCTTCACATACCCTTGGTTCATGACCTCCAGAAAGGAGGAGCGAACGATTCTGGCAATGACCGACGACATGACGACGCCGACTGAAATGCCGGGCAAAATTAAATATTTCAAGAAATTCCAAAGTCCATCACTAATTGGCGCATAGCCGGATACCGGCAGCCATTTCAGCTGCACGGCGAACAGAAGCACAAGAAACATGCTAAGCAAAAAGCCGGGAATCGTTATGCCGAGCAGCGTATAGGCAGCCAATGCTTTATCCGCCCAGCCTCCGCGATTCACGGCTGCCCAAATGCCGAACGGCAGCGCAATGGCAATTGCAATCAGCTCGGCAAGCAGCGCGAGCGACAAAGTAGGCTGAAGATGCTCGCCTATGACGGCGGACACCGATTTTTTCAAAAAATAAGAATCGCCTAAATCTCCTTGCAGCGCCGAGCCTATCCATTGGCCATATTGCAAAACAAGGGGCTGATCAAGCCCCATATTGGCACGCAGCTGCTGAATCGTCGCTTCGTCTGCGCCATCGCCCAGCATGACGCGCGCGGGATCACCCGGAATGAGGTAAATGATCAGAAAGACAATAACCGACATGATGAAAAGAATGGGGATCAACGATAACACCCGTTTTACAATAAAAGCGGTCAAACCGTTTACCTCCTTCCAAAGTAGAATTCCGCACGGCAAGCAGCTGCTGTATGCCTGCTTTATGCCGCTGCAATGCTGTATTGTGCTGTGCAAGGCTGCTATTCAACCAGCTTCGTATTTGCAAGATTCGGTATGTTGCTGAGGTACGTCAAGCCGACGAGATTTTTGCGAACCGCATTATAGTTGTAAATATCGCCGATCTTAATCGCCGCCAAATACTCCCACTCATAAGCTTGCAGCGCATCATTCGCCGCTTTAATCGCATCGTCGCTAATAGCCGAGGTAGAAGCTTCAAGCAGCTCCGCAAGCTTGGCATCATCAGCAAAACCATAGGTCGGGTTCAAATAAAGCAGCTGTGAAGGCGTTGAAGGCACGAGGAATGGACCGACATAAATATCCCAGCCATTCGGGTCAGCCCGCTTCGTCAGCATCGTGGCGTAATCGGAAATGTCGATTTTCGTCTTGATGCCGATTTGCTCCAGCTGCGCCTGCACCATCAACGTTGCATTATAGAAGGTGCCTGTATCCTTGGTCGTCAGTAGCGTAATTTCCTCGCCATTGTAGCCCGCTTCCTGAAGAAGCTGCTTCGCCTTGTCCGGATTTTTCTGGTTGTAGGCTTCGCTGCCTGCCTCGCTGTACCATTTCGCATTTTCCTTGTACATGTAGCTTGGATTCAAGCGGTACAGTTCCGGTGTGGACACGATTCCAAGCAAAACCTGGTCCACATCGAGCACCGATGCGACAGCCTGGCGGTATTTCAGCTGCGAGAACAGCGGCCCTTTTTTATTGAAAACCAAATTGAAATCGGTAGACAGGTTTTTGATGATTTCCACATCAGGGTCACTCTCAACCTGCGGCAAATTATCCAGACTGACGTCGACATTGTTAAAGTCCTTCGCGAGGAAAGAGGAGAAACGCGTCGCATTATCCGTTGCCAAAGTGAAATACAGATCGTTCACGAGCGCTTCCTTCTTGCCGGAAAAACCGTCAGCTGGCGCATCGACAGGCTGGTAATCCGCAAATTTTTGCAAATGCACGTATTGGTCGGTTTTGTACTCCGCAAACTTGAACGGCCCGGTTCCAATATACTCGGTTACGCCATCCGGACCAGCCGCATCCACGACCTCCTTCGGCATAATCGCCGCAAAATTAAGCACATGGCTAAGCTGCGCCAATGTATCATTTCTCGGCACGTCCGAGCTGAGCACGACCGTATAGTCATCCTTGACCTCGAACTCGCGATCGGAAAAAGAGCTTTTTGCGCGCGGCGCCGTATTTTTCCAGCGATTGAGCGAGGCGGCTACATCCTCTGCCTTCATCTCCTTGCCGTTGTGAAACTTGACACCTTTACGAAGGTGAAAGGTGTATACTTTCCCGTCTTCACTCAGCTCATAAGACTCTGCGAGCATAGGAACCGGCTCATACTTGGCATTAAAGGCGAATAGCCCCTCATAAATATTGACCGCTATCGTGGAATTGCTTCCGCCAAGCGACAGATGCGGATCAAGCGTCGGAATCGTTTGCGCGAGCGGATATTTCAGTTCGGTCGCCAGCTTCTCGCCTGCTGCCGTGCCAGCCGCCGCTGATTCGGCAGGCGAAGCCGCTCCTTCCGAGCTTGCAGGTGCAGAGCTGTTGCTGGAGCAGCCGAAAACGATGAGCAATGCGCCGAGCAATCCGATTATTCCTAACTTTTGATAATGCTTCATAAATAAAGTGCCTCCCTGTTATTGTGCATTATGACTGCCAATCCACTAGCTTTTCTGCTGCTTTTACGAATAAGGCCACTCCGTTTGCCAATGCATCCTCATCAATCTCAAATCGTGGATGGTGATGCGGATAAACGATGCCTTTCTCAAGGTTGCCTGCGCCTATATTAATAAATGTGCCAGGCACCTTGCGCTGGTAGGCGGAGAAATCTTCGCCGCCCATGCCCGGCGGGTTTTGAACGACATGCTCCTTGCCGACGACTTCAATCGCCGCCTCCTCCACGATGCGGGTCAATGCTTCGTCATTAACGACAGGATCATAGCCGTACACATACTGGAACTCGAATTGCGCATTATGTGCCGAAACAATACCTGCGACAATGCGCTGCAGCTGCTCCTCCGCCTGCTGGCGCACCTGCTCGCTGAAGCTCCGCACCGTTCCTTTCAGGGTTACCTTATCGGGTATGACATTATGGGAGGCTCCCGCCGTGAATTGGGTCACGGAAACGACTAGCCGCTCCAACGGATCGGTATAACGCGCCACAATATGCTGAATATTCGTCACGATCTGGGCGCCAATCGCAATCGTATCGACCGAGCGGTGAGGGAAACCGGCATGGCCGCCAACCCCGCTGACCGTAATAGTGAAATTATCCGGCGAAGCCGACATCTGCCCATAGACGATGCCGATTTGTCCAACCGGCAATTGGGCGGCCAGATGCTCGCCTACGATCCAATCCACGCCGTCCAGTACGCCAGCTTCGACCAGCTCGCGCGCTCCCCCCGGAGGAAGCTCCTCTGCATGCTGAAAAATAAAGCGGATTTCGCCGTGCAGCCGCTCCTTCTGCTCTACAAGCAGACGCGCTGCCGCGAGCAGTACAGCGGTATGTCCATCATGCCCGCAGGCATGCATGACGCCCGGATTTTGCGAAGCATAATCAAACGTGTTTTCTTCCGCTATCGGCAGAGCATCCATATCCGCCCGCAGCGCCAGCGTTTTGCCCGGATAAGCACCGACAAGCCTCGCCAGCACACTCGTCTTCGTTGGGCGGCTGATGATCAGCCCGCCAAAGCTGCGCAGCGTATCTTCCACAAACTGCGCCGTCTCCGTCTCCTCAAAGGACAGCTCCGGATGCTGATGCAAATGCCTTCGCCATGCGACAACCTGCTCATGAACCCACTCGGGGAGCTGTCCGCTCCAGCCTTTATTTTCCTCTGACATGCTTGCTTCCCCTTCTTCCTCTTCTTATTCATTCGATTATCAGGCTATTAATGGCTAGAAATCGGCTGCTACTCCCGCTCGTAGGCTTGCAGGGCATTCACCCGGTGTGCCATCGCAGAGCCTGCCTTCAACACCGTTGCTACAACGATCGTCTCAGCCAGCTCCTCCAGTGTTGCTCCCGCTTCCTTCGCCTGCTTTGTAAAAATCTCAATGCTGTAAGCACTTCCCGTCACATGGGCCGAGCCAACTGCGATGAGCAGCTTTTCCTTCGCTTCGATATGCTGCGGCTTAAGCGACTTGTGCACATATTCGAAGAAAGCATTGTACAGCCCCTCATTTACGTCCTCCAGCTGCTCGACCAGCTCGATATTGCTTCTGCTGTACAAGTCCGTTTCTTTGCTGCCGTTGAACGCATTAAGCGCATTGACTGAATGAAAAAAGGCGGAATGAGCATTGACCGCCGCACCGACAGCCGCAGCCTCGAACAATTCCTCGAACGATGCAGACAGCGCCTTCGCTTTGCCGACATGGGCTTCGATACAATAAGGGCAGCCTGTAACATGGGCAACGGCAACGGCTATAAACTCTTTGACTTTGACTGAAATTACGCCATCAGCAAGTGCTTCCTTGTTAAATTCGCCGAACGCCTTAAAGGCATCAGGGGCATAGCTGAATATTTTGGATGAGAAGCTAGGGGCGTGTCTGGTGTACAAGCTTTCGTTCGACATTAGGGTAAAACCTCCATTTTCCATTTTAAATATGTGTAATCCACTTGATTTAATCGGGTTTATATCTGTTATAATAGGGCATAAAGCTGAACGTGTATAATTGAAAGATTTAAATAGCCAATTTAGTATTTTTTAAGCATAGGGGTGAAATCGCATGGAAATTCGGTTAATTAAAACGTTCCAGACCATTGTTAAGCTCGGTAATTTCCAGCGTGCTGCCGAGGCACTGCAATATTCGCAGCCTACCATTACGATACAAATCAAGAAGCTCGAAGAGGAGCTCGGCATGAAGCTGTTCGAGCGGGGCAAAACGATAACGCTCACCAGCGCCGGACGGCTGTTCCATGAACGGGCCGATATGCTGCTGCGGGAATACGACGAGCTGAACAGCTCCTTAACGGATTTCATTCAAGGGGACGCCGGCGTTGTGCGGGTAGGCGCATCAGAGCCTTCCGCCAGCAGCCGCCTGCCTGGCATTCTGTCCGCGTATACGCAAAAAAAGCCGAAGGTGCAAATTAAAGTCAAGGTCGGCACGACCAAAGAGCTGATGCAGATGGTCATCGACGATGAAATTGATCTGGCGCTGTGCAATCAGCCTGAACCGCATATCGAGCTTGAATTTCACGGTTTAATGAAGGAACAATTTTCATTGCTGCTCCCTGCTGGGCATCCCTTTGCTGAACGCGCGGAAATACGGATGAAGGATTTGCGGAATGAAAAGTTTCTGTTCACGCCGGGAACCTGCTCGTTTCGGATTCGCATCGAGGAAATGATTACGAAAAAGATCGGCAAGCTGCGGCATAACAGCATTGAGGTCGCCAGCATATCCGCGCTCAAATATTATGTACAAGCTCAGCTAGGCATTGCCCTATCGCCCGTCGTCGCTATTTCGCCGCCGCTGCCGGGGACGATCATCAAGCAGGTTATCGATTTAGCCGAGGGGCCTGAGCTGGGCATCCTCATTAAGCGGAACAGCACGACGCTGAGCCAAATCAATAAAGAGCTGATTGCCGATATTAAGCAGGCGCTCACTCCCGATCCCGAGTGGTAACGGCGTCCATCTTTACGTTTATTAAAGCGGCGCTTTAGCATTTTCAATTGTACAAACGCTCCCCCTTCCGCTATGCTCACTTATAACTATTATTCCGAGTGAATAACTTGATATTTAAATAGTGGAACGGAGCGCTGCTTGCGATGAAAAAAATCCATTTAGGCATTTTCGATATTCATACCCCTAATCAAATGACGCAGGGCTTATGGACCCATCCCGCCAATCAATCTACACGCTACAAGGAGCTGGCTTTCTGGATTGAGCTGGCGCAAGTGCTGGAGCGCGGCAAATTCGATTTTATGTTTTTTGCCGATTCCTATGGCTATCCCCATCATAAGCGCGAGCTGTCGTATCGCGAAGCTGTGTACACGCCCTCCAACGATCCGATGCTGGTCATTTCCGCACTCGCTGCCAGCACGAAGCATCTCGCTTTCGTCACCACGGCCTCGCCTGTATACGAGCTGCCATTTCCCAACGCCCGCCGCTTCTCGACGCTTGACCATTTGACCAGCGGCCGCATAGGCTGGAATGTCGTGGCTACAGGCGGCATCAGCGGTGCGGAAAGCTTTGGGCGCAGCGGCATATTGCCGCATGATGAACGCTATGAGCAGGCCGAGGAATTTATGGAAGCCAGCTATAAGCTGCTTGAGGGCAGCTGGGAGGATGACGCTGTCATCGCTGATCGCGAGCGCCGCATTTATGCCGATGCGGACAAGGTTCATGTCATTGAACACAGCGGCAAATATTATAAAATGAAGGCCTCCCATGCCAGTGAGCCTTCAATTCAACGTACGCCTGTCCTGTTTCAGGCGGGCAGCTCGGATCGTGGGCGAGATTTTGCCGCCAAGCATGCCGAGGGTGTTTTTTTGAAAGCCCCGACTGTAGAAGCGCTAAGAGCTCAGGTGCAGGATATTCGCAAGCGGGCTGCCGCTTATGGCAGAGGAGCCGGGGAAATTAAAATTTTCACGGGACTGTCGGCTGTGGTTGGCCGTACGCGAGAGGAAGCTGAGGGCAAGCTTGCCGAATACAAAGCCCATCGCAGCCGGGAGGCGGCTTTGCTCACCTATGAGAACGCGACGGGCATTGATTTGTCCGCGCTCGATCCCGATGCGCCGTTCGAACAAATAAAAACCGAGCAAGGACGCACGCATACCGAGCGCTATACGAAGCATAGCGGCAAAGTTCAGAGCGTCCGTGAAGTGAGCGATAATTTTGCCGAGAAGGAGTTTCGCGGTATTGTAATAGCCGGAACAGCTGAGGAAATTGCGGACCAAATGCAATATTGGGTAGAGGAAACCGGTATTGACGGCTTTAATTTGGAGCGTTATGTACTGCCCGGGACGCATATCGACTTTGTCGATCTCGTTGTGCCAGAGCTTCAGCGGCGCGGCATGTTCAGACAACAATACGAGGAGGATACGCTTCGCGAGCGCCTGTTCGGCAAAGGAAATACACGCCTGCCGGATACTCATGCTGGCGCAGCCTACCGTTTTCCCAATAGCAGAACCACTAGCTGAGCCGCAACCAATAGAAGGGGTTATCGTTAAGCCGCCTTATTCAAGCGCGGCTTAACGATAACCCCTTTGTGCGTCAGTATTCAATGCCCCATCTGATGCACTTCATCGGCGTTATAGGACAACAAGCCGAATACGATCAGCAGCGTTGTGAAAATCACGATGCAGGCGCCGATTCGCCGCAGCGTTTTTTGGCGCTCGGTCAAGTGCTCGCCCTGCCCATGACGCTTTTTAGTAGAAGCAATAAACAATAGGCCCACTCCTAGCAGCAGCGCTATGACGACGCTTGCTTGCAAATATACGTCCAAACGATCACTTCCTGTCCGCCCATTTATTCTATAGACGATGATCATTTGGAAAAAGTTGTACCTGCCGCGCGATTAATTGTACGAATCATCTTGCCCCAGCTCCTCTCCTTTCTCTCCATCCTTTCATTTCCTTGACACCCGCCTCCATACTCATCCAGTTTTCCAACTTGGTTTTGGAATAGCATACGTCCTATTTCGCTTGAGCTGCCGCCTGTGCGGGTAAGCATAAGCAACAGCATAAACGGCAGGCAATGTCAGGGCTTAACCCGCCCACATGATCATATTTAAATAACTTAAAAAAATAGATCATAAACGGAGGTAGCTGCTTATGGCTCCTAAATCAAAAACGATGCGGTTTTTCCTCGATATGTATGTCCGTTTCCGCGATGATGATGTGCCGGGGGTAGCGGCGCAGCTGACTTTTTATTTGATTTTGGCCTTCTTCCCCTTTTTGCTGTTTGTGGTCAGCCTGCTCGGCTTCGTTCAGTTATCGGGTGACAGCCTCGTGGCCGAGCTTATTCGCCTGCTTCCTGCCGAGACGGGCGAGGCGATCAGCAAGGTGCTTGAAGAAATTACGCAGGGCAGCAATGGGACGCTGCTATCGGTCGGAATGCTGGCGACGGTCTGGTCGGCGTCCAATGGCATGAATGCCATAATAAAAGGCTTGAATACAGCCTATGAGGAGCAGGAAAGCCGCCCCTTCTGGAAGATACGCGGCATTGCACTGATTGCCACGCTCGTGCTCGGCCTTGTCATCACGCTCGTCATGCTTATGCTCGTTTTTGGCCAGACGATCAGCAGCTATTTGTTCAACCTGCTTCATGTGCCCAGTGAAAGCGAGTGGGTATGGAATTTGGTGAAATATGCGATTCCGCTCGCCGCTATGCTTATCGTATTTACGATGCTGTATTGGATTGCTCCTAACCGCAGGCTGACTATTAAGGAAGTGCTGCCCGGCGTGCTGTTTACGACAATTGGCTGGGTTGCAGCCTCGATGCTGTTCCAGTTCTACATTAATAATTTCGGCAGCTACTCCAAAACGTACGGCAGCATTGGCGGCATTATTATTTTGCTGGTCTGGTTATTCATTACGTCGCATATCATTATTTTAGGCGGGGAAATGAATGCGTGCCTGGCTCGTTCACGCCCATCCAAGCCCAGTCTGCAAGAGCGCACGCCGCAAAACCGGACAGGCACCTTTTTCGTCAAATAAAGGAAAGGGCTAGCTGCATTCGGAAATTAATGCCGCTCCATACCTGTTTCATATCTGTTTACTAGGGTAAATACAAAGTAATTCGATATACATTTCGAGGAGGAATATAGGATGGAATATATTATTAACAAACGCTTTGACGGAGAGCATATTTGCTTCGATGGAAACCACTACATTGGCTGCACGTTCAACAACTGCACCATTACAATATCGTCCCTGCATTTCAATTATGACCGCTGCACCTTCAAGGGCTCCAGCTTCAAGCTTAGCCCGCGCGTATTTCACCTGCAAAACGTTTATTCGCTGCTTCCTTCGTCCATGAACGGCAAAAACGTGCAGCTTGCGTAAAATAGATGTTTTTTTTCGCTAAATCCCCCTAAAGGGGGATTTTTTTTGCTGCTAAAATAAGTAAAATATAGATAGTAGAATATAGATTGCAGCATTTACAATCAGGGGAACGAATAGGAGGATTATCGGATGTTTAGCAAAATACAGCGCCAAATCTCGGTATGTCTCGCCGCTCTGCTGCTGGTATCAGGCTTGTGGCCAGCAGGCTCGCCAACTGCGGCATCAGGAACCGTGTCAACCTCTCTCGGACCAGCTATCGAGATGGCGGCTTACGAACTGCCAAGCGACGTGAGCCTGAGCTACACGCTTTTTGCGGGCGGCGTTTCGGACGGTCAAGCCATATGGATGGCCCCGCAAGAAACGGATAAGGTAGTCAAGCTGGATCCTGTAACGGGAGCCATGACCAGCTATAACAATTGGCCAGCAGGCTTTACGAAGGGGAACGGGGCATTCAGCGACATCGTATTTGACGGGCAATCGCTATGGATGATCCCGTCATTAGCTGACCGGATTATTAAACTTGACCCGGAGAGCGGTGCCATGACCGGCTATAACAGCTGGCCAGCCGGCTTTAACAACCATTCTCCCCGATTTAGTGGAGGCGTTTTTGACGGGCAATATATTTGGCTCGTTCCCTCCAATGCTAACAGCCTGATTCGCCTCGATCCGTCAACCGGCAGCATGACCAGCTATAATGACTGGCCTAGCGGCTTTACGCTGCCGAATTATGCTTTTTCCGACGGTATTTATGACGGCCAAAATTTGTGGCTCGTTCCTAATACGGCGAGCAGCGTTATCAAGGTCGACACAGCTACGGGAGATATGACCGCCTACGACGACTGGCCTAGCGGCTTTGTGAAAGGGGCTTATGCTTTCAACGGAGCCATATTTGACGGAGACAGCATGTGGATGACCCCCTATAGCGCAAACCAGGTCGTGAAGCTGGATACGAGCACCGGCGAAATGACCGGCTATGACGATTGGCCCGCTGGCTTCAATAAAGCCGGAAGCCTATTGGGCGAAAGCGCCTTTGACGGGCGATATATTTGGGTAAAGGCCAGCTCCTACAGCCAATTATTCAGAATTGACACAACGACTGGCGAAATGGAGGGCTTCTCGGATTGGCCGGCAGGCGTTAATGCTAATCCCATGTATTCCGCCATGTTTGACGGCCTCAACGTTTGGCTTATTCCTTTAGCTTCCACTCAAGTCATTCGGGTGTCCAGTGTGCCTGTTATGCAGCCTGCTATAGCTGGGGATATGCAGGCTGATTTGGCCTGGGAGCCGGTAAACGGCGCAATCGGTTATAAAATTTATCAGAGCCAGACGATGGGGAGCAGCGGAGCCGAGATCGCTACTGTCGGCAGCTCCGTCTATTCCCGCACAGTAACCGGATTGACCAATGGCATGACCTATTATTATTCGGTTAAAGCTGCTTTTGCCGGGCGGGACAGCTCCGCGTCCAATGAAGTGAGCGCTATTCCGCTGTCCACCGACGCGAACCTTAGCCATCTTGCATTGTCAGACGGCTCTCTTAATCCAGTGTTTGATGAGAGTACGACGGTTTATACAGCAGCTGTAAGCAGCAATGTGAGCGAGATTACGGTTACGCCAGAGGTATCGGCCAGTACGGCAGCGGTCACGATTAACGGTGAGGCTGCCGCCAGCGGCGCGCCTTTCGGCCCGCTGCCCTTGACTGAGGGCGCTAATATTATTGAAGTGAAAGTGACTGCGCAAATTGGAACAACGAAGACGTACACCGTAACCGTGACTAGAGCAGCGGCCACGCCAAGCCCAACGGCTAGTCCCACTCCAACAGTTACTCCTGCGCCCACCCCATCGCCGATAAGCGGAGGCGGCATCAGCGGGGGCACATCCTCACCTGCTGCCGTGGCAGGCATCAATCTGAACGGCACTCTCGTTCCGGCGAGCACCATCGACACGACGAAGCCGATTGCTGTGCTGGAGGCTTCGCCGCATACTGGCAGCAGCGCCGTCTATGCCAGCATTCCGGCAAGCGTGCTTGCAGGCTTCGCGAGTAAAAATGAAGCTTTTCTTCTTGAGATTAAGGCGCCATATGGCAGCTACCGCATCCCGGTTCAGCTTGCTTCGCTAATACCCGGGCTGCAGGAGCTGCTTGCCGAAAACAAGCTTGGCGCTCAGGACATCAGCTTTAAACTCACCTTGACCGATAAATCCGGCGATTCTGCGCTGCGAGGCACACTTACGAGCAGCTTGCCTGACGGCAAGCTGCTCGGAGCTCCAGTCCATGCTCGCATGGATATAATCAATGCCAAGACTGGCATGGTGCTGCGAGCATTGGCCACATTCAGCTCCGAAATGACAATTCTCCTTCCGCTGACTGGCGACATGAAGGAGATACCGGAATATTGGGGGGCCTTCCGCTTTGACGAAGCAACCAAGCAGCTCGCATTCGTTCCCGCCCGCAAGCTGAATATCGGCGGCATCTCGTTCGCAGCGATCCGTTCTGCGTCTGACGGCACGTATGTCGTTACGGAGAATAACGTCGTCTTCAGTGACATGTCTAAGCATTGGGGCGAACCGCTGGCCCGGCTGGCCGCAGCGAAGGGGCTGGTAAACGGCATCGGCGGCGGCAAGTTTGCTCCTGAGCGGACTGTAACGCGAGCGGAATTCACAGCAATGCTGACACGGGCGCTCGGCGCAAATGCGCTCCCGGCGTCCTATGCCGTGGACAGCCAGCCGCTTACCCGCGAGCAAATGGCGGACATGGTTGCGGCAGCTATTTCCAAAGCTGAGGAGCTCCCTGCCGGCCATGCAGACGGCGGCGTTATCAACGTCAACGGCTACAAAGATATTGCCAGCGTGAAGCCGGCGTATTTGGAGGCGGTACGCAGCATTGCCGAGCTTGGCATTATGACCGGCACTGGCGGCAGCCGCTACGAGCCGCAGCGAGAAACTTCGCGTGCGCAAGCGGCGGCTGTGCTCATTCGAACGCTGATCGTGCTCGGCAAAATCGACGGACTCGAAGGCTAGCCGTGAAGCGTCAAGCTGCTATCGCAGCTGCCAGAGACATGCAAACAGCCCGAACGGATGCGTCCGTTCGGGCTGTTTTTTCTAGAGAAGCTATTACCTATTAGAATGTCGGAATGATCTATTCCTTTTGCTTATTCCGCTTCCGCTACGACTGCGAAACGCTCGTTCACATGGTTCGCTTGCTCCGCTTCATCCACAATGGCAATTGCATAGTCGGCGTAGCTGATGTAGCTGTCGCCTTTGGCGTTAAAGAAGAAGTTGTCCTTGCCTTTGGTGTAAGAGCCTGTGCGTTTGCCATCGGGGTTGAAAAAGGCTGCCGGGCTAACGAACGTCCACTTGATGCCCGTCGAGCTTTCCAGGTCATTCAAGTTGCTGCCTTGGTTAAAGGCTGTCGCATAATATTCTTTCGGGAAATGCTCTGTTTCGAGCATGCGCGTCGTTTTTGCTTCATCCACGAACAGGCTGCCCGCTCCGCCGACTACGATCAAGCGGGTTTCCGGTGCGCCTTTGAGCGCTTCAATCAGAACTTTGCCGAGCTCTACATGCTTCGTTTCCTCGCCTTGCGGTGCGCCGAATGCGTTGACGACGATGTCAAAAGCTTTCAAATCTGCTGCTGTCAGCTGGAACGCATCTTTCTCCAATACGGCTGCATTGGGCTGTGCAAACTTCGATGCCGTTCTGACAATTGCTGTCACCTCATGTCCTCTTGCCGCCGCCTCTTGAATGATCAAGCTTCCGGCTTTACCTGTTGCGCCAATCACTGCTATTTTCATTGTCTATTCCTCCTGAATATAAATAAGGTTTATTTTTTTCAAAAAAGCGGTCCGCTTTATGTAACTATTATAGTTACAGGTTACTTGCAATGTCAAATCATTATTTTGAAAGCTATATGCAGCTTGTCGAACGATATAATATAATAGAGATAGGAATTGCTCGAAGCATACCAAACACGGCAAGGAGACTATCTCTAATGAGCGACTTTATTATTTTCAACGTGGCCAACAAATCTTTTGCTGTCCATTTTTCGGAAATTGATGAAATTCAAGCAGCCGTAGAAGGAACACCACTTCCTTTCGCCGAGCCGTGGCATGGTGGCGTGGCCAACATTCGTGGCGGCCTCTACACTATTATTAACTTGCGCAAAAAATTTAATCTGTTTGGACAGGCCCCGGACAGCTATCAAAAAATCATTTTGCTCAGGCAAGCCAAAGTAGCACTGCTCGTCGATGATATCGAAAATACCGCTTCGATTGAAGAAGCCGACATTGAACCTGTGCCGGATTCTTCAGAGAAGGACATTTTCCACCAAGCTTTCAGGCTGGATAACCGGGTTATTCCGATTCTGCATGTAAAGCTGTTCCTCGCCTCTACCAAAACCATATAGGGAAAACGACACAAGGCAGTTTCCGCACAGCTTTTACGCTGACGGGAACTGCCTTGTGCTGTATAGGATAGGTCTAATATTTCCGAAACGGGGTTTCCTTCTTCGCCATTTGCTCCGTATACACGCTTTCCTGTGGCACGATTCGCTTCGGCAGCGTGCGCCCGGCAACGAGCTCCTGCACCGCCTGCATCATGTTCGGGCCAAGCAGCGGATTGCATTCAACGATGCAGTTAATTTTACCCTCCCCCAGCATCATGAACGCCCGCCGTGTCCCATCCACTGAAATAATGACAATATCAACGCCTGGCCGCAGCCCATATTCCTCAATCGCTTCAATTGCGCCAAGCGCCATATCATCGTTTTGGGCGAACAGCACGTCCATTTCACTGCCATATTGTTCAAGGAGCGTGCCCATCGCTTCCTTGCCCCGTTCAAAAGTAAAATCAGCGTCGACGCTGGCCATCATTTTATAGCCCGGCTGCTTCAGCACAATATCCCGAAAGCCCTGTCCGCGCTGGATCGAGGGGGAAGAGCCTTCCGTTCCCCGCAGCTCGACAATTTGAACCGTCTCGGCAGCATCCCGCATTTTATCGACCAAATATTTGCCCGCCTTGCGTCCTTCTTCATATAAATCTGCCCCAATATGCGTCACATAAAGCGAGGTATCGCCCACATCAACGGATCGGTCAGATATAATAAGCGGAATGCCCGCCTGCTTCACCTCGGTTAAAATCTCATCCCAGCCCGAATGCACGACCGGAGCAATGGCAATGACATCGACCTTGCGCTTAATGAAGGAACGAATCGCTTCAAACTGCTTTTCCTGTGATTGCTCCGCATTTTCGAACAACAGCTCGATTCCGGCCTCTTTTGCCGCCTCTTTGACCGAATTGGTATTGGCCATTCGCCATTCGCTCTCTGAACCAAGCTGGGAGAAACCAAGAACAATCGGCCTCACTGGCTGAATGAGCTCGATTCCCGTTGCTTCAGGCAGCGTGCCGCCTTCTGCGCGCTCTCCTATACCCGTTCCAGACTGGAGCGCATGGCCTATCCCCGAGGATGAAGGAGCTGGGGCTGAAAGCTGGCAGCTGCTTAACAGCATTAAGAAAGCGATTGCATAAATTATTTTCACAAATACAGCTTGTCTTTGCATAAGGCTCCCTCCGGTTCAGCCAGTAAAAGCGTCCATGCCCTTCCAGCTTGCTGATCGTATTGTAATGGATACAGGGCGCTTTGTCATGGTCGAAACGACTCAGGGGGTGCCGCGAACAACGTCGAATCGTTGCGCTGCACCCTTGAACCGCGTTCTATTAAGCTTTTTGCATTTGCCGCCTTGCACTGAGCAGGCGCTGCAGGACGATGAACAGCAGCAGCAGCAGGCCGATGACGATTTTGGTCCACCACGAGCTGAGCGTGCCTTCAAAGCTGATAATCGTTTGGATAACCCCTTGAATCAATACGCCGAAAAAGGTGCCGAGGATGTAGCCGACGCCGCCTGTCAGCAGCGTGCCGCCAATGACGACCGCCGCGATGGCATCCAGCTCCAAGCCTACCGCGTGCAGGCCGTAGCCTGACAGCATATAGAACGTAAAGACGACGCCCGCAAGCGCGGAGCATAATCCGCTAAAGGTGTACACGAGAATTTTCGTGCGGGCAACAGGCAGTCCCATTAGCAGCGCGGAGGATTCGCTGCCGCCAAGGGCATACGTATTGCGGCCGAAGCGGGTGTAATGCGCCAAATAAATCGCCGCGGCTACTACAACCAATGCGATAATGACGCTGATCGAGATGAAAAAGCCGCCCGGCAGCTTGATTTTCGTCTGCGCCATGCTCGTATAGAACGGATGGTCAATCGTAATCGTATTGATGCTAATGACATAGCATAGTCCCCGCGCCAGAAACATGCCGGCGAGCGTGACGATGAATGGCTGGATTTTAAAATAATGGATGATGGCTCCCATCAGCCAGCCAAAGGCGGCGCCAAGCACGAGCACTAGCGGAATAACGACGGCGGGCGGCCAGCCCTGCTGCTGGACGAGGCTTGCCGAAATCATCGTCGTCAGCGCAATGACCGAGCCGACCGACAGGTCAATGCCGCCGGAAACGATGACGAAGGTCATGCCGACCGCGACGATAAGCAGAAAGGCGTTGTCAATGAGCAGATTGAGCAGCACCTGGAGCGAGAAAAAGCCGGTGTAGCGGAACGAGCCAGCCGCAAACATGAAAGCGAGCAGCGCAGCCGTTACTACGATCGGGATATACTGCCGTTTAAGCATGGCGTTTAACCTCCCTCTCTGCCGGATAGCGGCGAGTTTTAAAGCGATGCACCAGCGTCTTGCGGAACGTCTCCGATTGAATAAGGCAGACGAGCAGCACGACAAACGCTTTGACCACAAGCGTAATTTCCGGCGGAACGCCGATCATGTAGATCGTCGTCGTCAGCGTCTGAATAATGAGTGCGCCGACGACCGTACCGAGCAAATAAAAGCGTCCGCCGCTGAGCGAGGTGCCCCCAATGACGACGGCAAGAATCGCGTCAAGCTCATACCACAGCCCGGCATTGTTGCCGTCGGCGCTGGATACATTTGCGCTGAGCAGCAAACCGGCGATGCCGGCGCATAAGCCGCAAAACATATAAACGGCGATCATGACGACTCGCGAGCGAATGCCAGCCAGGCGGCTCGCTTCGGGGTTGCAGCCGACGGACTCAATGAACAGGCCGAGGGCGGTTTTGCGCGTCAGCAGCGCTGCGATCAGCAGCACGGCGCCTGCGATAAAGATGGAGAAGGGCAGCGTGAGCAGCGAGCCTGCGCCGATGAATTTATAGGCGCTGCTCGATACGGTAATAATCTGCCCGCCTGTAATGAGCTGGGCGACGCCGCGCCCGGCGACCATTAATATGAGCGTGGCAATAATCGGCTGAATGCCGAAGGCCGCCACCAGCATGCCGTTCCAAAGGCCCAGTACAAGCGCCAGCACAAGCGCAATGGCGACTGCGCCAAACACAAGGCCCAGCATATTCTGATCCGTGCCTTGGGCGAGCGTCATGCAGGCCATAGCTCCTGAGATAGCCACGATTGAGCCGACCGACAGGTCGATGCCCTTCGTGGCAATGACGAGCGTCATGCCGATAGCTACTAGAATAAGCGGCGCGCCAAAATTCAAAATATCAATCAAGCTGCCGTACAGCTTGCCAGCCCGCATTTGCACGGAGAAAAAATCCGGCTCATACAGCAAATTAAATAATAACAGCGCCCCCAGCATCACCAGCGGCCAAAATAAATGGTGCTTCACCATGCTTGCTCACTCCCCTGCCATCGCCTGCATAAGCTGCTGCTGGCTCATTTCATCTTCTTCTATTTCCTTGACTACGACATGGTCCCGCAGCACGGCGATCCGGTCGCTGACCCGCAGCACCTCCTCCAGCTCCGAGGAGACGAACAGCACCGACATGCCTTGGCCCGACAGCTTCAGCACAAGCTTCTGAATTTCCGCCTTTGCGCCGACGTCAATGCCGCGCGTCGGCTCATCAAGAATGAGCAGCTTCGGCTGCGTCAGCAGCCAGCGGCCAAGAATGACTTTCTGCTGGTTGCCGCCGCTAAGGTTCTTAATCAACTGCTCCGGGTTCGGCGGATTAATGTTGAGCGCCTTGATATATTCATCAGCCAGCTCATCCTGCCGCTTGCGGGGAATGGCGCGGAACCAGCCGCGCGTCGCCTGCAGGGCGAGAATCATATTTTCACGAACCGTCAGCTCGTCGATAATGCCTTCTGTTTTGCGGTTTTCCGGGCAAAAGGCAATTCCCTGGTCGATCGCCTCGCGCGGCGAAGCGATGCCCTCCTTCACTCCGTTCACCCGCAGCGCGCCCTCATCAGGCTTATCTGCGCCGAAGAACAGCCGCGCCAGCTCCGTCCTTCCCGAGCCGAGCAAGCCGGCAAGGCCAACGACCTCTCCCTTGCGAATATGGAGGTCGAACGGCTCAATTGCCCCTTTGCGGCCAAGCGCCTTCGCTTCAATAACCAATTGCTGCGAAGACTCGGCAGCCGCAGCCGCCTCTTTCTCACGCGGCAGCGCATCGAGCTGCTGCAGCTCCTTGCCGATCATTTTCGATACGAGCTCTATCCGGGGAAGCTCCTTGGCCAAATACTCCCCTACAAATTCTCCGCCCCGGAGAATGGTTATTCGATCGGACACCTCATATACCTGATCCAGAAAATGCGTGACGAACAAAATGGCCAGCCCTTCCGCCTTCAGCTTGTTCATGACCTCAAACAGCTGCTTCACTTCATTGCGGTCCAAACTCGACGTCGGCTCATCCAAGATGAGCACCTTCGCCGAAATGTTCAACGCCCGCGCAATCGCAACAAGCTGCTGAATGGCGACGGAATAAGCCGATAATGGCAGCTTTACATCCAATCGAATTTGCAAGCGTTCGAGCAGCAGCTTCTCGGCTGCCGCATTCATTTCTTTCCATAAAATACGGCCAAAACGACGCGGCTCGCGGCCGATAAAAATATTTTCAGCAACTGTCAAATTCGGACATAGATTTACTTCCTGATAAACCGTACTAATGCCGGCCGTTTGCGCCGCTTGAGGACTATCGATAGCCATACGCTGACGCGCAAGCTCCACCGTGCCGTGATCAATGGAATACACGCCAGTCAGCACCTTAATCAAGGTTGACTTGCCCGCCCCATTTTCGCCCATCAGCGCATGGATCTCGCCGGGAAAGAGGCGAAAGCTGACGCCGGATAAAGCCTTTACGCCTGGAAAGCCTTTATGGATATTGCTCATTTGCAGGATAGGTTCGCGTTCCCGCTCCATCTTCTTCTCCCCTTTGGTTTGGAATTTCGCCTGTGCGATGAACGATAAAAGATGAAAAAAGGAAGCCGTCCGCCTGGTACGTGGACCAGCCTTGTTCGGCTTCCTTCGCTGGCTTTAAGCTCTGCTTCTAGTATTTCCGGTCAGGCAGCGCGGCCTTCGCCTGCTCCGAAGTAAAGACGCCTTCCTCCGTCACGATACGCTTCTCAATCGTTTTGCCATCCAGTACATCCTGTACCGCCTGCATCAATTGCGGCCCGAGCAGCGGATTGCATTCGACGATAAAGTTGATTTTGCCTTCGCTTGCCGCAACAAAGCCGTCTTTAACGCCATCGACTGAAATGATGACAATGTCCTCGCCCGGCTTGAGGCCTGCTGCTTCAATCGCTTGAATCGCGCCTAGTGCCATGTCGTCATTATGAGCATACAGAACGTCGATTTTCTTATTCGCTTTTAAGAAGGATTGCATAACCTCGTTGCCTTTCGCACGGGTGAAATCGCCCGTTTGGGAAGCGATAACCTTCAGGTTGGCATGGTCTTTAATGATTTCCTCAAAGCCTGTTTTGCGATCAATCGCTGGCGCCGAGCCGGTTGTGCCCTGAAGCTCGACAATGTTGATTTCGTCAGTCGAATCCTTATATTTATCTACTAGCCACTGTCCAGCGCGGCGGCCCTCTTCTACGAAGTCGGAGCCAATAAACGTCTCGTACAGCGACGTATCCGACGAATCAACGGCGCGGTCTGTCAATATAACCGGAATGCCCGCATCCTTCGCTTCCTTCAATACCGTATCCCAGCCGGATTCCACAACCGGGGAAAATGCGATCACGTCCACCTTTTGCTGAATGTAGGAGCGGATCGCTTTAATTTGATTTTCTTGTTTTTGCTGGGCATCGGAAAACTTCAAGTCATAGCCGACCGCTGCCGCCGATTCCTTAATCGAATTCGTATTCGCTGTGCGCCAGCCGCTTTCGGCACCAACCTGAGCGAAGCCGAGCGTCACTTTTTTGTCTGCCGGCGCTGCCGCTGGCTCGCTGCTCGCTGCTGCCGGAGCACTCGTCCCACCGGTATTGCCAGCTCCTGCCGTATTCGTTCCTCCATTGCCGCTTCCACAAGCGGATGTGACGAGCAGCATCGTCGCCATCAACAGCGACATGCCTAGTTTTCCTGCTTTTTTCATCTTTGTATTACCTCCCCTGTCATTCACCAACTTATGGCGTGCCCTCATTATAGAACGCTTTCAAAAGGCCGGGATACGGAGTCCGATAGCCGTTCGATTTGATTTTTTGGGTAATTTTCCAGCAACGGCGGCAAATGGTTTGATTTTTTGTGCGAAAGGTGGAAATTTCGTCGATCCTTCATCTGTGCGTAGCGAGGTTTGGGGCAATTTGGTATAGTGAAGGTTGGATAGATTTGAAATCGCATACATTTCCAATTTGAAAGGTTCCTATAAACCTATGAAGCTGATGCGCTGGATTTTCTCAAGCCTTCGGGCCAAGCTGCTGCTGATGTTCATTATTTTGACCTCCGTCCCGCTGATTGCCGTTGGCCTCATTTCCTATCAAAAATCGTACAATGCGGTATCCGATCACAGCAAAGCAGCGACCATGCTCGTCGTGGGCCAGCTTGGCAATGATATTGATGCGCTGCTTGAGGATACGGGAAGGCTGCTGGAGCTGGAAAACAACCCGCAGGTGCTGCATTATTTATTTTCGCAAACGGATACGTATGAGGATGCCAAAGCCATTATTCAAACGATGAATTTGTACCGGGAAACGTATAAATACGAAAGTGTGCTCAACATTACGGTCGTCAACTTGTATGGACGGGGCCTAAGCGAGCGTAAAGGCGTGTTCCAGCTGGACAGGAATCCGCTGCGCAATCCGCATTTTCAATATTTGCTGAACCATCCGGATGAGGTATTGAACATTCCCCCGCCGGACGCCTCACCGCTGGACCGTCTCGATGGCTTTCATTATTCGCAGCATAACGTCATCTCCATCATGGCAACGGTCAAGCAGCAAATTACCCATGAGGTGATCGGTTTTATCGTCATTGATTTGGATGATTCCATCATCGAGCGTTACTGTGAAAATATTACGCTTGGCGAAAGCGGCTACGTCTATGTCCTTGATCAGGCGGGCAATCCCATCTTCCTCCCCTCGGCCATGACGAGCTTGGCGAAGGCCCAGCCGCCAGCCGACCTGAGCGCGCAGCTCGCTATGCAGCAAAACAGCTTTGTGGATTACAGCATCGGCAGGCCGAAGTTCGTCGCCTTCACAACCTCGTCTACAACGGGCTGGAAAATCGTCGGCTCCGTGCCGCTGCAGGAAATTGTCGCCGAGGCGAATGAAATTCGCCAGCTGATCATTATCAGCGTGCTGCTCAGCATCGTGTTTGCGATTACGCTGCATTATTTCATTACAGCCCGCCTGACGCGGCCGATTCAGCTGCTGAAGAGCAAGATGCGGCTGGCAGCCAGCGGCTTTCTTGAGGTCAAGGTACAGCCGAGCGGACATGACGAAATTGCCGATTTGGGCAACAGCTTCAACATTATGCTGGAGAAAATCAAGCAGCTGCTCAAGCAAAGCATTGAGGAGCAGGAGCATTTGCAGAAGGCAGAGCTGCGGACGCTGCAAGCGCAAATTAATCCGCATTTTCTCTATAATACGCTCGATTCCATCGTCTGGATGGCGGAGGCCGGGCGCAGCGCGCAGGTTATCCAGCTCGTACAGGCGCTGTCGCGCTTTTTCCGCATTAGCCTCAATCGGGGGCGGGACTGGATTGCCCTGAGGGATGAGCTGGAGCATGTGCAAAGCTATTTGATCATCCAGCAGATGCGCTATCGCGACATATTGGAATATGAGCTGGATGTGCCGGAGGAGCTGAAGGACTTGCCGATTTTGAAAATGACGCTCCAGCCCATCGTTGAAAATGCGTTATATCACGGCATTAAAAATAAACGCGGTAAAGGTTTAATCCGCATACATGCTTATGCCAGCCAAGATTCGGACTTGTATTTGATGATTGAGGACAATGGCATCGGCATGAAGCCGGAGCGCCTTGCCGAGCTGCGCGAGGCGCTGCGCATGCAGCATATTCCCGAGGAGACAGGCTCGGAGGTTTCCGGCGGCTTCGGCCTGCATAACGTCCAGCAGCGGCTGCGCCTCTATTACGGGGAAGCCTATACCGTTATCGTAGAAAGCGAAGACCAGCTCGGAACCAAGGTTACGATCCGCATTCCAATGGAGAGGATGAAGCCGAATGAAAAAGGTTATGCTCGTTGACGACGAAATTCTTGTCAGGGAAAGCATTCGGGACTGTATCAATTGGGAGCAAGAAGGCTTTATGTTTTGCGGGGACGCCTCTGATGGCGAGCTGGCGCTGCCGCTCATTGAGCAGCGCCAGCCGGATATCCTCATTACCGATATCAAGATGCCGTTTATGGATGGCTTGGAGCTGAGCGCCATCGTCCGCGAGCGGATGCCGGACATCAAAATCATTATTCTCAGCGGGCATGACGAATTTGAATATGCCCGTGCCGCTCTGCGTGTCGGCGTAGAGGAATATTGCCTCAAGCCGGTCAGCGCTGCCGATATCGTGCGGACGCTGCAGGACGTCAGCCGCAGCATTGACCGCGAGCGCTATGAGCGCGAGCTGCTGGAGAAGAAGCAGCTCGCCCAAGGCGGAAGCGCAGAACAGATGCGGCATAAGCTGCTCAGCGATTTATGCAGCGGCTTTATTACAACGGCCGAAGCGATCCATCAGGCCGGCTCGCTTTCAATTGGACTGACGGCCAGCTATTATGCAGCCGCCATCTCGGACATTCGCTGCCCGGAAGGCTCCGCCAGCGTTCATATGGCGACCCAGCAGCAGACGGAGCTGCTGCTGCACGAAGCGGTCAGCTCCCTTCTGCCGGGCACGCTGTCCTATAAGCGCAGCCAGACGGAGACGATCTGGCTGCTCAAGAGCGATTCGCTGCCGCAGCTGCAAGAGGTGCTGGCGCGGTTCGCCTCCAGCTGGAAGGAGCAGGCGGAGCGCAGTGCCAACTGCACGATAGCCGTCGGCATCGGCAGTATTCAAGATCGCCTGCAAGGCATCCATTCCTCCTATTTGGAGGCGGAGGATGATAAGCATTGGCGCAGGCTCTCCGGGCAAAACCGCAAGGCGCTGCGCGATGCCGCCTCCGGCTTATCCGAGCAATCGGTCGTCGCCCAGCGCCAGCGCTTCATCGACTTCCTCAAGCTTGGCACGCCCGCCAAGACGGAGGCTTTCGTCGCCAGCTTTGCAGCTGGGCTTCAGCAGCTTGACTGGCGCGGCGCTTTTTACGGCTATTATTTGCTTAATGACTTGACGATTGAAGCTGTTCATATCGCCAAATCCATTCAGCGCAATCCGGATATGCCCAAGGAGCAACTGGATAAGCTGCAGCGGGCCATGAGCGAGGTACGCAGCCAAGAGGATGCCTGCTGTTATCTCCAAACGCTGCTGGCGCAGTTCTGGCAATGGCGCGCTGGCGCCGCGGATAAATACGCCGAAATGCTGAGCCAGGTGAAGGACTACATTTTGAAGCATTATGGCGATGATCATTTGTCGCTGAATGATGCGGCGGAGCATGTGCGCGTCAGCCCCAGCCATCTTAGCAAAGTGTTCAGCCAAGAGACGGGCCAGACCTTTATTGAATTTCTAACCCATACGCGCATCCGCAAAGCAATGGAGCTGCTGCAGGCGTCGAATGCAAAGTCGTATGAAATCGCCCATCAGGTCGGCTATAATGACGCCCATTATTTTTCCAATTTGTTCAAGCGGGTAACCGGCATGACGACAACGCAGTTTCGCAAGCAGCAAGAACAAGATGGCAGTGCGCAAACGGCAGAAGGAGTGCATCACCATGCGAGCTCAGGCATCATTATTTCCCCATAAGCTGGCCCATAGGCTTGCGGCTATTCGGCAAAGGCCCCTGCTCGCTATTTTGCTTGCAGCCCTGCTCGTGCTCGCCTTGCTACTGACAGGCTGTACAAATCATGAGGCAGCTGGCACTGCCGCTGGAAACTCTAGCAGCAGCGATAGTCGTAATGAGACGGCGGAAGATGCCCGCATCGTCTCATCCAGCAGCCAGGATGGCGGCTCTCCCCCATCTTCCCCTGTTGCTTCAAGTGCTTCAACAGCAGCACCCGACACTGCTACCTTTGGCATTATATATCCGATGGCGCATCCGTATTATGAGACGGTGACGGAATCCGCCAAAGCAGCAGCAGCTCAGCACGGCGTCAAGCTCATGGTGAAGGCGCCGGATGAAGCGAATCTGGAGCAGCAAATCCGCATGATGGAGACGATGATCGCCTCGCAGGTTGACGGCATAGCGCTTGATCCCATTGATGCGGAAGCGCTTGTTCCTGTCATTAACAAGGCCGTACAGGCGGGCATTACGGTCATTTGCTTTGAATCCGATTCCCCGAGCAGCAAGCGCGCTGCCTTCATTGGAACGGATCATGCTGCTGCGGGCGCCCAAATGGGGCATATGCTGTCCGAGCTGCTGGGCGGGCGGGGAATGGTTATTGTCGAGAACGGCATGACGCGGATGAAAAGCTTGAGCGAGCGCCTCGAAGGCATGCTGACCTATATTAATGAGCAGACCGACATTCAAGTGCTCGATGTGTTGTATAACGAAGGCAACGAAACCCGCGCACTGGCGCAGCTGGAAAAAATGATCGACGACCATCCGCATTTTGACGCCCTCGTATCGATGGATGCCCTCTCCGGCTCCACCTCGGTGCTCGTCTGGAAAGCGCAAGGTCTAAACCGCTATTCCCTAACGTTCGGCATGATGCCGGAAATTCAGGAAGCAATTCAGAATGGACAAATTACAGCGTCGCTGTCGCAAAATGAACAATTATGGGGTACACGCATTATCGAGCGGCTGCTGCAAGCAGCTGCTGGCGAGACGCTTCCCCTGTTCGATGACACAGGTACGCTTGAAATTACGCAGGAGGACATCTCCCTTTTAGACGCCCCTTAGAATAGCACTGGAAAACCTTCACAGGTTCCCAGTGTTTATTCTAAGGGCTTTTTGCTAGTCGTTACCTGCTCTCTTAGCAGCCAGACAAGAGAATGGCTAAATCCTATGCTATAATGTAAATGATTAACAATAGAGAACGATCAAAAGAGGTTTTATTCATTTATGACAAAATTGAAGAACGTCCTGCAGGCAAAACCTATCACACGTTTTAAATATATAACGATCATGCTTTTAATTTTTGCTGTATTAGTTAGCATGAGATGGGCATGGTCTGTCCTTTTTCCCATGTCAGACCAGCAGCCGCATGCCGTTGGCGGTGTACTTGATCTTCGCGGTATCGATTTGGAAAATTCCCCCGTGCTTAATTTGAATGGGGAATGGCAGTTTTATCCTGAAAAATATTTAACGGGCACCGAGTTTTTGGAGACGGAATCCGATGCAAGCTACGTCGTCGTTCCAGGCGATTGGAGCAGCGCGCTGCCGCATCATTCTAGCAACTCGTACGGATATGGAACGTATCGACTTCGCATTTTGATCGATCCGCTTCAGACTCCTGTTTCATTCTGGTTTAGAAACATTCAGGCGGCATCAGAAATTGAGCTTAACGGTAAAGATAATGGGGGCATGGGCAAGCTTGCCGAATCTGCCTATGAATATACGCCGAAAAGCGCTTCTTTCACCTCTACTTATGGCATTGAAGGCGCGACAGAGATCGAATTGGTCATTCATGCAGCCAATTTCGACAGTCCTTATAAGGGCGGTATTTTAACGCCAATTCGCTTCGGGACTGCGGCCGCGATTGATTATGTTCGCTGGTACTCGATAGGGTTTCAGATGCTCATTTTTCTTATTCTGCTGCTTCATTGCGCATATGCTTGCATTCTCTACCTGTTCAGTCCGCAAGATAAGACATTGTTGATCGCAGCGCTGTTAACGTTATCCGTAGGCATTACAATTCTAATAGGTCACGACAATGTACTCTTATTGTGGCTGCCGATCAACTATACTTGGAGTTTCAAGATTAGAATGATCACTCTGCTGTGGCAAAATGTGCTCCTGCTTCTGCTATTCAAAAGCTTCAACGCGACTCCTCTGCGAGAAAACTGGTTCCGAACGCACAATGCGGCCATTGTCGTTTTTACCGTCATTTTTCTGATTTCGCCAGTCTATATGGCTTATGGACTTATTCATTTCAATATATTGAATATTATAAATTTCATCTCATTCGCCTGGTTTATATACATAGTCGGAACGCTGATTTTGCAAAAAAATAAAGATAATGACATCATTTTCTTGCTGTTGTCCGCAGCAGGCATCCTTTCCAACTTATTATGGAGCATTGCCGAAAATGCAAGAGATGTTACCACCGTCTACTATCCTATTGACATTATTTTTGCCATTATTGGTTTTTCGGCCTATTGGTTTAAAAAGTATTTTCGAAATGCGAGAGAAAACAAAGATTTGAACAATCAGCTGCAAAAAGCGGATAAAATTAAAGACCAGTTTTTAGCAAATACGTCTCATGAGCTGCGTACGCCGCTGCACGGTATTATGAATATCGCTTATAACGTTGTCACTAAAGAGAAGACCAGGCTTGCGAAAAGCAGTCTTGAGGATATGCAGCTCCTCATTACGATCAGCAGGCGAATGTCACAGCTGCTTGGCGATCTTCTCGATGTTGCCCGGCTTCAGGAACAACGCATTGTTTTGCAGCGGGAGCCCCTGAGCATTCAGGCTGTTGCACCCGGCGTTATCGCAATGCTGCAATTCATGAAGGAGCACAAGCCAATCAACCTGCATATGGATATATCCGAATCGCTGCCCTTGGTATTGGCTGATGAGAAAAGGCTCGTTCAAATTTTATATAACCTGCTGCATAATGCCCTCAAGTATACGGAGGAAGGAAGCATTACCATCTCAGCCGAAATGAGCGACAAGCAAGCGATTATTCATATTTCCGATACGGGTCTCGGTATAGATAAAGAAACGCAGGAGAAAATTTTTCTCCCTTATGAGCAAGGTGCTTTTGGAATAAGCGATGGGCAAGGCATTGGACTGGGCTTAAGCATTTGCAAGCAGCTTGTCGAGCTGCACGGCGGAGCATTGACGGTGCGCTCCGAATTGGGCAAAGGCTCTGTGTTCAGCTTTGATCTTCCTTTGGCAGATGAGGCCAAGCTTCCGCTTGCGCAGTTCCCGCAAACTTCTGGACAAGTGCCAGAAATCATGGAGGAGACGCCCGCCGGCTTCCTGCTCCCGCATCATTTCTCAGGGGAAATGGAGGCTGCCCCCACCCTTGCGCCGCTGCTTAAGGAAGAGTACGCCCATATTCTTGCCGTTGACGACGATCCGATCAATCTGAGTGTTCTCGCAAGCATTCTTTCGACCGAGCCGTACACCCTTACAACCGCCCGTTCCGGCAGGGAAGCGCTGCAATTGCTTGGGACACGGCAGTGGGATTTGCTTATCGCTGACGTCATGATGCCACAAATGTCCGGCTATGAATTAACGCAGAAAGTAAGAGAGCAGTTTTCCATGTCGGAGCTGCCCGTATTGCTTCTAACCGCACGCAGCCAGCAAGCCGACATTTACACCGGATTTTCAGCGGGAGCAAGCGACTACGTGACGAAGCCCGTAGATGCGCTGGAGTTAAAATATCGAATCAGAGCCTTGGTAGCGCTAAAGCTATCCATTAATGAGCGTCTGCGTATGGAGGCCGCCTATTTGCAAGCGCAAATCCAGCCCCACTTCCTATTCAACACCCTTAATTCGTTAATGGCATTAAGCGATATAGATACGCAAAGCATGCGCAAGCTGGGTGAGGCTTTCTCGTCCTTTTTACGGATTAGCTTTGATTATCTGAATACAGGAGAGTTGGTAGAGCTGTCCCATGAGCTCGCGCTCGTTGAAGCCTATCTCTATATTGAAAAAACGCGGTTCGGGAATCGGTTGTCGATTGAATGGGAGGTGGAGCCGGGCATTAGCCTGCTGCTGCCCCCGCTCTCTATTCAGCCGCTGATCGAAAATGCCGTCAAGCACGGTCTCCTCAGCCGAAATACAGGAGGTACGATTCAGCTTTCCATCACTCGCCGGGAGGGCTTCACCCTTATTGAAGTAAAAGACAATGGCAAGGGAATGGAGCAGGAGATGGTCGCACAATTGCAAAATGCTGCTTTGAGTGAAAAAGCTGGCATTGGCATCCCTAATACGAATCGCCGATTGCAGCAGCTGTACGGCCAGGGCTTGTCGATAGTAAGCAGCGTTAATGAAGGAACAACCGTGTCGTTTGTTATACCGGATCGGTAGATAGATCATTTACAAATGCTCCATCAACCATGGTTTAATCAAGGGCAGAACAGCATTAGGCTGCATCGCTTGGGTATGGTCCATTCCTCCTCCCTCGAGAATAGCCACATCCCAGCCCCATTGTTCTAGCTGCTGTTTATTCTTTTGCAAAATACCAATCATATCAACCGTTACACTGCCGAAGCTTTCGCCGTAAACAATCGTATCCTTTTCTCCAGCGAAGGCTAGTTTAGGAAAGTCCAACGCATATTGAATGGACGTATCATCAAAATCCATTAAATTTTGATACAAGGTAACAAATTGTTGGGTTTGCTTTGGATCGAGAGTGATTTGGATATGATCCCAATCGATGGCATCAGGAGCCGTATTTTCCTCATATATAGAAGCCTTGGAGCTGCTTGGATTCTTTAAAGCTTGCCCATGAGTCTTTTCCGTTACGATCAGCATTTCTTTATAAGGCCCTTCGTATGGCGGGAATCCACCCATCATCAAGCTTTCCAATCTGTTTGTTCGAATCGCCAGTTGCAAGCCAGCTAATGCAAGCCATGAGTAGCCATAATAACTAAAGGTATCCACCTTCATTTCATCGGCTATGAGCAGAAAATCCTTTGTCATATGGTCAGGCGTGAGCTGATCCGGCTGAGGATTTTCAAAAAGATGGCCTTCATAATCAAAATATAAAACCTGAAACTGGTCGGATAGTCCCTCGATAAAATGCTCCCCCAGCTCGGGGTCTGCCCCCCATCTTTTCAAGCTTTCAGCCTGCTGGCCATAAACCGGTTTTTTGGCTATCGGCAGCATGATGACTTTACCGGAAGGGTTCCCGGTTAGACCCGCTTCCATTTTTGAGCCGTCATTTAAAGTTACGATTTTTTTCATGGTTTTCACTCCTAATCCGCTTATATGAATACCATACAACATTCATGCAATATTCCGGTTTTGATTCATGAGACAGCGGCAGGATTTCGATGCAGGCATTTTTATGTTATCGTAGCACTTGAAGGTTTTACTTTAATGAGGAGCAGGCGCATGACAAATACGTTTACCCCTGTACAAATTGCCAATGAGCTGAACATAAGTACGACTACTTTAAGAAGATATGAGGAGCAGGGCTTGCTCCCGGATGTACCGAGAACGATAGGCAACCATAGGTCTTATTTGCCCATCCATTTTCAAGCTTTTATTACGATTCGCTCGTTGCTGCAAGGCTATGATATACCAACCGTTTATGAGGTCATGCGAAAAATAAAAAACGGCGATCAGGTGCAGGCCCTTTGGCTGGTGAACAACCAGCTGTACCTCAACCAAGTGGAAAAACAAAGAGTTGAAGAAATTCTTATGCTGATTAAAAATGCTGATTTCAGCAAATATCGAAATGTTAAAATGACGAATGCAATGACGATTGGCAAAGTTGCCGAAATGGCTGGGGTGAACGCCTCCGCAATAAGGCATTGGGAAAAAGAGGGATTAATCGTTTCCGAAAGGGATAAAGAAAATGGCTATCGCATTTTCAACGTAGTGGAATTAAGAAAAATTTTAGTCATTAGCAGCTTAAGAAAAACGATCTATTATATCGAAAATATGAAGGAGCTCTTAAAAGCCTTCGAGCTGCAAAGCTATTCGAAAATCGATCAGGCGTTTCAGCTTGCCCTGCAAAACTTAAACGAAAAGCTGGTCACACAATTTAAAGGAGCTGCCCAGCTTATGAAATACGTCGATTTCTACACAGAGGAGGACCGTACATGCAAGTAACCAAAACGAATGCTATGCGAATGCTGGATGCCGACCATATTTCTTATGAGGTGCATACCTATGATAACGAGGATGGGAAAATCCACGGCAGTGCTGTAGCGGGCAAAATTGGAAAAGCGCCGGATCGCGTGTTCAAAACGCTGGTCACACATAGCGGAAACAGCCTTTACATTTTTGTCATTCCGGTTGGGGCTGAGCTGGATATGAAGAAAGCGGCCAAAGCGGCCGGGGAGAAGAAGCTTGAAATGCTTCCAGTGAAGGATTTGCAAAAGTGGACGGGCTACATACGCGGCGGCTGTTCTCCAATTGGCATGAAAAAGCGGTATCCTACCTTTATCGACAGCAGCGCTGAGCTGCAGGAGACGATCGTCGTCAGCGCCGGGAAAATTGGCCTGCAGCTGGAGCTTCCCCCTGAACAGCTCGCCGCTACTGTCGCTGCCTTATTTACTGAGGTCGTTAAATAACGGGCTAGGGCTGCTAATAAAAATGGCGTTTGCCCCTATGGCCCTAAGCAACTGCAAATGGGTGCCTCTATCCGTTACGCCGGAAATCCGCCTCCTGGGGGCGGCCAAGCACCATAGAAGCGGCGCAGCAGCACAATTTCGCCCAGATGGTACGAATTGTGGGATGCAATATTGCGCAGCAGCCCCGCCTTGGTCTCGCCGGGAAAATACAGAAGCGGCTCATCCAGCTGCGCGGTTTCGGCAATAGCTACCGCTTGGTCGACTCCAGCCAGAAAGGCCTGAATATCCGCCTGCCAAGACAGCTCATCTTGCGGGGCCGTCTCTTCTGGCCAGCTTTCCATGACGTTTGCAGGAAGCTGCGGCTTCCGTCCTTCCAAATGCTCCAGCATGAATTGCTGCCAGTAATGCATATGTTTCAACAGCTGATAAATGCTGTAAGGCATAGCTTGATGAACACGTCCCGCCAACTCGGCATCCATGTCAGGCAAAGCACGGGCGATGCGAATATGGCCGCGTTCCCCCACCAGCGATTTGACAAGGGCTTGTCCAAATAAATGATTTGAATTTGGCATGTGTCGTCATCCTCTCTTGTAGACCTTTATGCTGCGAGCATAAAGGATCTGTATTAAATTGTACCTCTTTGTGAAAAGCGATGTCTAGCAGCAGCAGTTTCGCCTTAGTCGTAACATACTGAACTCGACAATCATTCGAGAAATTTTCAGCAGCACTTATGAAAATAAAACGGCGGAGGCTCCCGGACAAACATTCGGGAGCTTCCGCCGTATTTTTATTTCGCTGGTTATTCAGCTAGCATCCATTGTTCATTCTACGAATGCCGCCAAAATCGTCGCGACTTCCGCTCGAGTAATGCTGCCCTTCGGTTTGAGCGTGCCATCATCGTAGCCGCTCAGTACATTTGCTGCGGACAAAGCAGCTATCGCCTCCTTCGCCCAGTCTGAAATCGCTGCATCGTCAGTGAATAAAGGTTCATCGCTATTACCACTGAGCGCAAGCTTTTCCTTCACGATGCGGTATACGAGCACAAAAGCTTCCTCCCGCGTAATGGAATCGTTAGGCCTGAATGTGCCTGCGGCATCGCCGCTAACGACTCCCGCTTCACGCAAGGCATGAACCGCCCCGCTGTACCAAGCATCTGCCGAAACATCGCTGAAGGTTTTGCCAGCTCCTCCAACTGTATCCATGCCAAGCATGCGATAGATGACCGTCACAAATTCAGCGCGGCTCATCGCGGCATTCGGCTTGAAGCTGCCGTCCGGATAACCCTTCATCAGTCCTTTCTCCGCCAGCTTTTCAATCGAAGCGCTCGCCCAATGGTTCGCTGTATCGCTAAAAGCGCCAGACGGTGTTGGGCTAGGCCCCGTACTCGGTTTGGGACTCGGTATCGTTGGCGTTGTACCCGGTGCCGTCGACGGAATCGATATGACCGGCGTCGGTGTCGGACCAGTCGTCGAGCCCGGTATGGTCGGTGTTGGACTTGGGCTTGGTACGGTCGGTGTCGGCGTCGTTCCTGGTGTCGGTGTTGGCGTCGTTCCTGGTGTCGGTGTTGGCGTCGTTCCTGGTGTCGGTGTTGGCGTCGTTCCTGGTGTCGGTGTCGGTGTCGGTGTTGGCGTCGGCGTTGGCGTCACTCCACCGTTATCTTCACCTGCGCTTACCGTCACTTCCGATATGGCAATAAATCCGCCATCTACGGTTGCCACGCTAATATAGGCGGTACCTTCTCCTACCCCACGCACATAACCTGCTGCATCCACCATTGCTACAGCCGGATTGCTGCTCGACCAGACGACAGACTTATTCGCCGCAGCCAGAGGCGCGACATTTGCTGTCAATTGCGCTCCTTCCCCTGTTTTCAGTGCAAGTGCTGAAGGCGCAAGCTGCACACCGGTTACTTTCGTGCCAGACTCGGACTGCCCAGCCTTCGGTACGCTTACAAGCAGGCGGTCATATTCCGCTTGTGTCACTGGAATGACCGTGCCGTGGCGCGGGCGTGACGGCAGCTCATAATTCGTCGATATTTTCCACTCGCCCGAATCGAGGTCCGTTGTCTCGAACGGCACATAACCTCGGCCGCCAAATTCATCAATGAACATATACCATTTTTCCTCGGTGTTGGACTTGAATACGGTCGGCCCTTCGCCTTGTGAAATTTGTCCGCGTCCGATGCCCTCCTTGATTACCTTAAAGCTGCTGTCAAAGACACTGCTGCCCGACTCCTGAAAAATAAACTTTCCATTCGGCGTCGAACTGTTATTGCTGCGCTCATCCTTCGTAAAACGATAAACTTTGCCATCATGTCCAATCATCGTCGTATCAATAATCGAGTAGCCATCGTTCATATACTCGACCGGCTCTGAGAATGTGTAGAAGTCGCGGGTTTTCGCCACCATCATGCGCTGATGCGTACCTGTGCTGTGGCTTTCGTCAGCATACATTTTCGATGCCCAAAAGACGGCATATTCACCGGTCTCCTCGTCATAGAACGCTTCCGGAGCCCAAGTATTCCCGGCCTCTGGCGGAGATACCTCTACCATTCGCTGGTTCGACCAATTCACTAGATCCGTCGATTCCCATACCATAATCGAGCGGCTTCCGCTCGTCTGGGCAGCGCCCCAATCGCCATTGCCGTAAATTTTCAAATCGGTCGCGATTAAATAAAACTTGTCGCCCTCTGGGGAACGGATGATGAACGGATCACGCAGGCCCTTTTCACCCAAATTCGACGTAATCGCTGGTTGCCCGCCATTCAGCTCCTGCCAGTGCAACGCATCATTACCTTTGCTGAGTGCAAAATAAATTTGCTCGCCGCTCGCCGAGCCTTCCCCCGTAAAATAGGTGAACGCATAGCCTTTATAGTCGGCTGGCGCAGGAAGCGGCTTCACTGTCGCTATGAACGCTTTCGAAATCGAGGTTGCGCCATTCGTTATCATGGCGGTCAGCTTAACGGTTACAGCCTGCTTGCCATGCGCGGGACGTGTAACCTCGCCTGTCGCCGTTATAACATGAGGCTGCTCGCTGGCCCACACAATGGCCGATCCATTCGCGCCCTTCACTTGCAGCGTCAAATGTCCGCGAACATCGGCCAAGTTATGGACGATTAGGCTTTGCGCATCCAGCAGCGCTTTCTCCATGAGGCTCGTATCCTTCTCCACGGTAACCGTGAAGCTGCGCGTCACCGATTTGGACCCATCTGTAATCGTAGCTGTCAGCGTGACGCTCTGGTTGCCTGCTTCGCTCGCAGGACGCGTGACAGCACCGGTATTCGATATGACGCTCGGCGTGCCAGACACCCAAGTAATCGTTGTGCCATGTCCGCCGCTTGCCGGAAGCTTCAAATTCGTGCGAATGCTGTCCTTGCTCGCATTTCCATTCAGAAAAGCGCTGTAATCCAGCTGGTTCGCTGCATATTCCAGCGTTAGCCCGTCAAGCGCAGCGATCTTCGCCGCAGCCTCCCGCTGTAGAGCCCCAATCTCTGCCCCGCTCAAAGCGCCGTTGAACAGTTTGAAATCAGCGATCATGCCGCCGAAATAGGGATCGGATGCATAAAAGGATTTGCCAATATAACCGCTGATGCCGCCTGCATTTTGAATCTGGGCCATAGTTTTGCCGCCCGTTGCAGTTGCTCCTACCATTACGCCGTCAATATAAAGCGTTAGCGTCTGCTCTTTTTCAGATAAAACCGCTGTTACCAGCTTCCACTGATTGGTTGTCAGACCAGCCGTGTGCTGCGCGGCTACCTCGTTATTCCATGAATTTGTCGCAATGCCCGCCCGCGCATTCGCCGCCGATGTATTATAGCGCGGTGTAAAATACATATATTTGGTGCTGTTCTGCCCTAATGCGAAAGCCCATTCGGCCCCAGCCTTGCCGCTCCAGTTCATCAGCATCGATACCGTCGTATCGGTCAGGCCATCGGTCACCCCTTTTGGCAGCTCAATATAGGAGCTGGTCGTGCCGCCTGTGAAGCTGATAACGCCCGTCTGCCCGGCATATATCCGCTCTGCATTTTGCGAATTGACCCAAGTGCCATTAAAGCTTCCAGCCAAATCCTTCACCGTCGTGCCGTCGACTTGGCCCATATCATAATGGACGATCGCCTTCGGCGTTTCCGGCTGCTCGCCGCCTCCCGGCGTTTCCGGCAAGTCCGCTGCAAGCGCAGCAACCTGCTCCTTCGTCAGCGCCCGATTATAAATGCGGAAGTCGTCCAGCTTGCCATCAAACAAGCCGTGGCTCGCATTTCGGGATTTTCCAATATTGTTCATCGAAGTTTGCAGCAGCATGCGTGGCTCTACGTTAAAGGTGCTGCTGCGCGACACTTCTTTTCCGTCCACATACATGACCGCCTCGAAGCCGTCAATGGATACGGCTACATGATGCCAAGCACTTGCCGCTGGCGTCGCTGCTCGAAGCGCATATTTATAGCTCGCGCCAAGCAGCGTCGATTCACTTGAGAACTTCTCTGTAAATGGCGTCACGATAGCAAATTCAAGACCGCCAGTATCGCCTGTAGTGCTCAAATACATCGTATTGCGGTTAGCCGCTCTGCCCGTATCCGAAGCAAAGTCGAAAATCCGCTGGTTCAGCTTGTTCTGATCCGCCTTTACCCAAGTGGCGATTGTCGTCTTCTCCAAATTCAAATCGCGCACCAGATTGTCCGGCAGCTTTACATAGCCTGTTGTGCCGTCCAGCTCTACCGAGCTGCCAGAGCTGCCTATTTTATCCGTCTCGTTAATGGTAGCTCCGCCAACGAGCGTCGCATTGTGCCCCTGCCCGGACATATCCTTCACAAGCGTACCGGTTACGCTGCTGCTGTCGAACGTATAATGCACGACTGGCTGCTCCTTTTCCGCTGGACCAGGCAAGCCGTATTTCGCCTGCAGCGCATCGTATTCCGTCCGCGTTACCGGAATGACCGTGCCATGGCGCGGCCCTGGCGGAAGTGCATATTGATCAGCAGCGAGCAAATTATCCCTAAACTGCGCCCCGTCCTCCAGATTGGTTGATACACGTACATGATACGGCCAAGAATCGAGGAACATATACCATTTGTCCTCCCGAATATCCTTGAATACGGTTGGCCCTTCATTGTTGCTGCCATGGCCGATGCGTCCCTGGTTGCCATTTTTCGTACCGGCAATCGCTGTAAACTGGTAGCCATTGGCCGCAATGCCGTCAACATCTTCAAAGACGTTAGCTGCCTTCTCATAAAACACTTTGTAGCCGATTTCCGATTTCGTAAAACGATACAGGTCTTTGCCCTCCTGAAGCATCGTCGTATCGATCGTCGGGAATGCTTCATCCATATACACCTTTGGCTCGGAAAACGTATAAAAATCCCGCGTCGTCGCGTAATACATAACGTTGTACTGACCCGATGGGCGGCCGCTGGCGTATTTGCCATACGTATCGGCAACCTTCATCGAAGAAGCCCAGAATACGACGTATTGTCCGGTCTTCTCGTCATAGATCGCCTCCGGCGCCCACGTGTTGCCGCCGTTTTTCGGCGCGACCTCGACCATCCGCTGCTCGCTCCAGTTGACGAGATCGTCAGATTCCCAAATCATAATCGAATGGCTGCCCGTTATTTGCGCCTGGTCAAAATTCGTGCTTTCGCCCATGCGCAAATCCGTCGCCAGCAAATAAAACTTATCGCCCTCATGCGAGCGCATAATGAACGGATCGCGCAGCCCCTTCTCGCCCAGCGTCGATTGAATAATCGACTGGCCGTTATTCAGCGCCCGCCATTTGAGCGGGTCTTCGGCTGTCGCAAAGGAAATTTCCTCTCCGCCCTCATACTCGCCGGTAAAATAAGCAAAGAAATACGCGTCATAATCGAGGCTCGGCGGAGCCTGCTTCACGGTTAGCTGGAACAGCCGCTGTGTGCTTGCGCTGCCTTTTTTCACCGTGGCCTTGAGCGTAACGACGGCATCCTTATCTGCGGGACGCAGCACTCTGCCCAGCTGCGACGCATCGCCTGCCGCCTGCGCCGAGCCTTTCACAACCGCCGGATCACTCGATTCCCACTCGATGCTGGAGCCGTTCCCTCCAAGCTGCGGCAGCGTCAAATGGCCCTTAACCTGATCCAGATTACGGATGATTAACGCCGCCGCATCCGCCTCTGCGATAGCGCTTTCAGAAAATTCCTTTAATACTTTAAAGCTCAGCACCCGCTGCATGGAAAGCCCCTGATACGTCAGGCTCGCGGTTAGCTGCACCGACTTATCCGCTTCTGACGACGCTGGACGCGTCACCTTTCCATCTGCGGCAATAACTGCCGCATCGCTGGAGCTCCATGCAATCGCTACGCCATTGCGGCCAGCTGCCGGCAGCGTCAAATTTTTCGTAACCGCATCAGCGCTCACATCGCCTGAGGCAAGCATAGCCGCTGGAGCGAGCGCATCCGCTGCCGCTGTCAGCACAAGCTGCTTGAGGTCCGTAATCGTGCTGGAAGCCTGCGTATACAGGTCAGCCGCCTGCTGATCGTTCAGCGCATAATTGTAGACGCGGAAGTCGCCTACCAAGCCGCGATAGAACGCATCGCCCGCGAAAATAGATTTGCCGATATAGCCGGAATAGTTCGTCCCCGTATTGATAATATCGGCAAGCTTAATGCCCTTCGCCGAGCCGGAGGATGCCTTCACGCCGTCAATATACAGCGTTATCGTATCCGCTGCACCGGAAAAAACGACCGTCACCTGCTTCCAGGCTCCCGCTGCAAGGGTAGTAGCCCCTTTCCAAAGCGCTTCATTGCGCCAGCCGCTTTTCGATATGCCGGCAGCCGCATAATTGCCCGTGCTGCCATGACGCGGCGTAGCAAACAAATATTTGTTGCCGTTCTCGGGATCGCTTGTCGTAGCACCGAATCCGAATATCCAGCGATTCGTGCCGTCGTTCTCCCAGTTGACGAGCGAGGAAATCGTGACATCGGTTAAGCCGCTCAGCAGATCCTCGCCGCCTGCGCCTTTCGGTATTTCAATATAGCCGCTGTTCGCGGAAGCTGCGCCTCCGTTAAAGCCAGCAAAACCAGCAGTGCCATTCGCCACAAGCTGGCCATTCGATGGATTGCGGAAAATGCCGTCATATGCGGCTGTTCCGCCAGCTACATTTTTCACAATGGTCTGCCCTGCATCGGTTGCCGTCGTCTTCATGTCATAGTGTAAAATCAAGCCGGGCTGGTACACCGACTCCGCTGCCGACACCCCTTCCTCCAAATAAGCAGGCTCCTCCTCCGTTGCCCAAACCGCGCGGGGCGCAAGCCCCGTCAGCGTGCTGAGCAGCATGGCCGCTACCAGCAGCACCGCTGCTATTTTTCTTCGCTTCATGTTCCCCCTCCTAAATGTATGCGTTTTCATTGGTTCGTAATAATTAAATAGCATAGCGCCCCGCTACACAATGGGATTATTTATGCCAGTCGTTTAATTTTTTGTTCAATTCATAATGATTGATATTAAAAATAGAATAAGCAGGCTGAAAAGTACGTTTTTCACCTTTTCTCACGGCTAATGCTGTGTATAGCGCCCATCAATATGCAGCATTTGGCACAAATGGAATCCGCCCTTTTTGTCATGGCTATGAAATGAATTGAATAATTTAATTTAACAAGGTAAAATTTTCATATTGCTAACTATATGATTTCATCACTTCCCGGAGGAGACCTGCGCAATGAAAAAAATGCTGCTCAGCCTGCTGCTCATGAGCCTGCTGCTGACGGGCTGCATGTCAGATGCCGCAAATGGCTTCAATTCCAGCATTAAGCTGCTTAAATATGCTTGGCAGACGCCGGAGAAGTTTTCCGTGCAGCAATTAAAGCAAAAATACGGCGAAACGAGCAATAAGCCGATTATGCCGCTCTACAATGTTGCCAAAGATATGAAATTCGATTTTCATTTTCAATCCGATTTGACGCAGCTCGATAATTTAAAGCGGGAAGAAACGATTACGGTTCACACAGACCGGCAGGCGCTGCCCTCCAGCCAAATGGCTTCCTTCAACCGGGTCACTCCTGTGGAGGGCAACCAAAGCATCATTACGGTCGAGCCGCTGGATTCAGGTGTGCTGCCGCTTCCTTCCGCTTCCTCCTCTGATCCATTAGGCTGGGGAAATGCGCCGATTTATTATCTCCGCATTGATTATGACATGGCTTCCACTACGCCCCAAAAGCTGGAGAAGCCGCTCATTATCCCATTCACGGTGAAGTCCAAGCTGCCCGTTCCGAATCTCACCTATGAAATAAGCGAGGATGGCAGGCTAAAGCTCTTATGGGATAAAATAACCGGGGTCAGCGAATACAAGGTGTACCAGACCTTCCCCAAAGCTCGGAAAACGGATGGCACCACAAGCGCTCCGGGCAAAAAATCCGCCTTTTATTTGGAGACCCCTGTCCTGATTGAGCGGGTCAAAGGAACGGAGCTCGAAGATTTTGGCGATACCACTTACGACCAATTAGAGATGGATACGGGCGAGAGCTTTACACTCGCTCAAAATACTGGTGTAAAGGGAAACTTTTATGTCACAGCCGTCTCCAACGGCAAGGAATCCAACTTCAGCGCCCCCGTCGTGACGGCCGATTTGTCGAGCCAGCTTCCGACGGAGGTTACCGACGAATATGAAGGAGAATTGTTCGGCAATACCTATGAATACGTAGATGATCTGCCATACAGCGTCGAGGTCAAGCATACGGATGGCTCTATCAGCTTTAAGGACATCGTGTATGAAACGGATGCGCTTGTCCTTGAGCCGTCCAGCCCCTTGCGCATTCCTTATTCCATTAAAGGCACAGCGCTGACAGGCGTCGTCTGGGTGGAAGACGTCACCCCTGAGGATATTGATTATGTAGCCTCCTGGTATGAGGACGAGGATGAGCAAGCCGATAATACAGCTAATACCGGCTACGTCCAGCCGGAAAATACGACCTATTTTATACCGGATGCCAATGTGCCGACTATTATTTCCCGCTACACCAAAGCGGCTTCGACTACCGACAACCTGATTGATCGGCAAATCGAGAATACGCGCCTCGTCGTCGCCAAGGGCGATAAAGCAAAGGTTCCAACCGACAAGCTGCTGGAGAAGCTGCATATTTCTGCCGACTCGGCGCTAGAGGAATATTTGGCCCGCAACTTGATGACCGGAGAGGAAGACATTTCGCTCATGTCCTTTCCCGAAGCGCAAAACACCGAGGTTCTCATTGACGTCGTCGAGAAGGTCATGTACCAAAACCCATATATTATCGGGCTGGCAAGCTACGGCTACGATTACCGCACACTTTCGCTTTATGTGTCCTACGAGAATCCAGTCAAGGAGATGCGCGCAAAGCAGCGGGAAATTATGCAGGAGGCCGAGCGCATTATTGCAGCCACGATTACGCCAGAAATGAACGACGAGGAAAAACGGCTGGCGATCTATGATTATTTGAACGATACGACGGTGTACGATGATGACGCGCTGGATAATGCGTATAAATATGATTTTCGCAAGGTGGACCCGGAGTTTTATGATGCTTACAGCACCTACGGCATAATGGTCAATAAACTCGGCGTCTGTATGAGCTATGCCTACACCTACAAGCTGCTGAACGAGCTCGCTGGCGTGGAGACGATTGTCGTAACCGGCTATTTGGATGGCGTTCCCCATGCATGGAACAAGGTCAAAATTGGCGAGGAATGGCTGAACGTCGATCCGACCAACAATGCGACCAATTCAGATGTTCCTTATATGCTCTATAACGCGAACGATGCGACCGCCATTAACGAGGAATACGTAGAGGATGTGTCTTATTGGCTGGACGATGAGCTCGACCAATATACCGGCGATAGCAATAAATACGACTACTATGTGAAAAATGGTCTCGAGGTCACCTCCAATAAGCAATATCGCATGGAGCTGACAAAGCTCGTGCAAAGCGGGCAGGATCAAATTATTTTGCGCCTTTCCCCTGAGGTCGATTATTCGGAAATGCTGGATGACACCTGGGATATCGTATGGGAAGAGGTACCGGATCAATATGACGACGCTGAATTGTTTTATATGGGCAGCTACGTGCTGCTGGAGTTATAAGATTTGACGAAGCGCAAACACGATATTGAAAAATAACGCGGCAGCAAAGCCCGCCCTTCAGCTAGCGTTGAAGGGCGGGCTTTTGTTGATTCGCCTAAATTTGCTGCGGTACCGCGGCGGGGCTTCGCATCGTATGATGCGTCAGCTTCATGAAGGGCAGGAGTCCCAGCGACTCCGCTAGCCGAATCGAGGCGGCGTTCGTCTCCAGCACATGATATCTCGGCCTCAGCCCTAACTGCCGCAATTGCTCCAGGGCGGCAGCCACAAGCTGCCTCGCCAAGCCTTGCCCGCGCCAGTGCTCCCGCGTATGGACACCTGCAATTTCCCAAATTTCATTATAGTTGCGAAAAATAAAGCATCCGGCAGCAGCCTCGCCGTCCCGGTATATAACGAAGGAATAGGCGCCTGCAGCAAAATAGCCGCGAAGCTCCTCTGGCGTATAGCCGTTGCTGCAAAGCAGCGGCAGCAGCTCCTCTGCCAGCGCCTCATGCTTCACAACATCTTCATTTCTAATCGCCTTATGAATCGGCTTATGCAGCTTATGATGCTGCACGCTGCTGCTTGTAAGCTCGTCTTGGCTCGTATAGGAAATATAAGCTCTCGCCTGTTCCAACTCGTAATAGTTGGCAAGCTGTTCCCGATACTCATCCTTCTGGAGCTTGAATACGAGGCGGGTACCTGCGGGAACAGCTGTGAGCAGTTCGGGCAGCAGCGACTGCTCCGTATACGCGACAAAAGCGATATAGTCAGCTTCAGGATATGTTTGCTGATCATAGGGATATGCTTCGACTGGAAGCAGCAGGAGCAGCCCCCATTGCGACGGTTCAGAGCCTTCAATGAATTGGATAATGATGGATGCCTCATAAGCCTCAATCATTTTCAGAAGTGTTATGTTGGTAAGCGTATCCTCTTCCAAAAGCCGCACGATTTGATTCAGATGCTGCATCATCGTCCTCTCCTTTTATACGAACCATAACATAGCTGCGAGAGGGCTTCAAACTATCCTTTTAAATAAATCCGCCATTCACGCGCAGCGTTTGACCGGTTACCCACTGCGACTCCTTGCTTGCCAGAAACAGCACTACCTGTGAAATGTCCTCCGGCTCGCCCAGCCGTCCAAAGGCATTGGCATTGCTGATCGCCGTTATCTGCTCCTCCGTCTTCCCTGCCTTGAACAGTTCCGTGTTTACAGGTCCTGGAGCAATGGCATTGATCGTAATGCCCTTCGGACCAAGCTCCTTCGCAAGCTGGCGGGTAAACTGCTCCACCGCGCCTTTCGTTCCTGCGTAGGTGCTGTAAGCCGGGAACATATGGCCCGCCACCGACGTTGAGAAATTAATGATGCGCCCGTTTTCCTTCATATGCAGCGCTGCCTGCTGAATGGCAAAAAAGGTGCCTTTGACATTAATCTCAAACTGCTTGTCAAAATCCTCTTCCGTTATGCTTGCGAGCGGCTTGTTAATCATAATGCCTGCATTGTTAACCAAAATGTCTATCTGAGCATAGGCTTCCAATGCTTTGCGGAACAGCTCTTCAATCTCCGCCACCTTGCTAATATCCGCTCCAATTGCTGTCGCTTCCCCGCCATTGCGTTTAATTCCAGCGACTACCTCGTCCGCCTTTGCCGAGCTGCTTGCATAATTGACAACTACCTTGGCTCCATGCCGTGCCAAATGCTCAGCGATTTTCTGCCCAATGCCTCTCGATGCGCCCGTAACTAATGCCACTTTGCCCGTTAAACTTTTCTCCATCTATGGTCCCATCCTTTGTCGAGGAATCGTTCCTCGTTGTTGTTGATTCGAGTATATGCTGACACCTATCAAATGTCAAATAACAAATATTATTTTTTGTCATTTATACGATTTAAGCGCAAAAAAATACGCCTGTTAGAAACGGCTGCCGGAATAATCCGATCTGTTTCTAAAGGCGTATTTATTGTAATCCGGCAAGCAGCAAGCTCCATACCGCATCAAAGTCCTGAGCTATTTTCTTGCTCGACCATTCGCGCACAAAAGCCGGATGATGAAATTTCGTCGTCGCCAGAAAAATAGCCCTTGCCGTCGCATGCGCATCGCCTTGATTAAACTCGCCGCTGTGCATGCCGCGTTCTACAATGATGGCAATCTGATTGACCAAGTGATCGACATGCGCCGCAATTAAATCAACGGCTTCCAGCGTTACCGCTGAATACATCGCAAACATCTCTGCATCCTCAAGCGCATACATCCGCTTCTTCTCCATAAGCGCTTCAAGCCATGAGCGCAATTGTACAGCAGCGCTGCCGCCTGTTGCAGATGCAATCCCTTCCAGAGGCTCGGATACGCTCTTATCCAGCCATCTCTCGGTAACTGTCTCTCGAAGCGCAGCCTTGTTCGCAAAATGCCGATATAAGGTGCCATGGCTGACCTGAAGAAACTTCGCGATGTCCGTAACCGACGTTTTATCGGGGCCGTATCTCCGAAGCACCTGTTCCGCTGCGTCCAATATGGCTTCCTTCGTTAGCGGCGTTTCATTTGCCATTGTAATCCCCTCTTTGTTCGTTTTGCTGCTTCAACCATATCATATGGACCAGCCCAATACAAATGTCAAAAGCTCAACTTTGTCAGTCGGGGCTTTTTGCTTTCTCAATAAAAAAACCGATAACGATGAAGCATAATGGCTGGGAGGAGCGCCTTGCTTAGTACGCCCTTCCCGCTGCCTTTGCTGCTGATCGCCATCGGTTTTACCTGTTATTTCCGAGCAGGCTGTACTTTAAGCAGCTTGCCTTTGACCGTCGTGTTTTTCATCGCTTGCAGCACGAGGCTGCCTTTGCCATTCAAAATTTCCACATACGTCTTATTGTCCTCAATCGTAATGATGCCGATATCTACGGCCGTCATGCCCTCGATTTTCGCAATGGTGCCGACGAAATCAACCGCTCTGAGCTTATTTTTCTTGCCTCCGTTGAAATGAAGCTTGAGGATGTCTGCGCTGAGCTGTGACTTCTTGTCCTGCTTCAATTCCGGACTTGTTTTCAGCTTCAGCTCAAAGCTTTCCCTGCGGCTGTCCACCACATCTTCAGGCGGAGCTTCCGCCTGCCGGATTTTAAACCCGATGTACGCCTCAACATTAGCGAGAAAAGAATCCTCATTTGGCGTCACGAACGAGATCGCCTTGCCCTTGTTGCCTGCTCGTCCAGTTCGGCCTGCACGGTGGACAAAGCTTTCCTTCTCCATCGGAAAATCGTAGTTAATCACATGGGTAATTCGATCAATATCAATGCCCCGCGCTGCTACATCAGTCGCCACCAAATAACGGAACTCGCCTCTGCGGTATTCTCCCATTACGCGATTTCGATCATCCTGCTCCATGCCGCCATGAATTTTGCCAATCGGATAACCGAGCTGGGTCAGTTCATGATGCACCTCATCGACATTCAACTGCGTCCGGCAAAAAATGATGCAGCTGTCCGGGTTTTCCATTACCGTCACATCCTGCAGCAATTGCAGCTTGCGGTTATCCCGCACGATATACAACGAATGATCGATTTCGGCTTTCGCGGCGCCCTCAGCTTTAATCGCAATATCCACCGGATCATTCATATAGCGATGGCACAGCCGCTCTACATCCTTCGGCAGCGTAGCGGAGAATAGCAGCGTCACTCGATCCTTCGGCAACTCCTGAATAATCATTTCCAGCTGCTCGATGAAGCCCATGCTCAGCATTTCGTCCGCCTCGTCAATGACGAGGAAGCGCAGCTTCTCCAGATCGATCGTGTCTTTTTCGATATGGTCCATAATGCGCCCAGGCGTACCGACGACCACATGATTTTTTTGCGTCAGCTGCATGCGCTGCGGGGCAAAGGGCTGCTTGCCATAAATCGCCGTCGCTTTAATTCTTTTGTATCGGCCTATATTCGTGATGTCCTCGGTTACTTGATCAGCAAGCTCGCGTGTCGGTGTAAGAACGAGCGCCTGCGGGCGATTTTCGTCCCAATCCACCATTTCGCAAATGGGAATGCCATAGGCTGCCGTCTTGCCGCTGCCGGTATGCGACTTGACCGTAAGATCGCGCTTGCTCAGCGCAATCGGAATGACTTCGCGTTGCACAATCGTCGGCTGCTTGTAGCCTAAGCTGTCCAGCGCCCGGGTAATGTCTTCACTTAATTGATAATCCTTAAAGCTTGCTTCACTCATCATAGAGCTCCTTTGGTGACTGTTATTTAGGCAAGTGTAAACGGCTGAAGCCTTCCTTTGGCGGCAAGGCTTCCGTTTCGCGATGAAATATAAGCCCATTTATAAGTGCACAACTTATAAATGCATATATTTCTAGTCAATTAAATATCGTTCCTTCAATACGTTCAAATGGTGCAGCTCGTGACCGGCGATAATGTAGGCGAGCGCTAATGCCGTTACCTCGGAATCGCTTGCGCTGCCGCGCCGTGACAGCTCCTCATCGGTAAGCTTGTCGAGCAGCTTAAGCGTCGATTGCCTGATCGCCCGATACTCTTCAGCAAGCTCCTCGATCGTATACTCATTAAACCGCGCACCCGCTACAAACACATCCTGATCAAAACCAGGCAGCGGCGTCGAATCGCCCCGTGAAATCCGCAGCAGGCGATAGCTCATCACGCGCTCGGTATCATTAATATGGCCAATGACTTCCTTCATGCTCCATTTGCCTTCTGCGTATTTAAAACTGCCGCGCTCCTCCGGAATGCTTGCCAGCAGCTCGCTTGTCGCCTGCTGCGCCTCAAGCAGCACATCATTGATGCTGCCTTCCGGCACTTTTTCAATATACGTTTCATAATAAGGATTAAAGTCATTTCTAGAAGGCCGATTGCTCATATTCGTTACCTGCCTTTCCCCATTTTCAAAGCTATAGTTTCAGAGATTGTAGCATTCCCGCCTCCGTTTGAAAAGAGCGCAGCCGCGTCCTCCCCCTGCAACCGCAAAGCGGGCTGCTCCCCAAGGCGGAATCCTCCGCCCTAGTGAACAGCCCTTGTCTAACGGGTGGGCAACTGAGGCCCTCCGATTATCTTGTTTGCTACTCTAAGCTCTATTATACGCTATTTCGCCGCTACAAACGGTTTATCTTGCGAGACAGCCAGCTGATGCAAATAAATGCCGGTGCCATCGCCGATTGCATAGTTCATAATACGCTTATTCACCGGAACAAGCTCGGAGCGGTATAGGGTCGGGAATACCGGAACCTGATCGACCATATACTGCTGCCATTCTTTATAAATGCCTTTGCGCACCTCTACATCAAAGGCTTTCTCCGATACGCCCTCGGCGAGCAGCCTGCTATTCTCCTCCGTCTCAAAACGCGGGAAGTTATAAATCGCATCTCTGCCATATAGACCAGCAGGGTCTACATCGATGCCAACCGACCACGCCGCCTGATAAACATCAACCGCAGGATCGTCGTCCCCATTGTTGCCTACACGGTCATAGAAGGAGTTGAACTCGACCATTTCCAGATTGACATTAAGGCCGATTGCCGCCCATGACTGCACATAATAACGGGCCAGCGGCTCAGCAATATCTCCGCCTGTCATTGAAATAAAATTGATGACCAGCTCGCTGCCATCTGGATTCGTGCGGAATTCGCCGTTTAATTTGTAGCCCGCGTCGTCCAGCAGCTTTTTCGCCGCCTCCGGATCGTAGGTTACGCCTTTATTGGTGGAGTCATGGAACTCTGGGTGGGACGGCGGAATAAGCGTCGTCGCATTCCAGCGCAGGCCGTGATAGAACTTTTTGCCGACTGCATCATTGTCCACTGCCTGCCACATCGCCTTGCGCAAATTCACATCGCCCATTTTCGCCTTGTCATTCGGCTTAACGACTTTTGCTTCTTTATCCCAAGTGCCAAGCTTAAAGCCGATATACGTATATGCGCGATCAATCATGCCTAGGAACTCGACGTTCGACATGCCCGCATTGTCCGGATATTGGTCAACCGGGAACGAATCGACGAGATCAACGCCGCCGCTCTCAAGCTGCTGCACAACCGTCGTCGGGTTGATGACCTTCAGCACAACCTCATCCAAAGCAGGTTCGCCGCGCCAGTATTCGGCATTTTTCTCGAACACGACCGACTCGCCTGGTACAATTGATTTCACTTTAAAAGGTCCGAAGCCGATCGGCTTCTCGCGCACTTCCTTGGAAGCGGAAATTTTCGCTACGTCCATATCGCCAAAAATATGCTTCGCCAACGGATATATCCAAACGCCGCCCGTCAGTAGAGACGGAGTAGACTGAATATACGTAATTTGCAGCTGCTTGTCTCCAAGCACCTTAATGCCGGAAATCGTTTTGGCTTTGCCGTCATGGTATTCCTGCATGCCTTCAATGTTCGTAAAATTGGAATCGTAGCGCGGACCATCATAGTCCTTGTGACCGATTATCTCATGCGCGAACAGCCAATCTTCAGCTGTTACCGGCTTGCCGTCCTGCCAGTTCACATTGTCGTGAATCGTAAAGGTAAACGTGCGGCCATCCTCAGCAACCTCATAGGTAGCTGCGCCATCATTCGTATAGACGTAGTTCGCATCCCAAGTTAATAGTCCCTCGTCAAACCATTGGAGGACCATCGCATCCGGGTTGCCCGAATAGAAATTGTAGTTCAGCGTACCTTCAAATGGCGTATCGGACACCAAGCCGTAAGTGACGGAGCCGCCCTTCAGCGCCGTTCCTTCATTAATCTTCACCTTGTTAAAATCCTCAATGGAAAAAAGGCCATCCTCTTCAGTTGGTGCTGCACTTGCACTAGCCGCAGGTTCGGCGCTCGCTCCAGGACTTGCGCTCTCGGCTGCCCCACTTCCGCCATTTGATGTACATGCCCCCAGCATTAGCGCAAGCACAAGCATCAGCGAAACGAATACATACTTTGTCCCCTTACCCTTTCCCATTACACCATCTCCTCCTTTTATTAACCTTTTCTTTGTCTTGCGTCCGTCGCACGCTTCAGCGCTTGACCAACATTATTTATACTCAACATCAATACCAAAATCAGCACTGACGCGGGTAACCAGATCCACCATCTGCTCTCCAGGGTTTGCGGGTTTCTCGCATAGCTGACTAAGGTACCGAGGCTCGGCGTACTTTCAGGAAAGCCAAAGCCAAGAAAGGAAAGGCCGGATTCAAGACCGATGTTCGCTGCCAGATTCAGCGTCATCGTTACAATAATGATGGAGCTGAGATTCGGCAGCAGCTGCGTAAACATGATTTTCAAATGGGAGGAACCGAGCGTTCTGGACGCTTGAATGTAATCCAGCTCCCGTTCCTGCAGCGCCTTTGAGCGAATCAGCCGGGCAATGCCCATCCACAGAAAGGCCGTCATTATGAGCGAGAACGAAACAATGCTGTATTTGGGCACGGCGGTCACGAACGCAATAACGATCATGAGCGTCGGCAAAATCATAAAGAAATCGACGAAGCGCATAAATACATTGTCTACGCTGCCGCCAAAATAACCCGACAGCAGCCCGATCAGAATGCCGATAATCCCCGTCATCAGCGTCACAATAATGCCGATGGACAAGGAGTTGCGCGTGCCGATAATCAGCTGCCCGAACACGTCGCGCCCGCCATAATCCGTCCCCAGCCAAAAATCGGCGGAAGGCGGCTTGTACAGCGAGAACAAATCGACGGTCACGATCTGCTTCTGATCCAGCACAAGCGAAATACCGTACACAAAGACGATAATGAGTCCTAGAAAAAGAAAGGAAGCAAACGCCACCTTGTCGCGGACAATTTCCCGCCAGATGATTTTCCAGCCGGAGGGGCTTCGGTCCGCCTCGGCGGTTGCAAGCTTGCTCATAGTTTAAGCCTCCCAACGCGCTTATTTGATCCGAATCCGGGGATCGACGATGCTCAAAATCAAATCCGATATTAACGCTCCCAAAATTGATGCGAGCCCATACAGCAGCACCAGCGCCGTCACGACGCTGAAATCCCGCAAGGAGATGGAGCTGAGAAACAGCTGGCCCATGCCGGGATAGCTGAAGATGCTCTCGATAAATACAGTGCCGCCGATCAAGCCCGTAATCTCATAGCCGAAAAAGGCGGCAATCGGCAGCAGCGAGTTGCGCAAAATATGGCGGTTATAGACTCGGGACTCCGAGGCCCCCTTAGCCCTTGCGGTCAAAATAAAATCGCGCTGCTTCGTATCAATAATTTCGCTGCGCAGCAGTTGCACCGTCGTTACGGTCGTAATCAGCGCCATCGATAGAGCCGGGAGCAGCAAATGATAGATTTTGCTAAATACATAAGCAGTCGTGCCGGGCTCTACCCCCGGCTTAACGCTGCCGCCTGTCGGGAACCAGTCAAAGTGGAAGCCGAACAGCCACAGCATAACCAAGCCAAAAATAAACAGCGGCGCAGCAAAGCCCAAATACGTATAGCCCGTAATTAGGCGGTCCGCCCAAGTATCGTTGTAGCGGCCGCTCGTGATACCGAGCGGAATCGCAATTAAATAAGTCAAAATCAGCGTCGCGGCCGACAGCCAGATCGTATTGAAAATGCGCTGGCTAATGAGCTCGGACACGGGCATTTTGAAGCGGAACGATTGTCCAAAGTCGCCCTGGAGCGCATGGACCATCCAGTTCCAGTACTGCACATGCCACGGATCGTTCAGACCAAGCCGCTCTCGCTGCGCTTCCAGCGCCGCAGGATCAAGGCTTGGATCAACAAGGCCTGTGAGCGCATCGCCGGGCATCGCTTTAGCGAGCAAAAAGACGAGAATGCTGAGTAAAAATAACTGCGGAATCATAATGAATATACGGCGAACAATCGTTTTCCACATCGCTATCCACCTTTCCCAGGCAGAGCTACTAGATGCGTGCTTGAGATCGGCCTTAATGAATAGGCCAGGCCCTCTTCGTCGAAATAGTCTCTGTAGGCTTGATCATATTCGGCTTTTACCTCTGCTCTAAACTGTCGCTGTTTCTCTCTTTGTGTAGGGTCGATATCTGGAATGGCTGCAAGAAGCCTCTTGGTGTAAATATGCTGAGGGTTATGAAAAATATCTGAGGTTGTGCCTTGCTCAACATGTCTTCCCTTGTACATAATGCCGATGTGATCGCACATATGCCGGATAATGCCAAGGTCATGGCTGATAAACAAGTACGTGAGGTTTAATTCCTTCTGGATGTCCTGCATAAAATTAAGCACCTGCGCCTGTACGGATACGTCCAGCGCCGATACGGGCTCATCGGCAATGATCAGCTTCGGCTTTAAGGCAATCGCCCTGGCGATGCCGATCCGCTGCCGCTGGCCGCCGGAAAACTCATGCGGATATTTATAGATCGTCTCTGCGCTTAAGCCTACTTGCTCCAGCAGCTCGCGCACGCGCCGTTTCTCCTCCTGCTCAGACAGCCGCTCGAAGTTGCGCAGCGGCTCCGCCACAATGTCGATGACGCGCTTCTTTGGATTAAGCGAGGAATAGGGATCTTGAAAAATCATTTGAATATCGCGGCGGGCATTCAGCAAGCCCCGCTTGCCGCCTTCGTTCAAATCCTTGCCTTCGAATATGACGCTGCCGGACGTAATCGCATTCAGGCCGATAACCGCCCGCCCCGTCGTCGTCTTGCCCGAGCCGGACTCGCCAACGAGTCCGTAGGTGCTTCCCTGCTCAATGGACAAGCTTACGCCGTCTACCGCTTTGACCTCGCCAACCGTTCTGCCGAACAAGCCGCCGCGAATCGGAAAATGCACCTTTAAATCTTTAATATCAAGAAGCGCCATAGTCAGCCCCCTTCCCGTCCACTTTAGGAAAATAAAAAGTCCGATAGCAGGTGCAGCGGACGAAATGACCGGGACTTACTTCGTGCATCGCAGGCTCCGCCTCATGTGCCGCCTCCTCCATCCATGGAATGCGGGAGCGGAAGCGGCAGCCCTCGCGGGGCAGCTTCTGCAAGGAGGGCACAATGCCTTGAATGACATGCAGCCGGGACTTCTCGGCGCTGACCGCCGGAATCGAGCTGAGCAGCGACTTCGTATATGGATGCTGCGCATTTGAGATGAGCGTATAAATATCAGCGATTTCCACAATCTGTCCTGCATACATAACGGCTACCCGATCCGCCATTTCCGCCACAACGCCAAGATCATGGGTGATGAGGATAATGCCCGCGCCAATATCACTCTTCAACTTGCGGATCAGCTCCAAAATTTGCAGCTGGATCGTCACATCAAGCGCCGTCGTCGGCTCATCGGCAATGAGCAGCTCCGGCTCATTGGCAATCGCAATCGCAATGACGACGCGCTGCCTCATTCCGCCGGACAGCTCATGCGGATATTGCTGATACGTATGCTCAGGGCGGGGGATGCCTACCTTATCGAGCAATTCCAGCACCTTCGCCTTGCGCTGCTCCGCCGTCAGCTTGTCGTTATGGAGCAGCAAAGCCTCCTCAATCTGGCTGCCAACAATCATGAGCGGATTGAGAGCAGACAGCGGGTCCTGAAAAATCATGCCCATCTCCTTGCCACGCAGCTTGTTTAATTTGCTTGGAGGCAGATGAGCCAAATCCTGCCCCTTATAATAAATATGCCCTTCGATTTTCGCTCGCGTATGGAGTCCCATAATCGAAAAGGCCAATGCGCTTTTCCCCGAGCCGGATTCGCCAACAATCGCTAAAATTTCATTTTTTCTGACCGATAACGTAACGTCATCCACTGCTGCATAATAGCGATCAGCGATCCGAAAGGACGTCGTTAAATGCTCCATTCTCAGCAATTCCTCACTCACATTTAATCACCCTAACGAATTATAATTTCGAGCGTTAATTAAATTGATAATTCTGAAAATAATGATAGGCTTAGCTCGGCATTATCAGGCGAATCTAGCTGTTCGAATGTGACATCATGAGACTCAATCTATGTCACATTTTATATCATTAAGAAAAGAGTTACAATACTTTTTATTGATCTTTCTCTCTTTTTTTAACATCTAGTTCGATTTAAGAGATAATGTTAGTCAAGTATTAACATATAAGAGGGGATAACATTTATTTAAATCCTTAAATAAATATTCACACCTGTCATTTAATTATATAATTAATTCAATATATTTTTTAATTATATTTCTTCCTGAATTTAGATATTGTGCGTTTTTCATAAAGAAATTACGATTTTCTACTCAGCCTAAACAGGAAAAAGTTGTAAATTCTGTTGAAAGCAACAAAATCGCGCCTCGCTTTTCTCTTTTTTTATTCGAAGGCCTGCATAAACCCCCGCCATGCTTATATTTACAAAAAAAAGCTGGCATCCCTATTCGGATACCAGCCTCTCAAACCTTTTTGTCCGGACTTATGCGCCTTCTCCTCCAGCAGTCGTTCTAGAGGAAAATGAGCAGCAGGATGCCTGCGACAAAGCAATAATAGGAGAAATATTTTAAATTGCCGCGCGCCATAATGTTCATGAACCAGCGCATTGAGAAATAGGTCACAATTAAGGTCGCGATAAAGGCAATGAGATAAGGAATCATCAGCGTAGTACGGTTAGGATCATTCGCGATATCCGAGATGCCTAGCACCAAGCCGCCCAAGCTAATCGGTATGTACAGCATAAATGAGAACCGCAGCGCCGTCTCCTGCTTCATGCCGACCGCAATGGATGTAATGACGGTTGAGCCGGAGCGGCTAATGCCGGGAATGAGCGCGACCGCCTGCGCTAAGCCTACAATTAAAGCGTCCTTGACCTTCAGGTCGCCATCCCGCTTGCGCCCTCGCAAATTGCGGATGAGCCAGAGCGCCACACCGGTTATGAGCAGCGATATCGCCACCGTACGCACGGAGGAGAAATAGGATTCGATTTGATCCTTGAACAGCAGCCCGATAATGACGGCCGGCACGGTTCCAATGACGACATACATAGCGAACAGGAAGTCGCTTTTATAAGCTTTGTCCCGTGTTCTCATATACTTGATAGTGTTAACAACTAGCCGATTAATGTCCTGGCGGAAAATGTAGCCAATCGCAATCAGCGATGCCGTGTTCGTTAAAATTTCAAATGCCAGCCCTCGCTGTTCAACCCCGAGCAGCTGCTGGGCGATAATTAAATGTCCGCTTGATGATACAGGGATCGGCTCTGTAAAGCCCTGAATAATACCGAGAATCAAATACTTCAACCATAATACGAAATTGTCCATACCGTCTCCTTTTTCGCTTGTATTTACCTCCCCTATCATAACGCACCCTAGTAAAAATGATCAAATCTCCTAAGTTGCCCGCTACTCGCAATCATGGTATATTGACCCTAAATTCCAATGAAACGGCATGAGTCATTTTTAGTTGCAGAAGGGGGCAGCCTCACCGACTATGAAAATCGAGCGAATACTTCCCGAACCTATTGAAAGCTTTCCCTATCAAACAGCGGCGGCTGGCGGCGGAGTCTATACTGCCCTGCTGCCGGTCTATCAAGGCTTTGTGTCTGGTCTGCCAGAGCATATAGATGCCCTGATTGTCACTTCCGATTTGCAGGGCGTTGCCAGCGATGATGGATGCGAGGTGCAGCTTGGCGAGCTGCTGCCCGAATATTTAGCGCTATTAATGGCGATTGAATTTCCCCATCTTTCTCCACGGCGTATGATTGCTCTGTTGTGCGGCGATTTATATGGAGATGCTGGCAAAAGGGGCAGCAGCGGCAACCCCCTTCCCGTCTGGCTCGCTTTCGGTGATACATTCGGCTGGGTCGCAGGTGTACCCGGCAACCATGATATAATGGAGTCTGCGCATATGAATATGCTCGCCGCTAGCGATTGCATGCATCACATGGACCTGCCAGCCTTGACCGAAATTTTAGGACTCCGCCTTGCTGGTCTTGGCGGCATTATCGGACGAGCGGACAAGCCTAATCGCATGTCCCAGCACGATTATGTGAAGTGGCTTCGCAGGCTTATTATGAAGCAGCCCCACGCTTTGCTTTTGCACCAGGGACCGGATGAGCCGGCACTTGGACTTGAGGGGAGCAGCGCCATTCGCGCTGCGCTTGAACAATTACCAGAGACGCTCGTATTTTGCGGGCATTCGCACTGGGAGCTTCCCTATGCCACGCTTAGCAATGGAAGCCAGATTTTGAATGCCGACGGCAAAGTTTTCATCCTGCTGCCCGCTTAGTTGAAGCACTGCTTTTAGCTATACTTATATAATTGCCAACAGAGGAGAGGTTCCGCATTGAAGCTGGTCTCATGGAATGTTAACGGGCTGAGAGCCTGTGTGAATAAAGGGTTTAATAATTATTTTGCCGAGATGGACGCGGATATTTTCTGCCTGCAGGAGACGAAGCTGCAAGAGGGGCAAATTTCGCTGGAGCTTGGCGAGGCGTATTCGGACTACTGGAACTATGCCGTGAAGAAGGGCTATTCCGGCACGGCTGTGTTTACGAAAAAACCGCCGCTTTCCGTCCGCTATGGCATTGAAGAAAACGAAGAGCCGGAAGGCCGCATTTTGACGCTGGAATTTGAAGGCTTCTATTTAGTTAATGTATATACGCCTAATGCCAAGCGCGATTTGCTGCGGCTGGACTATCGACTGGAATGGGAAGATCGCTTCCGCATGTATTTGCAGCAGCTTGATGCGGTGAAGCCCGTCATTGTCTGCGGCGATCTCAACGTCGCCCATCAGGAAATCGATCTCAAAAACGCCAAAGCCAACCACGGCAATTCCGGCTTTACTCCGGAAGAACGCGGCAAAATGTCCGAGCTGCTGGCGGCCGGTTTTATCGACAGCTTTCGCCACCTCTACCCAGACCGCACCGATGCCTACACATGGTGGTCCTACATGCCCAAGGTTCGCGAGCGGAATGTCGGCTGGCGGATTGACTATTTTCTGATTTCAGAGCGACTAGCTCCGCTGCTGAAGGATGCGGCCATTGATTCCGCTATTATGGGAAGCGATCATTGTCCAGTGCTGCTGAGCATGGACATTTAATGAAGAAATAATCATTTGAACCGTTAAATTCTGCTTGCAGATATTGACGGTTTTTTTGTGTTTTTCTTTTTTCATTTCAACATTATTCGACGTTTTTCTACTTCATTCTTTCCAATTAGACACATCCGTTCAGAATCGGTTCAGCCCTAAAAAGTAAAATGAAGCTAAGCATCCTACTATTCGCAACAAGGAGACTCGGACAAATGAACGATTATTGGCGCAAATTGACCGCATTATCCCTGAAAAAGGGCCCATCGCTTTTTGTTTGTGCTGCAGTATTGGGGACCACTTTGTCACTATCTGCTCCGGCATATGCAATTTCAGAACCTTCTAACTACTTTCTTCCTGTAGTAAACAATGATTTGCACTGGGTTAAAAATGATTCCAATGCGAATGCGGGAATGGGCTCAACCATTGACGTTTATGGCAGCTACTTCTCATTGGATTCACTGAAGCTCTTCCCTCCATCAACCGTCATAACGATGTTAACTGCTGCTTCCAGCGATACGAGCGTCGCGTCTGCGAACGCTTATTCACCCAACCTTGAGATGGAAATATTCGGCCCGGGAACGACTGAAATCAGGGTTGAAGGCGTTACCTCTGAAAATGAAAAGCTGACCGAACACTTTCGCGTGACGGTAGACCTCTTCGCCGATACGAATAAAGACGGCATGATTACGTCAGCGGATGCCTTTCACATCGTTCGGGAGCTAAGCAGAAATTCTCCCCTTACTGACGGAGACTTCAATTTATATGATATCGACCGCGACAGATCCGTAACGGCAGCGGACGCTTCCGCCTTAATGGACCTCTACACTGGCAAAACCGTTCTAGACTCATCTAAAAAATATATCGTCACCTTAAGCGCCATTGACGATGCTCCAGCTATATATAACGGCTATTTAAGCGCTGATGCATGGGCACCAGGCCAAACGGTGACTACGCAATACAGTTATTTTGATCCTGAAAATGACTTCGAAGGCAATAGCCGCTTTAAATGGTTCCGCGGCCTGCAAGCAGATGGCTCGGACCGTACGGAAATCATAGGCGCAACGTCGAACAGCTATACTCTTCAGCAAACCGATCTAAATTATTATGTGTTCGCAGAAGTGACGCCAGTTGCCGAATCCGGCGATCTGCTGACGGGCGAAACGGTCCTATTGAAGCCCGATTCTATCGTATTGAGTGCTACTCCTACCATTGTTAGCCTTACACCCGAAAATTACAGTGTAAATGTCGATAGAAATGCTGATATTGTCTTCACTTTCGATAGAGAGGTTACGGCTGTTCCTGGTAAGCACATTCGTTTTTATCATTCTGGAATAGACAGCATTGTATTAGACTATCTTGCCGATGATGATTACAATATTGAGGTTGTTGGAAAAACCGTTACTATTAAACACCTGGCTGGAAAACTGTCATACGGTACGCACTTTGTTCTTTTAATTGATCATGGTTCCTTTAAAGATGCAAACGGTAATTATTATGCAGGCTTCGATCAAGGAGAATGGGAATTTACTACCGACTACCCGAGCTAATACTCCAACAGCTTGCGAACTTAACAAATAATCAAGCTTCATCCATCTATTCTTACTTTCATGGAGGTTATTATGCAACCATTATTGAGACAAGCTCCTGCTAAACGCTTTCTGCTGCTCATGCTGAGCTGCCTGCTCATTTTGCCAGCTTTTTTTGTCCCTTCTGCCGCACATGCTGCATCAGATGCCCCTGCGAAGGTTACGATTACGAATACCAATGTGACAGCTGGACAATCAGCAACCGTGCCCGTCATGCTCACAGATCCAGGGGACGGCGTCGGCGCTTACAATATGCAAATCGACTTCGATCCTTCCGTGCTAAGCATCGTCAGCATTACGCCTACACATGGTGAAGTGGCGCCAGAAAACGGCGCTCCATCAGCTACAGGCTATTTTCAGTCCAACTTTGACAATACGGCAGGCTGGGCACGCGCCATCTGGATAGACTCTACGGGCGGAAACTCGCGCATTAACGATCCTATCCAGCTATTCGCTATTGAGGTTAAATCGCTCAGCAGCGAAACGACAGGAACGTATCACCTGACTGTAGATACGACGAACGCTGAGAAATGGGCGTTCTACCGCAGCCCATCGTATACAACGCCTTCTACCGTTGATGGCGGAGAAATCGTCATTTCTAAGGCAAACTCAGGATCTGGTTCAGGTTCAGGCTCGTCAGGCGGAGGTTCCACTACGACTCCTGCTACAAACACACCAGCTCCGACAACTACAACAACTCCGGTTATTGTATACATCGACGGCAAGGAGCAGCAATATGCAACGGCTCAAACCTCTGTGCAGAACGGCCGCAAAACGGTACAGCTGGACGTAGACAATGAAAAGGTTCTTAAGCAAATCGACACAACAGGCATTAAAGAGCTCGTGCTTCCGATTCAAGACAGCACAGTCGCTGTCGTCAACGGAGGATTGAACGGCCAACTGGTGAAGGAACTGGAGAAACGCGGCGCAACTGTTAAAATCGAGACGCCTGCAGCTAGCTACACCTTGCCTGCGAGCGACATCAACATTGATGCGATTTCCGCACAAGTCGGTACAACGGTGAAGCTGTCCGATATTAAAATCATCATTTCTATTACTGCAGCAGACAATGCAACCATCAATACTGTACAAAGCCAAGCATCCAAACAAGGCGTAAGCGTCGTTGGCGCTCCGGTAAACTTTGAAGTCATTGCGCAGTACAATGGACAAAACATCAGCATCGGCCAATTTAATCATTATGTAGAACGCTCAATCACTCTGCCTGCCGGCGCAGACGGCTCGAAGATGACAACGGGCGTCGTGCTTGGCGAAGATGGCACGCTGCGTCATGTGCCAACCTATATATCCGTAACGGGCAGCACGTATTTTGCAAACATCAACAGCTTGACGAACAGCAGCTATGCGATCGTGTATGCGCCTGCTTCGTTCAAGGATGTTGAAAATCACTGGAGCAAAAATGACGTCAACGATCTCGGCTCCCGCCTGATCATGAAGGGCGTATCGAGCACGGAGTTCGCACCGAATGCTTCCATTACACGCGCTGAGTTTACAGCAACCCTGCTGCGCGCACTTGGCATTCATAAGGCTTCCGTCAGCACTTCGGTTTCCTTCTCTGATGTAAAGGCAGGCAGCTGGTATGAAAATGAAGTGAAGCTTGCTGTATCAAACAAGCTGATCAGCGGCTATTCGGACGGCACCTTCCGTCCAAACGGCTTGATTACCCGTGAAGAAGCGATGATTATTTTGAACCGCGCTCTTGCGCTTACAACTTTGCCAACCGTCAGCGATGCTGCTGAAATCGACAGCCTGCTGGATGCTTACGGGGACAGCTCCTCGGTGTCGGGATATGCGAAAGCCGCTGTTGCCAGCGCTTTGAAAAACGGCATTGTGCAGGGAGCTGACGGTTCTCTGAACCCGGATTCCAACGTAACCCGTGCCGAAACGGCTGCTATTGTGAAGCGCCTGCTCGTCAAGGCTGGCCTGATTAACGGCTAAGCCGCTAGCAAGCTTGTTATATAGCTGTAAGATTCTGAGCTTGGAATCTTACAGCTTTTCAAACTCAGCTGCTTGAATTAGACAAGATTCTCGGAACAAAGGAGACTTAAGACAAATGAAGCATTCTTTGCGTAAAATGGCTGGTTTTTCACGCAGCAAAGGTCCCTCGCTATTGTTGTGCACCGCTGTACTAGGAACAAGCTTGTCATTGTCAACTCTGGCGCATGCAGCATCTGGACCATCGAACTACTTCCTGCCTGTTGTAAACAACGATATACAATGGGTCAAGCCTACTTCTAATTACAGTCCTGTCCCTAGCACGGGATCGCAGATTATTACGTATGACTCCTCCATTATGCTGGATACGACGAAGCTATTCCCTCAGGCAGCCAACATCACTACGTTAACCGCTTGGTCCAGCGATACAAATGTCGCATCGGTTAATGTGCAGCTGCCTTACATAGACGTTGAAATTTTAGCTGCTGGTACAACTCAAATCAGAATTGAAGGCGTTACAGCCGGAAATGAAAAGCTGACGGAGCATTTCCAAGTGACGGTAGACCGCTTTGCGGATACGAACAAGGACGGCATGGTTACAGCAGCAGATGCGCTTCTGATCGCTAGAGGGATAGAGCGGAATACCGTCCTGACCCCGGGCGACGCCAATCTGTACGATATCGACCGCGACGGCAGCGTCTCCATGGCAGATGTCACGGCGCTGATGAATCTCTATACCGGCAAAACCTCCCTGGACTCAACTGAAAAATATATTGTCACGTTAAGCTCCATTGACGATGCTCCTGCTGTGTACAACACTTCCTTAAGTGTTGACTCATGGGTGTCTGGCCAGACCGTTACTGCGCATTACAGCTATTTTGACGCCGAAAATGATGCCGAGGGCAATACCCGCACGAAATGGTTCCGCGGTAATCAAGCTGACGGCTCTGACCGGGTGGAAATCCTCGGTGAAACGGCGACTACTTACAGCCTTCAGCAAGACGATGTCAATCATTATGTGTTCGCTGAGGTTACGCCGGTTGCCGCATCTGGTGATCTGCTGACGGGCCAGGCTGTCCTCTTGAAGTCAAATGCTGCCGTAGCAAGCGCTGCTCCTTTCATTGTAAGCCGCACCCCTGTAAACGGAAGCGTCAATGTTAATCAAAATGACAATATTGTTTTTACATTTAATAGAGACATTTCCGCTGTTGTTGGTAAAGAGATCAGATTTATTGATACCTCAACTAACACTGAAGTGCTGAGCTTTCCATCCGATTATCCAGCGCACGTTCTCATTAGCGGAAATACGGTTACCATTGTCGGTTTAACCATGTTCCTGCCATCCGATACACAATTCAGCATTATCATTGATGATGGCGCCTTTGAAGATATGGACGGAAATGATTTTGCAGGCGTCTCACTTTCTGAATGGATGTTCACAACCCAATTTGTAGGTTAACAGTGTCAAGACTATCAAAGGTCAAAATACCCAGGCTCCACACATCTACCCTTACTATCATGGAGGTTATTATGCAAACATTATTGAAGCAAGCTCCTGCAAGACGCCTTCTGCTGCTCATACTGAGCTGCCTGCTCGTGTTGCCAGCCGTTCTTCTTCCAGCTGCCGCACACGCTGAATCTAGCGCCCCTGCGCAGGTTACGATTACGAATACCCGAGTTGCAGTTGGACAATCAGGAAGCGTGCCTGTCATGCTGACGAGTGCTGGCGATGGCGTTGGTGCTTATAACATGCAAATCGATTTCGATCCTGCTATTTTCAGCATCGTCAGCATCACGCCTACCTATGGTGAAGTTGCTCCAGAAGACGGCAGCCCCTCTGATACGGGCTATTTCCAGTCCAACTTCAATAATACGGCTGGCTGGGTCCGGGCGATCTGGATCGATTCCACTGGCGGAAACTCGCGTATTCATGACCCGCAGCAGCTGTTTACTATTGAAATTAAAGCGCTTAGCAGCGAAACGACAGGAACTTATAATTTGACTGTTGATACGTCCAAAGATGAAAATTGGGCCATTTACCGCAGTTCCTCTTATAAGGTGCCGTCTACACTGGCAGGCGGAGAAATTGTCGTTTACAAGGACTCTCCGAACAATCCAGACCCAGGCTCTGGCTCTGGCGGCGGTTCGACAACACCGACACCTGCTACAAGCACACCGGCGCCGACAACAACATCGACACCGGTCATCGTCTACATCGACGGCAAGGAGCAGCCACAATTTGCGACATCGAAGTCTTCTGTACAAAATGGACGCAAATCAGTGCTGCTTGAAGTAGACAACGATAAAGTAATCAAACAAATTAGCACCTCCGGCATTAAAGAGCTGGTGCTTCCCGTTCAAGATACAACTGCCGCTATCGTAACTGGCGAGCTGAACGGCCAACTGGTGAAAGAATTGGAAGGTCGCGGTGCTTCCGTTAAAGTTCAAACGCCTACGGCTACTTATACGCTGCCTGCTAGCGATATCAACATTGACAGCATTTCCGCACAGGTCGGCGCTTCGGTTGCCCTGTCGGATATTAAAATCACGATTTCGATTACAACAGCGGATAGCTCAGCGGCAAACGCAGTAAAATCCCAAGCCTCCAAGCAAGGGCTGAGCGTTGTTGGCACGCCAGTAGACTTTGAAGTCATCGCGCATTACAACGGCAAAAGCATTGTCGTTAACCAGTTTAATCATTATGTAGAACGTGCAATCGCTCTTCCTGCCGGCTCTGACGGCACAGCGATTACAACGGGCGTCGTACTTGGTTCTGATGGCACCTTGCACCATGTTCCTACACATATTTCCGTTACAGGCAGCACGTATTGGGCGAGCATCAACAGCTTGACGAACAGCAGCTATGCAGTCGTTTATACCCCGGCTTCGTTCAAGGATGTTGAAAATCACTGGAGCAAAAATGACGTCAACGATCTCGGCTCCCGCCTGATCATGAAGGGCGTATCGGGAACTGAATTTGCACCGAACGCTTCCATTACTCGCGCTGAGTTCACGGCAACCTTGCTGCGCGCACTCGGCATCCATGCCGCTTCCGGCAGCACAGCGGTTTCCTTCTCCGATGTGAAGGCAGGCAGCTGGTACGAAAATGAAGTGAAGCTCGCGGTTTCGAGCAAGCTGATCAGCGGCTATTCGGACGGCACCTTCCGTCCAAACGGCTTGATTACTCGCGAAGAAGCGATGATTATTTTGAACCGTGCCCTTGCGCTCACTTCATTAGCACAAGTCAGCGATGCCGCTGAAATTAACAGCCTGCTGGCCGTTTACGAGGACAGCGCATCTGTGTCCGAATATGCGAAAGCCGCTGTTGCCAGCGCTTTGAAAAACGGCATTGTCCAAGGCGCCGATGGCGCTCTGAACCCGGATTCCAATGTAACACGGGCAGAGACTGCTGCTATCGTGAAACGCCTGCTTGTCAAAGCTGGTCTAATTAACGGTTAAGCTTGATCTGCATGATTTCAAGCCGGCTGCAAAATTCTATCGCTAGAATTTTGCAGCCTTTTACTTCGGCTATATTCGACAAAAAGATTCAGAATCCGTTCAACCGCTTGTTTTACAATAAAGACAATATCTTATCAATCCTCTTATAAGGAGAACTGGACGAATGAATAATTATTGGCGTAAAATGACTCATTTCTCCCGCAGCAAAGGACCTGCGATTATTTTGTGCGCGACCATGCTGGGGACCGCTCTGCCGCTGCCAAATGGAGCGAATGCCACTCCGGCAACCTCCAACTTTTTCACCCCGATCGTCAACAAAGATATTCCCTGGATTAAGCCTTCCTCGGATTCTACCGCCCCATTTGGTGCGGCTATCGAGCATCACAGCTCCCGTATTTCCTTGGATGCAAGTGTGCTGTTCTCCGGTGTTGCGGGCCTTTCCCAGCTGACAGCCTCGTCCAGCGATTCCGCCGTTGCTACGGCAAATGCTTATCAGCTTTATACAGAATTAGAGATTATATCGGCGGGGACAACTACGATTACGCTTGAAGCGCAAACCCCAACGCTTGAAAAACTGACGGAGCAGTTCCAGTTGACCGTAACCCGCATCGGGGATACGACTGGCGACGGTGTTGTCACTGCTGCGGACGCCCTGTACATTATGAAGGTCGTGAACAGCGGCGTTGTACTGACGCCGGAAGAGATTAATCTGCTCGATATTAACCGTGACGGCGTTGTCACCGCTGCGGACGCAACCAAGCTGCTAAGCAGCTATGCGGGCAAAGGCTCCTCGGCAACCAGCTCCAATTACATCATCACGCTCAGCTCTATCAACGATGCTCCTGTGCTGCACGGCGCTTCGCTCGCTGGCTTGCTGAAAGCAGGCGAAATGATGACGGTGCAATACGATTATTTTGATGCTGAAAATGACGCCGAAGCCGCTTCCCGCTTCCAATGGTATCGCGGCACGCAGGCAGATGGCTCGGACCGCACGGCCATTGCCGGCGCAACTTCGCCAGCCTATCCCATAGCGTCAGAAGACGTCGGCTTCTACTTATTTGTAGAAGCTACACCAGTTGCGGCGGCAGGCATAACCGATGGGCTATCCCACTTGCTGGCCACCAGCACGGTAGTGCCAGATACGTCCGCACCCTATATACAGAACCGGGTTCCGGCTCATTCCGCGGTTGACATTAGCGTAGCTGCCGATTTGGAGCTGACAATGAATAAACCCGTTACAGCTGTTTCCGGTAAAAAAATCTATATTACAAATACGGCGAATCCGCTTGATGTTTTGGCCTACGATGCAGACGATGCTAGTCATATCATCATAGATGGCAAAAATATATCGATTAAGCATGCCGATCTAGACAGCGAGACAAGCTATTCCGTCACGATTGACGCTGGCGCATTCATCGATCAGGCGGGCAATGCCTTTGAAGGCATCAGCAGTTCTTCAGCTTGGAGCTTTGCAACTGCCGATGTCGCCGCTCCTCTGCTCGTGGAGACCTCTCCTGCAAATCAGGAGGCGAATTATGCTTTGTTAGCCGAGCCTTCACTATCCTTTAACGAGGATATCGTTCCGGTCACAGGCAAAAAAATTACGATTCGGCGGGCCACAGACGATACGATCGTGCAAACCTACATCGTATCTGAACCAGATCAGGTTACAATTCAAGGCGGTAAAGCGATTCTCCATCCCTCTTCACAACTTTTTCAATTCACGAGCATAACTGCTTATTACGTAGAGGTTGAGGAAGGCGCATTTACAGATGTGCATGGCAATGCCTTTGCAGGCATCAGCGATGATGCAGCTTGGACGTTCATGACCGCAGATACGCGGAAATTAACTGCTGTTGATCTTGAGGATTTGACGGAGGATCAACTGCGAGCTTCCGGCGGGGCTATTTTCGCTGTTGCATTAGAGGAGGATACGTTCAATTCGGCGGCAGGCACGGGCGACTTTGAGTTGAACCATGCTCCACAAGGCATGACCATACTCGATGTGTTGCCTTTATCCCCCAATGAAATTTGGCTATCGGTAGATTACGATGGCACCGACTTTGATACGGATATTACAAACTTCAGCATTACAGCCAAGGCAAGCGCTTTGACTAGCGGACGCACGCTTAAGACTGCTGACATGCTTATTGCAGCAACGGATGAACTGGAAATTACCAGCCTGTCTCCTGCCAACCAAGCGATAAATACGAATAAAAATTTGACGCTTTCGCTTACGTTTAATCGGCCCGTTACAGCCGCAGCAGGCCAAACGCTTACCGTGTATAAAGCATCAGACGATACCGTTGCCGCTAGCATCGCTCTCAATGACCCATCCAAGGTGACGTTCAGCGCCAATACGGCAAATGTCCAAGTTGCCGGGCTCTCAGGCGCGACCGCCTATTATGTAAAGTTTGCTGCCGGAAGCTTTAAAGACAGCAATGGTCTTGCATCGACGGGAATGAGCTCGAAGACGCAGTGGACGTTTACAACCGCTGCCGACGCTCCGAGCTTTACAACCTCGCCTGTTTACATTGCCGAGTTTCTACTTGAGAATGGAAACCGGTCAGCCGTCGAAATTTATAGCAACAGCAGCGACCTTACAGGCTATAGCTTGTTTGTTTACGGACGTCAAACTACAAATGGGCAATATTACGAGCATGAGATCGCTCTTCCTATGCTCACTCAAAACGGACTTACCATTATTATAGACACTGCATTTTACGATTATATGGATATAACCTCGGCATATTATTTCAATTATGAAGATAAGTTTTCTCCGGAATGGAACATTACGGTTAGTGGCCTAGCCCTTAAGAAAAACGGCGTGGTCGTTGATGTAGTTGGCGATATCAGCTCAAACGGAGCTTTAACCAGCAGCCTGTTCCCAAGCGGCGGTACAATGGTCCGCAAGTCAGGTCAAATCGGCAAGAGCTTGTACGATACCAGCCAGTGGTCCTATTATCCTAAAGGGACGTACCAGTATATTGGGTATCACACGTCGTAAATAACGATAACACGGCAAGGATGGCTTGCACTGCCTTGAAAACCAACACGGTGCAAGGCTCGTATAGCTAACGGCATCAGGCTGGAGTCCGCTCTGAGGACGGCTCCAGTCTCTTTTTTTTGCTCCGTCCAAGGTGAAACGGCTGTGGCCGCCCTTTGGCGGCGCGGCGCGTTTCATTCCGAGAAATAGAGAGGAAGGATGGAAAGATCAGCTCCTTCCCTATATTTCAAGGTGAAACGGCTGTGGCCGTCCTTTGGCGGCACCGCGCGTTTCATTCCGAGAAATAGAGAGGAAGGATGAAAAGATCAGCTCCTTCCCTATATTTCAAGGTGAAACGGCTGTGGCCATACTTTGGCGGCACGGCGCGTTTCATTCCGAGAAATAGAGAGGAAGGATGGAAAGATCAGCTCCTTCCCTATATTTCAAGGTGAAACGGCTGTGGCCGTCCTTTGGCGGCGCGGCGCGTTTCATTCCGAGAAATAGAGAGGTAGGGCGGAAAGATCATACTTTCTCTCTATTTTGAAAAAAAGCTTGCCAACCTTCGCCGAACTAGGTAGAATCGACAAGGATTATAGACATAGAACACTCGGGAGGATCAATGGTTTATGAAAAACCGTAATGCAATTGGAATTATGGATCGCCCTCCGCTAGGGCAGAGCCTGATGCTGAGCTTGCAGCATCTATTCGCCATGTTCGGCTCCACCGTGCTTGTGCCGAATTTGCTCGGCGTCGATCCGGCTGTGTGCCTGCTTATGAACGGAATCGGCACCTTGCTTTATTTATGGATTTGCAAAGGCAAAATCCCCGCTTATCTTGGCTCCAGCTTTGCCTTTATCACTCCTGCCGGAGCGGTAATCGGCCAACATGCAGCTGGTGAGCCGGGCAATTATGCCGCAGCGTTGGGCGGTTTTATTGCCGCAGGCGTTATTTTCACACTTGTCGCCTTGATTATTCATTATGCGGGAACGGGCTGGATTAACGTCGTTTTCCCTCCTGCGGCGATGGGCGCGATTGTAGCGATTATCGGGCTGGAGCTCATTCCGGTCGCTGCGAAAATGGCTGGCTGGATTATGCCAGACAACTATAAAGACCCGGCAAACTGGACGATGGACGGTTCAACGGTCGCATTGTCTACCATTACGCTGGCTATAACCGTGTTTGGCTCGGTGCTGTTCCGCGGGTTTATGAAGATTATTCCGATTCTTATTGGAATCGTGTCCGGCTATGTCCTTGCACAATTTATGGGCATGACTGACTTTTCCGGCGTTAGTGAAAGCGGCTGGCTGCAGTCTCCTCAGTTTACGATGCCAGTCTTCCAGTGGGCAGCCATTCTTGCCATCGCTCCCGCTGCGCTCGTCGTCATAGCCGAGCATATCGGCCATCTGGTCGTAACGAGCAATATCGTCGAAAAGGATTTGTCGAAGGACCCAGGACTCAGCCGCTCCATGCTGGGCAACGGCATTTCAACGATGATCTCCGGCTTCGTCGGCTCCACGCCTAATACGACCTACGGCGAAAATATCGGCGTACTCGCGATCACGAAGGTTTATTCGACCTTTGTCATTGGCGGCGCTGCTGTCATCGCCATTGTGCTCTCTTTTTCAGGAAAATTCTCGGCGCTCATTTCGGGCATTCCGACTCCTGTTATGGGCGGTGTTTCCCTGCTTCTGTTCGGCGTTATCGCCGCATCCGGCTTCCGGATGCTCGTGGAATCAAAGGTCGATTACAGCAAGCCGACTAATCTGTTTCTGACGACGGTTGTTATGGTAACCGGACTCAGCGGCGTCACCATTAAGCTCGGCGATTTCTCCATCTCCGGCATGGCGCTTGCGACAGTCGTAGCGATTTTGCTAAGCCTGCTGTTCAAGCTGTTTGATGTGCTGAAGCTGTCCAACGATCATGAGGCATCGGGGCATTAGCCGCTGACGCAATACACGCTTTTCTTAAAAATGAGGGCTGCCAACTATATGGCAGCCCTCATTGCTATAGGAAGAATACATCCGAATCACCGCGATTTCATGCCTATAGGACAATGCCTAATGCCCTCCCTCCCCCTCTTACATAGGATAGAAGCAAAGGAGGGAAACCTTTCATGCCTTCATACCGCATTATCGTTGATCTATCTGACCGCAGGCTGTATTTGCTCGATGGCAATATGGTTGTAAACGCCTATCCTGTTGGCATCGGCAAAATGCTGACGCAATCGCCGCTCGGCGAATTTACGATTATTAATAAACAACCTAATCCCGGCGGGCCATTCGGCGCTTTCTGGATGGGATTGTCCAAGCCGCATTACGGCATTCATGGCAACAATGATCCTTCCTCTATCGGACGCATGGTATCGCATGGCTGCATCCGCATGTACAATGACGACGTTGTCGCTCTCGCCCATTTGGTTCCGATTAATACCCGTGTGACCATTCGGGAGTAACGGCTGGCAGAGCCAGTCTCCATTGGCGCAGCTGCGGCGCAAGCTATTTGGCGATTGCAGCTGCATGAGACCGTACTGATCGCTATCGACCACGCGCGTATTGAGCAAATGCTTGCTCACTTCGTGGCGAATGCGCTTAAAGCATCCTCCCCAGGCGATACGATTCGTATAGAGGCCCAGTTGGATGCGAACAAGGAGCAGCTTATGGCGGCTCCATTGAATTCAGAAGCAATAACGGCAGTGGCACCGTTTTTTATTTCACTATTCCCCTCTGCTAATCGCATAATGGTTAACCGTTGTACCAATACATAGGATGCTCGTCTATTTGCTCAAAACAAAGCTTTTGGGCGACACTTAAGGACTCCGAGTTATCGGAATGACAGCACCAGTTTGGTGTCAGTCCTTTATTAAGACACTCCTTAATAAAATGGACACCAGCCCACGCAGCGAGCCCTTTTCGTTTATATTTTTCTACTGTCATGATGTCGATTTCAGCGTAACCGCCTCCAACATAGGGAGAGGAACAAACACTGACAATCTTATCGTCTTTTGTCACAAAATGACCGACACCATTATCGATAAATTGTTGGGCCGAATCCCAAACTATTTTATAATACGGATAAAAGTCCTCTCGATATTGGTTAGCTATTTCTAGATTTAATCCTTCATCGTTGAATTCAGCATTGAGCACAAACGGATAATCGCAATAAGTTTGAAGAAATTTTTCCTTGTTAAATTGGAAATAAGCCCTTTTAATCTTGGCCGCATTTATTAGTTTTTCTCCATCTAGCAGCAGTTCCCAATCCGTTGAAAATAAAGCTAGAGCATAAAAGCGAATAGAATGGCTGTCTCTATCGTTTAGGAACCGTATAACCCCCTCATTAAATAGAACATCGTTTGCAGCTCCCAATAAACAATAGAATCCACCAACACTCGTTATGAATGCGGCTGTAGGATTTTTCTTATTGTTTACTAACACCTTTCCTGGTTGAAGCTGCTGGATTACCGATAAAGCATAGACCGCTTTATTTCCTAACTTTTCAAGCATTGGATTAACCATATTAAACTCTGCTGCTGTTAGCTCCTGCATAGAATCCCCCTCCTTGTGAAGAGCACTTCACTGTAATGAATTATTAATAACTCGATAAGCCTTTATTTAGTGCGTAATTATAATAGGGTTAAGACAAGCCTTTGGGAGAGATATAAATGACCAAGCAAGCGATTATTTGAGCTAGAAACCTATGTAAAACCTATTCGACAGGCGGCGAGCAATATCATGCCAACCGTGGATTTAGACATTTATGAGGGCGAATTCACTGTCATTATGGGCAACTTCGGTTCCGGCAAGTCGACGCTGCTGTACTTGCTAAGCGGCCTGGATTATGTGACGTGCCCGTCGTCTCGTGCCTGAGCATTTTCTCGGCGGTGCTTGGCTCATGGGCCTCATCGAAAGTGATTAAACAAGCTACGCCGCGTATTCTCGTGACGGAGTAGACGTTAGGTTTAGATAGGTTTAGATAGGTTTAAATAAGCATAGATGCATCAAAACTGGAGGCTTGCTCGTTCGGATATGTATGCGGAGACGATATGAAGTGGCTTAATAACCGGGCTAAGTCGGCAGCGGAAATTTGACGGACACAGACGACGCTATTTTAGCCAGATTAGGGTTTTTCGCGGTACTCGCGGACTCAGGAGCCGCTAATGAGCCCCTCATACTCATTTTCACGCGATTATGGGGACAATAACGGATTTCCTGTCCGCTCACAGGCTGAGATCGCATAAAATGCTAAAATTGCGGCTCCTCAGTCCTTCAAAACGTTGGCTCTACAATGCCAAAACAACGACGTACGTTGAATTCACGGAACGCTGGGATACCTGACACCTGCTCAATATCGCCTTACAGCCCTTAAAAAAGCTGTCTAATGTACTGTTGACAATAAACCTATCGCTTTTGCTTTTTATGTACTTAAAATAAAACAAGACAAGACGCTAAACAATTGCGTCTTGTCTTGTTTTATTTTGTTCTTTTTTAAAAGCATTCTAAAAACATTAGCTTCATAAATATTAAGCCGGTTGCTCTATTAATTGCCTAGAGACTGCTCTCCGCCACCCGAGTTCCGGGTGAAGCGGTGATCCGTGGACGCCTCCTGAATGTGTCCGAACGCCCAATGACTTTCCGGAACGTCCTTCCAAGCAGCTCTCTCGCCCGTTAGCGGACCGCGCTCCAGCACGCGGTTCAGAATGACGACCGCTTCTGCACGCGTCAGCGAGTCGTTCGGACGGAACAGACCGCCTCCAGAGCCGGACATGATGCCAGCTGCGCTTACTCGCCTGATTGCTCCGGCCGCCCAATGGCTGTCAGTATCCTTGAATGACGAGGGAGCATCGCCCTCTGACATTTCACTCTTCAGCAAGCGATCGACGATCACTGCCATTTCCGCGCGGGTAATCAGCTTGTCCGGCATGAATCGACCGCCAGAGCCCTGCATGTAGCCCTGCGCCGTCGCTTGTGAGATCGCCTGCTTCGCCCATGCAGCGGACGGCAGATCGGAGTAAGCCGCATCCGCTACTCCTGTAGCAGTCTCCGGCATCGCTCTGGATAGCAGCGCCGCCATTTCCACCCGCCGAACCGCTTGATTCGGACGGAACGTACCATCGCTGTATCCTTGAATGTAAGCCGTATGAGACAGGCTATCCACATTCAACTTCACGATGGAGAAGGTGCTGAACTTAGTAATCGTAAACCGGATGCCCGGTTTGTCCGTTCCGTTATAGCCGACTTGTTCGCCCTTCACCCATTCCTTCGTACCGTCGCTGTGCTCGATGAAAACGCCCAGCTTCTCCAGCTCCGCTCTCGGCAAATCCTCGCCTACCGGAAGCTCAAGAGTCACCTCGCGACTGCTCATATTCGTCTCGATCTTCATTGGCCGACCAATCAACTGCAAGCCGTCCGCCGTCGCTAGTCGAAGAAGCGTTGGTTCGCCTTTGAGGCGCTCTTCCACCTGCTTGCGTTCGGCGGCTGCCTTGATCGGTACGATATGGAAATACACTTCCTCCTGCAAGCCTTGCAAGGAGCGGCTTGGGATGAGAATGCCACCATTGTTGGTCCAGATTTGCAAATCAACGCCTTGCGCAGCAAACTGCTTCGCAGCCTCTGCCGGCAGCTTGACATTCAAATCGGCTACCTCGTCCTTCTCATCGGGAATGACGATTCTGGCTGTAGACGAGCCGGCTTCCTTCAATTGCTTAACCGCCTGCTCCGCTTGTGCCGACGTCAGTGTCACTTCGTCTTTCTTGCGGCCGTCCGCAAGGGTCGTTCTTGCGATGGTCGTGCTGGCTACGACGCCACCCTTGCCGCTGCCATCGCTGACTTCGAGTTTAATTTGCTGTGTCGACGTCGAAGCTCCGCCGCCACCGCTGCCCGTTATCGGCGCCGTCGGTATGACAGCTTGTGATGCTGCGGACGGATCGGAGATCCCCGCAGCATTTTGGGCCACGGCCTTGAAGGTATAGGACGTGCCGTTTGTGAGCCCGGTGATAACGGCCGATAATTGGTCCCCACCAACTGTGACAGAGATGTCGCCTGGATTAGACGTCACAATAAAACGGTCTACCGGCGCCTCGTTCACATTGGCCGGCGCGCCCAAGGTAACCTGTACTTGTCCATTGCCCGGCACAACCGACAGGATAGATGGAGCCATCGGCTTCGCCACCGGACGAACCGTGCCGACCAGCGGCGCAGAATCTCCGGCAACGTTCACCGCGTAGATGCGAATCGTGTACGTTTTTCCGTTAGACAAGCTATCAAAGCTCGCGCTGTACAAACTCTCGCCGCTTTCAGGCACTTCCTTCACCGAAACGATGTCGCTGTCTAGCAGCACTTCGACGCGGTACTTCAATATCGGCTCGCCGACCGTACCGACCGGCTTCGCGAAGGAGATGAGTGCCGTCCCATTGCCTGGCGTGGCATTAAAATCCTTCGGCGCTCCAGGAGCTGGCACAGGAGCAACAGCCTCCGAAGCCGGGCTCAGACCGGATGCCCCGGCAAGGTTGACCGACTTGACTGCAAATACGTAGGATGTACCGTTAGTCAGTCCCTCTGCAGTATACGCATTGGTGCTGACCCCACCAGCAATTTCCACCCAGTCAGTGACGTTTTCTGGCCCAGCCACTCCCTCGTAAAGGTATACTTTATACGTTTCCGCCATCGGAACGGCCGGCCAGGCCAGCCCGATCTTGCCATCACCCGGAGTCGCGGTGACCGATGCCGGCGCTGCGGGGGGAACCACAACGGAAACTTTGCCGTTTGCAACAGTCTTGTTCATCTCCACGGCATGCACGTCTGTAAACGTCAGCTCCCGCACGTCAGTCGGCGACTCGATAGTCAGGGCGTGATCGCCGATCGGCGCGTCATCTTCAACTGCGAACTTGATCGTGAACAGGTTCTGAGCATCCTGAGAAGCTGGAATCGGGCTATCTCCGCCCGTCAGATCCAGCCAAGAAACAATCAACCAGCCGTCGGTATTGTTATAGTTCGACATCAAGCCTTGTTCCACAATTCCATCAAAGCTTAAAACGTCTGGATCGAACTTAATTCGAATGCCGTAGGAGGCTACCGCCTTATCAAGCGTCATCGCCTTCACCGGCACGGAGACGATGCCTGCTTCTCCTTCCATGATCGACGCCGAGCCGATTTCAATAGACACATTTCCAGATAGAGACACGGTCACCTTCCCGCTTACGAGATCGGCGGATACCGGAGCGATGTCCTCGTAAAGCTGACCCTGAACGAGCGTCAGGCCAGAGTCGCCTGCTGGCGCGCCTTCCTTGATTTTAAACCGCAGCGTGAACAGCTCGCTGGAGTCTTCGATAAAACCGGTAAGCGTCAACTTAAGCTTCAGACTTCCAGTTGTTGCATTGTCTACGAGCAAAAACGCGTTGGAGTCGATTGCTTTGACCAGCCCGCTAATAGCTGCTTCCTCTCCTGCCACCGGTTCGAGCACGTTCGGATCGTAATTAATCGCAATGTCCGACCGGTAGACATACAGATCGGAGCTATTTGAGTCGAAGAAAACCGGCACATCGATATAATCACCCGGCGCTCCTGCCACCGTGCCGACACGCACGGATGGCGTACCCGACGGGGCAGCGGATGCTATCGGGAGCGCCGGCACCAGCAGCGCCAACACCAGCAACAAAGCAAGGAAAGCGCTGAACCTGCCGCGCAATCCAGATCGGTTAGCATAAGAGTAGTTCAATGTATTCACCTCAAGGTTTCTTAGGTTGCATTGCCCATATAGATATTCATAATCAAGGTAGCATCCGCTTCGGTCACTTCGCCGTCTTCATCCATGTCGAGTGCTTCGAGCTGATCTGCCGTCAGCGTAATTTTCCCTTTTAGATATTTGGTGATGAGCAGCGCGTCCGCAGGCGTTACGGCTCCGTCCCCGTTGGCATCTCCCTTCAGCCCTATGATAAGCTCCACCTTGCCGGCCGTTTCGGAATACGTCCCGCCGGAATCCAGAGCCAGCCATTCGAAGAAGGTCGTACCTCCCCAAGCTGCATCGGGCGTGAATATCAAGCCGTTCAACGAGGCCTCAGCAATCGCTTGTTCGGCCTGAACAGGAACTCCTGCGAGGCTGAGCGTGCCGTGAGCCGGCAGCGTAACGACGCGAATTCCCTTCATCGCATGTCCGTTCGGATCGGAATAATAGTTCAGGAAATCCGAGCCGTTCAAGGCAATCGCATGGCCTTTCTTGCCTCGTTTAATGAAAGAGCCGGCGATCGGAGGATCGTTCAGCTCGGAGGTCAAGCTAAGCACCCGATTAAAGGTGCCGGTATCATCCAAATTAAGAACGACAATGCGATTTTGCGGCGCATCCGTCACATACAGCTTATTGTCGGGACCGATGGCAAGGGCATGCGGCTCGCTAATGCTGTAATCGTCGGTCAGGTTGAGCCAGGGCTGAAGTGTTGGGCGATTTGAGTAGGAAGCGCCGTTATAGGAAGTACGATAGATTTTCGTCTTGTTCATAACCACGTAAAACATCTCTCCGATGAAATCGACCGCGATTTCCCCCGTCGAGTAGCCATCCCCTGGAAACGTGTTAAAGACAGAATCCAAGTCGACGTAGTGGCCGCCAGAATCCCAGAGTTTACCGTCAAAGTGAAGCGCGAAGCCCGGCTCTCCTTGACCGGAGCTGCCGCGGCTCGAGCCGCTCAGATCCAGTCGAAGACTAGCTTTTGTATTAACCATGCCATATGTCGCAGGAAAATAACTGATTGTTCCGTAGCTTTCATAATAGAAATTGGCATCTGTGTACACTTGCTGGTTGTTCGGGTTAATTTTCTGTCTAACGATAAGACTTTTGATGTTCATAAGCTTCGGATAGTTTTGGACGACGGGGACCATCATCTGGGTGATTAAATCGATGGGATTGTCCATCGCCTGCCCGTTATGCTTCACTAGCGAAAGCAGTCCTCCGTCCCGGTTAAACGCATGCAGGCCCGCGGTCAAGCCCGATTCGGCAACGTAAATATTGCCGCCTTGGTCGACAGCGACTGCCGTCGGATTATTAACGGGAACAATCAAATTCGCCAGCCCGTCCTGATCCGCCCGAATGACCCGGTTATTACCCGTGTCGGCGATGTACATCTCCGTTATGCCGTTGTAAGTGTAGAATTTGATATCTTGCGGTGAGTTGAGGTACAGGGGACCAACCGCGGCATTCGCCTCTTGGGACGGTAGCGCTAATGCGGCCAATAATACAAAGACGATTACCGCAGCAACGCATCTGGTCAATTCCTTCACCCTTTTTGTTCCTTTCGATAGCATCTGAAACTGTCCTCCTCCTTGATTCATCAGTTATGATGGGATTTGTCGAACATTGTAACAGCAAGCACTTAACAAACACTTAAACTCTGATGTTTAGGTTGCATTGCCCATGGACGCTAGGCCTTTTCGTTTATATTATTCTACTGTGATGATGTCGATTTCAGCATATCTTCGACTTAGAGAACTGTAAGGATGTATTAATAACTTGATAAGCCTTTTTAAATATTGCTTATTTAGAATGGGGTTAAGACAAACTTTTGGGAGAAATACGCATAACCAAGCAAGCGATTATTCGAGCTAGAAACCTATGCAAAACCTATTCGACAGGCGGCGTGCTTGTGGTCTCTTGCCTTAGCATTTTTCGGGGGGGGTGCTTGGCTCATGGGCATCGTCGAAAGTAATCGAATAAGCAATGCCACGTATTCTTGTGACGGAGTAGACGTTTGGGGATAGGCAGGTTTAGACATGTTTAGACAGGCTTAGATAGGTTTAGATAGACATCTATAGCCACATATAAATGCCGATAGACTTAGATAGGCTTAGATAAACGCAGAAAGGTTTAGATGCATCAAAGCTGTAGGCTTACTCATTCGGATATGTATGCGGAGAGGATATGAAGCGGCTTAATAACCGGGCATGGTCGGCAGCGGAAATTTGGCGGACACAGACGACGCTATATTAACCAGATTAAGGTTTTCGGCGGTACTCGCGGACTCAGGAGCAACTAATGGGCGCCTCATACTCATTTTGACGCGATTATCGGAACAATAACGGATTTCCTGTCCGCTCACACGCTGAAATCGCATAAAATGCTAAAATAGCTGCTCCTCAGTCCTTCAAAAATATAAGGTGCCCTTCCCGCGCTGTCCAAAATTAAATCCCCTTGCTCATCTTCTTCCTTTTGATTTGTAAACAAGGGGTTGTCGTTGTCCTAGTTGTTGTAGCTACTGAGGGCAGCCCCCTTGCTCAAAAGAGGTGATTTTCAGCTTGTCATCAATGAAGTCCAGCACCTGCTGCAAATCCGCTATTTGCTGCTGAATTTGCTGCTTATGGTTCAGCATTAATTGCACAAGCTCGGGGTAATCCGACGGTTTGTTGATGAAGGACACACCTATAAACGGTCTTATCTCGTCAAGCGACATGCCCGTTTTCTTCAGGCAGACCAGCATCTTCATCGTTTCAATATCCTTCATCCGGTAAAAACGATGGGTGTTGTTTTTACGCTCCGCCTGCGGCAAAACGCCGATTTTCTCATAATAACGGATCGTATCCTCTGATAATCCTCCTAATCCAGCTGCCTCTTTAATCGTGTATGTTTCCTTTATTCCCTTTGCATCCTGCGTTTTCGGCATTGTGCGTACCTCCCGCTCTTTACTTATAGAGCAATCGTAACAAGATTTCACAGGCATTGCTACTTCCGATTAACAAAGAGATAACTTCCCGATTGTGTATAAATTCCTATTATAAATGCGAGGTTTTGGCTAACTAAAGGCTATCTCTTACATTAAGCTATATTTCAACCGATTAAATAAACATGGATATTTTTAAACACGGTTTATAGCAGCAATATTTTAATAAAAGTGAAGGGCTGGGGAAAATGTCTATCATTCGGCGTACGTTTATTTGTCTTTTGCTGGTTTCGACTATGACTGGAGGAATGACGGCTTATGCTGAATCGTATGAGCCAACAGGTCATTGGGCAGATACGTTATTTCAATGGGCGAGCCAAGAAAATATAATAGGAGGCTATTCAGACGGAAGTTTTCAGCCGGACAGGCTTATAAGCGAGGCAGAGTTTTTAGTCGTTTTGTATCGAGCATTTGATGTCCAGTTAGACAAAAGAGACACCGATGGAAAAATAAATAATCGGATAAGCACAGTATATCAGCTTGCGAAAAGCTGGAACCATCCCATACAAGGTTACACCAAACCAGCCCTGAGGTCAGTGCCTATAACTCAAGGTCAAACAGCAGCCATTATAGCAGCGGCCAGAGGAGTTCACTACGAAGGCAACGATAATATTATTTATTTACTCGGAAATGGCATGGGAAGCAGCCCCGATGCTACATTATCGACCTTTAAATCCGATGCTAATTTAACACGCGCAGAAGCCATCCAATGGATTAGACAGTTGACCGTTGCAGGTATGCTTGACATTAAAAAACGGCCAAAAGCACTTTCTGATATCGGCAAGCTGCCGAATCTTGCAACTGCTCCCAAACCATTACCTTTATTCAGTACACAACCTGTTACAAGAGAAGACTTTGATATAATTGGAAATAATCCAGCTATGGGAGTAAAGCTTTGGGAAAGTAAACAGGCCATTGACTCCCGCTTCGGTGAATCATATCAAGCCGGTATGATTAAACGCAACCAATATTCCACTTTCACGGTTCATTATAATAAAGCAGGCCAAGTGGACTCATGGGATATAGCTAGCGATGAAGACCATTTAGAAGCGAGCAAGCTCTTCTCAACTTATAAAGGCATTGTATTGGAGAAAAGCACGATAACGGATGTTCTACAGCAATACGGAACAGCCGGCTATTTAAAAACGGGTAGCGCCTATTATTTTTATGAAGAAGCGGAAGATGGCAGTTATAGGCAGTTGGACCCCTTATTCAATCTCACACAAATTAAAAACGAAAAGAAGACCTACAGCATCTCCTTCAGCTTCAATGAAGAAACTTCAAAAGTCGATTTTATAATGGTTAATTGGCTGCCGTATATAATGGGGCACGACTACAATTAACCATTATGTTTGCAGCATAAAAATCCCCTCTGGTTTATCCCCCTTCCCCACGATTTGTATGGGAAACGGGTTAACCAGAGGGGATTCCTGCTTCTGCTTGTAATTGTAAAGTGTTAGTAAGCCAGCCAGCCCGCATCTGCGGTTACAACCGTGCCGTTGACGAAGCTTGCATCATCGGAGGCCAGGAACAGAGCAACCTTCGCAATTTCCTCCGGCTCGCCCGTACGCGGGTTGAGGCCCATGCCTGCCATCGCACGCGAAGCTCCGAAAGCGTTAGGCTCAGTCATCGACGCCGCAATGTTCGTTTTCACACCGCCAGGTGCAATCGCATTGCAGCGAATGCCGAGGTCGGCATATTGGAAACCAATATTTTTCGTGAGGCCCACGACTGCATGCTTGGAAGCTGTGTAAGCTGCGCCCGCTCTAGAGCCTTGCAAACCTCCAGCAGAAGCGACGTTGACGATAACCCCGCTCTTTTTCTCGGTAAAAAGAGGAAGCACTTTCCGGATCGTACGCATCGGTCCCGTTGTATTAATAGCGAATACCCGCTCCCATAGCTCATCCGTTAAGTCCCCTGCTGGAACAAAGTTGTCCATAATTCCCGCATTATTAACTAAAATATCCACTGTGCCGTAAGTCGCTACAGTCGTATCGATTAATTGCTGAACATCCTCTTCCTTCGCTACATTGGCAGCGATTGCAATCGCCTGTCCGCCGCTTGCTTCAATAGCGGAAACAACCGTTTGAGCAGCATCTGCGCGAAGATCGGAAACGACGACTTTAGCCCCCTCTGCTGCGAACAGCTCGGCTATCGCTTTCCCCATGCCTGAAGCTGCGCCAGTTACGACAGCTACTTTTCCTGTTAGTCTCACGGTTCATTCCTCCATTTGAAATCAAGGATACAATAAACACATGCTCATTACAGAACATCTGTTACTTCGAGTATAATAAAACGTAAGGTTTAGAGACAATCAGCAAAAAAACCACATTTGCCCGGTAACAGACACAATGCGGTTTTTTGTATATAAACATGTCAAGAAGGTGGAGCATAATGTCTGAAAACAATCCAAAAACCGACCGCCGAACTTTGCGCAGCAGACGTGCCATGCGGGAAGCGCTGCTCACTCTAATGGCGAATAAGCCATTCCAAGCGATCTCCATTACGGAGATTGTAGAATGCGCTGGCTACAACCGGGGAACCTTTTATGCCAATTATGATAGCAAAGAAGCGCTGCTGGATGAGATTACGAATGAGCTGCTCGATAAGCTGCTGCAATCGTTTCGGGCACCCTACGAGCATGTCGAGGTCTTTAACGTTAGCGAGCTTCCTGCCCATGCCGTCACGATTTTCAGACATATTTACGAGCATTCGGGCGTCTACACGATTCTAATGAAAAATGATGTGCTGCCCAATATGAAGGAAAAAATGCTTCATGTCCTTAAGCAAATTTCGATGGCGGAGCTTTTGAATCCTACGGATGATATTGATCCGGAGCTGCTAGCCACCTATAGCATGAGTTCTGTGCTTGGCCTCGTATGGCACTGGATTGAAACCGGCTTTAAGCATCCGCCTGAATATATGCAGGAACAGCTCGTTAAGATCGTTAATATGAATCCCCATGATGCAAATATGGCGCGTCCAGGAAAGCAGCCCTAATAGCTGTCTTAATAATACGCTCGCCCATTCCAAATATTCGACCTAACTGCAGGAGCATTTGCACTACCGCATGCCCCTTGCACCTGTCATGTCGTTCTCCGAACCCAGACATCCTTATAATTGATGTTGCCCCAGGCATTCAAGGCAATGCCCTGCAAAGACTGGTGATGCCCAACCAGCTGCCGGCTATGATGCAGAAACAACAGGCTGAACTGCTGCTTGAGCCGCTCTTGAATACGCATTAAAATGTCCAATCGGGCCTCCTGCTGCTGCTCCCGCAAACATAATGAAATATGCTCATCGACAAAAGCGCGGTCTTCAAGGCAAAGACCGCTAGCCACGAAGCTCGTATCCGATTTATACAGCTCGATTAGCGTCATATCCGGCTGCTCCCCCAGCACCTCTCCGCCTAAAATAATATCGGCTTCCTTCCGATGCTCAGCGCATGCCACCAGCTCCTCAATTGGGAACACCCCAATTTCGATTCGAATACCCAGCTTCTCGCATGCCTTTCGGGTCCATTCCGCACTTTGCTCATTGCTGGGCATCTCATACGTGTACAGTTTGAGCGTTTCGCCTGCGTAACCCGATTCGCTTACCAGCTGCACCGCATAGGAGAAATCATAGCTGGAGCCATCGTCAGCAGCTATCCCCTCTTCCAAGAAGCCCGTTGACGCCTGCTCGCGAATGCCGCCCAGATCGGTAATCATCTGCTGGCGGTTCAAGCCGTAATGAATCGCTTGGCGCAGCTTCAGCGACTGCAGCACTCCTTGTCTAGCTAGATTAAAGGCCAAATAGGTGCTGCCCTGCTCCAGCTGCTCCACTTGCTCCAACTGCTCCTTCTTCCCATCCGCCTGCTGCTTTAGCTGTGCTTCAAAATAGGCCAGCTGCGACTGCTGATCTGGAACAGACCACCCTTCGCTCGACTCATAGTTTGGCCATACCCACATTTCAATGCGATCCAGATGGGGGCAGCCTTCGAAATACAGCTCATTCGCCTCCACAATGAGCATCGATTCATCATTTCGGAGCATGCGGAAGGGCCCTGTCCCGATCGGCATTTTGGCAAAACCGTCCGCCCCTCCCAGCTCGCCCGTATGCTCCGGCACAATGCTGAAGCGCTCCGTGCACAAGCTGTGCATAAACAAAGCATTCGGCTCCTTCAGCGTGATGGCAAGGCTGTACGTTCCGGTTATTGTGATGGCTTCAATCATTGAGGTCAGCCACTCCGAAGGAGAGCTTGCCATCAGCCGCTGAAAGGTAAAAGCAACATCACGCGCGGTCAGCCGCTTTCCATGATGGAAACGCACGCCCTTGCGCAGAAAAAAAGACCACTGCGTGTGCTCCTCGTTGCTTTCCCAATAGTGGGCCAGCTGCGGTTGAAACGTCCCCCGCGAAAACTTGACCAGCGTATTAAAAATCTGTTCAACCCAATGCGACTCCGTACGCCGGAACACATAGGCAGGGTCCAGCCTTAAGACAGGACGATAGAACGGGAAGCGCAGCACATCCTTCTCCTCCGTATCCTGCTGCAAGCCAAACTGCCGGGTCAGCCATGCCATGAACTCGGCTTTTATCGCTTGATCCTCAAAGGGCTCCATGAGCTTCCATGCCTCATTGATTTTCTCCTTTTCAACCAGCTCCTGCGCTTTGGCGAACGCCAGCTCTCTATAGGATTTCAGAAATGCCAGCTGCGATAAATTTCCCCGTCCGCGCCCTGGCGTCCATTCCACAAGCCCAAGCTCCGTCATTTTGTGTAGAAGCATTTGAGTGTTGCGGCGTGTGCAGGCAAGCAGCTCGCTCAGCTCCTCCATCGATACAGCAAATCGCTGCCGCTTCGGCATGTCTATATAATGCTTTCTTAACTGGCCGTAATAGTCGTGTACGTCCATTTAGACTCCTTTTCCAATAGGCAAACGCTAAAAGGCGAAAAACAAAATCCTCACCTTTCGCTTTTCCTTCGTCTTTTTCGAAAGTATACTTTGATCCATAAATACGGTCAAGAGGAGCAGCCCCGCATGTTCATAAAAACGAATCGTCTTTCCCTATCACGGCAGCAGTCACACATGACAATATGGGGCCATCGGAACTTTCTTATTCTTTTCTTTACTAGCGGCATCATAGCCTTCGGCAATAAAATCTATGAACTGGCGCTGCCGCTCATCTTATATGATTTGACGCAGTCGGCTGTCGCCATGTCGACGATGAAGGGCATCGAGTTTTTGCCGAATTTATTGCTGGCCGTGTTCATTGGCGTATTAGTAGATCGGGTGCATAAAAAGAACTGGTCGCTCGCTTCGATTTTGCTGCAAATGCTCGTTCTGCTCGGCCTGTACGCCACACTTGCCTATGGCGCCCCTTCGCTGTATGTCCTCTACATAGGCGGATTTCTGCTGATGACCTTCGGTTATGCCTTCTCCAATGCGCGGGTAGCGATCGTCAAGCAGGCGATTCCTACCGAGCTGCTCACCTCGGCCAACGTATCGCTCAATTTCGTTACGACGCTGATCGGCATTATTGGGCCCGTATTGACAGGGCTTATGCTCATGCTGCCGCGGCTTCATGACGGCTTGTTCGTGACGGCGGTGGCGTTCGGCTTTGCATTCATTTTGCTATTATTTCTGCAATCGAATGAGCAGCCGCGGGCGCAGCGGCAATCAAGCTTTTGGAAGGAGCTGCTGGAGGGCTGGCGCGAGCTGCGCCGCAACCGCTTATTGTGGCTGATTTCGTTAACGGTCATTTTCCTCAATTGCGCCTCCGGCATGGTCGATACAACGGTTATTTTTTATGCCAAGGACGCATTGCTGCTGAGCAATTTCGAGCTGGGGCTCGTATGGTCGGCAGCTGGGATTGGCGGCCTGCTAGGCAGCTTCATCATCAGCTGGCTGCGCCGCAGACTTAAGGTGGGAACGTTAATTACGTTAACGACACTTTGTCTAGCCCTCACTTATTTCATGATGTATCTTTCCCATTCTGCTGCTATGCTAGGCGTGTCGCTATTTCTGAATGGCTGGTTCGAAACGATCAGCGTCGTCTGCATTTGGACGTTCCGCCAGGAAACGACGCCGCAGCATTTGATCGGGAGAATTAGCGGCATTACCGGCTCGCTGTTCAAGCTTGGCATGCCCTTCGCCGTCGCGGCGGCTGGCTGGATTTCCGCGTTCACCGCGCCATCCATCGTCTTTCTTGTGGCAATGCTCATCAACTTGATTTTGTTCGTCTGCTGCCGCTTTAGCCCGCTATGGGAAAAGCAGCGAAGCTTGATTTAAAATCTGATTATACTTGTGAGAAGCAAGTGTTTATAATAAAATTAAATATAATTAGATATAAATAAATATATTTAGCCACAATAGGAAATGGGGAAATCATATGATACAAAAAGCAACGTTTGCCGGAGGCTGTTTCTGGTGCATGGTCAGTCCGTTTGAAGAGCAGCCCGGCATTCACGGCATTTTGTCCGGTTATATGGGCGGAGAGCTGGAGAACCCTACGTATGAGCAAGTATTGACAGGAGAGACCGGGCATTTGGAGGTTGTACAAATAACGTATGACGATGACATTTTCCCATATGAAAAACTGCTGGAGCTTTATTGGCCGCAAATTGATCCAACCGATGCAGTCGGACAAGGCAATGACCAGAAAAGCCAATACCGGGCGGCAATCCTCTATCATACGGAGGAGCAGCGCGAGCTTGCCTTGCAGTCCAGAGAAGCTCTCGCGGGCAGCGGCCGCTTTGACAAGCCTGTCGTAACAGCGATCGAAGAAGCTTCCGTCTTCTATCCGGCGGAGGAATACCATCAAAATTATCATCGCAAAAACCCGGAATTTTATAAGGAATCGCGTATTTATTCCGGCCGCGAAGCGATTATCGAGAAGTATTGGAAATAAAACGAATCCATCTAATAAAGGCAGCCCGCAATTAGGGCTGCCTTTGCTTTTGCTTCTGCTTTTGAACGGGAACTTCTCCTTGTCACAAGGCGTACGCCTTGGACAGCTGCTCTATTTTTTCAATAATCGCGCCTTCGTAATCCCCTTCCACTGCGATGCTTGCCGTCGCATATGGTCCCAGCTCCGCATGATCGCCGATTCTTACCGAATAAAGCGCCGCCTGAAACATGCTGATGTCATTGGCATCGTTGCCAAAGGCGATGAACTGTTTCGCTTGCAGTCCCGCTTTTTGCAGGGCGCTCCATTTATGGATGTTTTGCGGGCTCAGATCAAGCACATTTTCCCGGCTATACTGGTGGACCACTAGTTCAAGTGCGGCTAATTCTGCAAACAAGCGCTCCATATTCACCGAAGACAGGATGAGGATTTTTACGATTGTGTTAAGCGACTCGACGGGCACCTTTTTAGCCAGCTTTAAAGGATCTACGTTGTTCAAAATAGGATGGTCGCTTGCTCCTGTATAAGCATAATCCCACTCGCTATCGATTAAGTATGTACCCTGATATGCTGTAATTAATTCCAATATTTTACTTATTTGTTCAGCGGTAAATGCTTCTCCAGGCAGCCGCTTTCCCGCTTGAGAAATTAGCGAGCCATTGCCGCCAATGAATAAAAGTTGATGAAATCTCTGGTCCACCACGGGAAGCATGTCCCTTATGGGGCGGGCTGAAGCAAACACAACCTCATGTCCTGCCTCGATTAAACCCTCCAACGCGCAAAGCAAACGTTCCGATATCGGTTTTCCTTTAAAACAAATGGTTCCATCCAAATCAAATACAAATTGCATCCTTGGCCTCCACTTTAGCTGCATTTCAACTAAATTTTATTAAATAATAATTCCTACGTAAAAAATAATATTTTAATTGACTATCGCCAACTATTTTGCAAGCGATTTCATTCCCGATTCATTAAAAATGAAAAATTTTCAAAATAAAATGAAAATAATAGTAATAAGTTTGCAAGCTGCAACCGATATTAGAAGTACACACATTTTATCAAAAGGAGAATAGTAATGCCATTAAAGAACTCGCGTTTTATTCGTAATTTGCTCATTCTTGGTTCGATTCGTCAGACAGCAGGCAGAATTGTATTGTCCACCCTGCTTATTATCGTCGTTTGTGTCTCTGTGCTCTCCTACACCTTCTACGTTCCAACCTCCAGAGAAGTCCAAACCCAAGCCGAAAAACAAATGGAGCTCTACTCAAGCCTTCTAGCTAAAGAAATTGATGCCAATTTAGTTGAAAAGCAAGCGATTATGCAGGTCATTGCCGAGCAGGGCTCCAATGTGGAAGCCGAACGGCAGCAGCAGCTTGATTTTCTCGTCCAAGCCCATAATCAGCATCCCGAATTTGAATCGATTTTTTTCTCGCTTGATTTAATCGGCGCCAACGCCGTTAATATTAAAAATACGGACGTCGATCTATCCGATCGGCCTTACATCAAGCTTGCCAAAGAAGGAAAACCGTTCATTTCTGAGCCGGTTATTTCCAAAACGATGGGCACGATGGTTGTTATTGTCGGCGCTCCACTAATCAAAGACGGCAAAGCTTATGGCTTTTACGGAGCGTCCTACTCAATTAGCCAAGCGGTGGAAAGCGTCAGCAAAGCCCAATTCGGCGAGACTGGAAAAGCTTATATGACGTTAGCTGACGGAACATTCCTTTCGTATACGGATGAATCGTTTGTGTTAAATAAAAAACTATCCGATCTCGGTATCGCTGCACTTGATCAAGCGCTCGCTAATGCGACCCAAGGCCTTACCGACCCGATTCATTATAAGGAAAATGGCGTTAATAAAATTGGTTTTATGAGTGTGACCGGCCTGGGCTGGGTCATTACGATGTTCGCGGACGAAAGTGAAATTTTAAAGCCTGTCGATACTTTATTAAGCTTGATTATGTTGGTCGGTTCAGGCATTATCATTCTTGCCCTGATTATGACGGTTCTTATTGCTCTGCGGATTGTGTATCCGATTCGCCAGTTGACACATGGCATTGATGTTTTGGCCCAAGGCGATTTAACGTATCGCATTCCGGTGAAAGGCAAAACCGATATTAGCAAGGCGCTGCATTCCTTTAATACCGCTGGCGATCAAATGCAGCTGTTGATGAAGGACGTTAATGGCTTATCCGAGCAGTTGACGGATTCTGCGAAGCAGCTTGCTGAAGGGGCGGATCAAGGCGCACGTGCGGCGCAAAGCATTTCCGAAGCGATTCTCGTCGTAGCCGAAAGCTCGGAGCGCCAAACGTCCAGTCTGCAGGATGGAAGCCAAGCAGCCGACAGCATCGCTGTGCAAATTGATGGTATCGCTTCTTATAGTACAAATGCGGCTGACATCGCTTCTGAAGCCTCCAACCTCTCTGATGACGGAGCAGCTTCCATGGATCAGCTTAATGGAAAAATGGTCGCGATGGAGCAGGGCATCGGCGAGCTTGCCCAAACGATTCATGCGCTCAGCGGCTTGTCCGGCAAAATCGGCGATGTCGTAAGCAGCATCAGCCAAATCGCCCGCCAAACGAATATTTTGTCGTTGAATGCAGCCATTGAGGCTTCACGCTCGGGAGAAGCAGGACGCGGCTTTGCCGTTGTAGCGGATGAAATTCGCAAGCTTGCCGGCCAGTCAATGGAATCAGCTGAGCAAATTGCTGGCTTTATCGGAAGTATCCGCCTCGAAATTGATCGGACGCTGCAAGCCTCTGAACAGACCGTCACCCAAGCGGCTGAAGGCAGACATACGGGTGAAGAAGCCCGTGAGCTGTTCGCCCGCATTCGCTCTTCCATTCAGGAGGTAGCCGCGAGCATTCAAGGCGTATCAACAGCATCCGGCGAGATGGTGTCCGGTACAACTACGTTGGTGGAATCCATTCGCCTCATCTCCGACTCGGCCAGTGAAACGGCGGCCGAATCCCAAAATGTTTCCGCTGCGGCAGAGGAGCAAATGGCTTCAATGGAGGAAGTAGCGTCGTCTTCCGCAGAGCTTGCTAATATGGCAGAGAAGCTGCGTATTCAAATTAATAAATTCAAGCTGTAGCCTTGAGTTGCACGAACCGTCCCGGTGCATCGTCAATAACAGCAAAAGCCTCATGCTTTTGCTGCTGACGATTCATCGGGATTTTTCGGTTTCCAATCCATTCAAGAAGCTTTCCAGCAGCACTAATGCCTGCTCCCTCTCGGCAGAAGCGTTCAACAGCCTGTCCGCCATCTGAATATAAGGTGCATCAACCAGCTCATGCCCGCAATTTTCGGCAATCAGCTTAATATTGTTTTCCATCATTTCGAGGTGGAATTGAAAGCCGAACACGGCCTCCCCATATACGAATGCTTGATTCAGACAGGCAGCGCTTGAGGCAAGCCGCCTTGCCCCTTCCGGCAAATCGTACGTTTCACCGTGCCAATGAAAGACAGTCGGCGCTTCCGGAAAAGCTTTAAATAAATCGTCCTGCGGATATGCACCATGACTATGCAGCCATTTAAGCGGGAACCAGCCAATTTCCTTCTGTTCATTCACATATACCTTCGCCCCCAGCGCCTCTGCAATGAACTGCGAGCCCAGGCAAATGCCAATGACCGGTTTCCCGCTAGGAATAGCCTCTGCGATGTACCGCTTCTCCGCCTGCATCCATGGATATTCCGCTTCATCATGAACGCTCATCGGGCCGCCCAATAGGACGAGCCAATCCCAGCTTTCATGAGCAGGCAGCTCATCTCCAGCAAACAACCGGGTAATCTCAAGCTCATGCCCGTGTTTATCGGCCCAATAAGCGATACCGCCCGGATTTTCAAAAGCGACGTGCTGGAAACATCGAATACGCATGTTATGCCACCTCTTCTTCCTTTTTTCATCCTCAATATATAAGCTAGTTTAAGGTAAAGCCATGCTTTCATCAAATACAAAAAAACCTCTTCCGATGGAGGAGGTTGCACGGTATATTTTTTATAAGCCTGCTGCTGCTTTGATTTGGGCCCGCTGCTCCATAATCAATTTTTTCAGGCTGTCTGTTCCGAAGGCCCCAGCTGTAAAAGCGTTCCCCTCTGGATAATACACGAGCCGGAAAGAGCTGCCATCCAGCAAGTATATCCTTAGAAAAATACCGGATTCATGCTTCGTTTTTTCATAAACCTGTTTGAATCCCACATGCTGCAGAGGAAGCAGCTCCTGAATGAACTGTGCAGACGCTTCTGCACTAAAGTCGCCGATCGGACTGCCATCCTCGGCACTTTCCAAGCCTACTTTATCGACTTTGCCCTCGATATCAAGCAATTGTCCCAGCGTAGCCGCCTTTGGATTATCCATCACTTCATAAACCTTGTTGAATGCTGCAACACGGAACTCCGACTTGTAGCCCTTTATCGCATAAATCTCTGTGCCAATAGGCAAAAAGGCGGCATTCCCATCCTTCTCCACATAATCGGTGCAAGCATGATCGTTCAGCATATAAGTTACCTCGCCTACTTTTTCGCCAAGCTGGTCGTCAGATACCTTCCCGCTTCCCTCATAGTTGTATTGGTATTTGATGCCATTAATCATCAGAAAATCGACCCACTCGATAATCGCATTACAAGTTTCAGCCGGTTCCTCGGTTTCTGGACCCGCAGCCTTAACCTGCATGTCGGTTGCCTCGGGCGCTTCACGTTCCAGCGCACTGCTCCCTCCGCCACAGCCGGCAGCTGTCAGCATAAGGAGCAGCACGATTAAAGCCTGGCCCGTCCGTTTTATACCATTCATCGCCAATCACCTCCCTTTCATAGACGCTCCCGCGAATCACAATGTTTCAGAAAACCGGGAATGGCCGCGTCATCCTTTTCTCCATAAAAAAAGGGCTGCCCCAGCCATTAATTATGGCTTTGGGACAACCCTAGCAGCATCGCGTGCTTAGCTTAGCTGCCGACCTTATTTCATTAATTGATCAAATCCTGCCGAAGCGGCGTAAAGGTGTCGAGCAGCTTGCTTGCTTTCAAGGCGCGGCAGCCATGCTCGGCATTGCTAGGGATAAAGATCGTCTCGCCTGCGGAAATGACCGTCTTCTCCCCGTTTATCGAGAACTCCAGCTGCCCTTCCAGGCAGTAGGAAAACTGCTCATGCACATGGCTGTGCAAATAACCTTCCGCTCCTTCCTCAAAATGCACCTCCATCATCATAATCGTCTCGCCCGGTGTGAAAATTTTCCGTTTTACGCCCGGCTCGGCATTTTCCCAATTGTTCAATCTGCTCATCATTCGTCATTCCTCTCAACTATTATCGGATTAGATTACATATACTTGCGGTTACACATATTGCGACATATTGCTGCTGCGGACGAAGCTCAGCTCATAATCATCCGCTGCGGTCAGCTTGAGAGCTGAACAATCGAAGGCCGGAGCAAGCCGGTAGCATTCCGCTTTAAACTGATCCCAGCTGCCGAACTCCTGCTCCGAGCCCAGCTTGCAGAAATACGCATTTTTGCGGCTGTATGCCCGGTATTCGCAATGGAACAGGCGGTCGTGATGGGGAACCATCGGCTCGCTGCACCAGATCGCGGCGTAGCCGCTGCCTTTTTGCCCAAACAGCCAATGCCCGTCCTGGACGAAATCATCAAACTTCGCCTCCGGGAAAAAGAGATGCGTAAACGCGACCGGATGCTCCTCCCCGATTTCATAAATCGCGCCCAGCGCGCTGCCCTGCTGCTTGACCGCTGGCATGATGCCATTGCCATACCAATAGCCCGGCCGCATGCCGCCATCGTCAGCCAGCTCTCCCGGATGGTTCGTATACAGCACCGTATCGTTGTCCAGCGCCGCATACCACATATGCTGCTGATACCCGTACACGCCCGGCTCGAAACGCGATGTGCCGTGAAAACGCTCATTAAACGATTTAACATAATGGCCCGATTCAATGTCAACGGACTCGTCAAAGCTAATATTTTGCCAGAAGGACGGGTTGGCATCATATCTCGGAGATTGAACCGAGGTCAGCATATAATCAGGCTGCTTGTTGAGCTTCACCCATGCGTTCCCAGTCTGGTACTCCAGCTCCAAAGATTCATCCATCAGGCTTGTGAAATGCTGCGGCATCACGTATTTGCTGTTCATCAGAAAAACGATCCATTCGCTGTTGCCCATAGGCGTATCCGGATTCAGCAGATGAATTAAAGACTGGGCCGACTGGGTAAACGGCAAAATGACAGAGCGGTAAATGCGCGCTTGCGGCGCGACAATTGAACCGCGGAACGTATGATATGCGAAGGATTTCAGCATCTCGTCAATTAACCGGCTTGCGCGAGCGGACTCCTCTTCCTCCATATAGTCGACGACATTTAGCAGCGCACCCAGCGTCACGCACATATAATCCGCGCTGAGAAACTCCTCAAAGCCATATTCCTCGACATCATCCAGCCACTCGCGGATTTTGCCGAGCGCCACCTTGCTTGCCTGAACGCCCGTGCGGCCCGATCTTGCGAATAGCTGGTCCGGGTACTCGCGGCCCGCCATATAAGCGCAAATATAGAACATCAGGGCGTGATTTTCGCTCCAGAAGCACATGCCGTCTGAGCCGTCCTCCGTCATCCAGAAGCGGTAATCTAAAATCGCCTGCTTGGTTCGTTCCGTTAAATGGGCCGGAAGCTCTTGCTGCTGCATGAAGCGAAGCAAGCCCGCGAGGATAAAGTCCGAGCAATCCTCGCGCCGCTCAATTTGTCCAAGCGCATGCAAAATATGCTGTTCATCATTAACACCGGGTTGTCCCAAGTTCCAGCGCGCCAGCACGTAAAATAAACCAAAGCGCAGCGGTTGAAACGCCTTCTCCGTGCCTATGGCGGCAATCTCCTCGAACATGGCGCCTTTAACCTCGGCTGCTGCCGCTCCTTTGCGATAAACCGGCTTTTTGTTTTGCAGCAGCTCGATTTTGCGAACCAGCTTTCTTTGTCCGATTTCACCATAGACGATTGCCATTGGCGCACCCTCGTCAAGCTTCACGCTGCGCTTGCCGCTAATGTCCTCGGCGATCAGGCTGTCAGTTACTTCTTCCCCGTATGCCAGGTAGATGCTGCAAGGCGCTTCCGCCGTAAAGCAAAGCTCATTGCCCTTCAGCGTAATGCCCGACAGAAAGCGGTCAAGCGCAAGAAATGACTCGGCCTGCTCCGCATCCGGCAGCGTAACCTTAATTTGGTCTAAATGCTCCAATAATTGAATGCCGAAAATATTCCTTGTATCGCGCACCGCCAAATTTTGCATGCGGATAACCATCGTGTTGCTGCCTTTGCGCAAAGGCAGCTGCATTTCCTGCTTATTAATCGGCTTATACACCGGCACGTCAACGGAGCTTACCATCTCTCCATTAAGCCATACTTCAATCGCCGTGTAAGTCCATAGATTTGCCAAGACGACAAGGTCTTCTTCCGCCACAAGCACGGTAGCGGCGAGCAGCTCTACTTTTTGGGGCGTAAACGAAAACTGGCTGAAATTAACGAAGCCGCTGCACGGGTAAAGATACTCCCAAGGCAGCCCCAGCTCGCTCTCAGCGCCGATTTGGATGGCTTCTGATCCCGCTGGCGCTGGAAGATCCCTGTCCGCGACAATCGAGCGCAAATATTGCTCGTAACGTATTTGGTTTTTATCGGTTTTGTCCGATATAAAATCGCTCAAGCGCAGTCCTGAAGTTAGATAATGAGTAATAAATCCGTTTTGCTTATCCACATGCTTCACTCCAATCGATTCATTCAGGCATTGCGAACACGGTAAGGCGCCCGTCACGGTTTAAGCCCAGAACAGGGCGGCCCTGCTCGTCCATTGCGACGCTCCATTCAGAGATCGCCAGCTGCTGCGTGCCAAGTGATGGCTTCATCACGGTAATAAACCATGCACCTTCATTTTCCGTTGTCAGCAAACCTTGAAGCACCTTCAGCGGCTGCATCTTCATTTGGTGCACGGATTCCCAGCTATCCTCCACGTCAAGCTCCAGCTCCGGCGGTCCAAATACGAGCAGCTCGCAGGCGAGCGGCGAAGCGGCTGCCGCTTCTACTCCGTTGAACAAGCCGCTGCCTTTCGCATAGTAGCAGGCAGGCTCATCATTGGAGACCGTAACATTTGCCGCAGCAGCGCTGCCTGCTGCCCGTTTGTGCGTCTCCCATTCCAGCAGCCTAGTATGCAGCCGGTGCTGATACGTATGCTCGCCTGTACCCGTCAGGCGGTCATAGATGACCCATTCTCCGCTGTCCAGAAACCATACGGCGCGCCTGTGCGTAACGCCGCGGGAAGCATATCCGTCATGCTCCGCGCAAATCATTTGCTGATCCGGTTCCCAAGCAATCAAGGAAACGGCAGCCTCTGGCACGCCCCATCTTTGGGTGCGCAAATAAGGCGTCTGATCCTGCCCGTCCACAAGAACGGTATTATGGGCAGATGTGCTTTTGAAATAACGGCGCCATGGATTTTCCATATACGTGTATGTGCCCGGATCGACGAACAGCGCTTCGCCATAGGCGCACCATTCGAAGGACAATGCATCGGCATGGCCATGAGGGCCTCCAAGCGCTGCCGCATCGAAGATGAGCTGCTGCTCCGTATCGCCAAGCCCATAATAGCCTGCCGCCGGGAATGCAAACGGCAGCCGCTCCCCCGCAAAGGAGCTTGACGCTTCTGCTTCGCCTGCCGTTGAAGCCGCCTGCGATACTGCCGCTTCTGGCGCCTTAGCTGTCGCTTCCGGCACCTTAGCTGCCGCTTCCGGCACCTTAGCTGCCGCTGCCAGCAGGCGGTCGATAGCCTCAGGGCCGACCGTCCAAAACTGCTCATACAGCTGATCTTCCAGCAGCAGTTCTGGACGATCATAATACAGCGCCGCCGCATTCAAATCGGGCGGCTGGTTCGCGAAGGAATCGGCAAACGGCGCCATGCTGCCGTCCTGCCTGATCATCAAGCTTGCGAATCGCGTCATGCCGGCTACAATGCGCTCGTATTCGCCTGAGAACGCAAGCCCGCGCTTTTTCGCCATAACGGCACAATCGACGAACAACTCCAGCGATACCATATGGTAGTGCGGCGTAAGCTCCGAATGGACGCCATCTGGCAGCACCTGCACGCATATGCATTCCTCCAGCCGCTTCATCGCGGTGCTGCGCCATTCCGCGCTTTCCTCCCACGTCACAAAGGTCAGCCCCGCGCCCAGCAGCCCAATCATATGCATAATCGAATGATTGATTTCAATGCTCGCTTTGTAGGTGGAGAGAAACCAAGCATGCTCTTTTACCGATTGGAGAAACCGTTCCTTCGCTTCAGCATTCCAGCTTTCCGATTGATCGAAAAAATGATAGGCATATATCCATTGGCGCAGCCTAAGTCCAGTTTCCAACAGCCGCCACGGGCCGGGCCTTTGAAAATAGGTCAGCTCCTCTGCCGGCAAATTCCGCGGGCATGGCTGCGTATCGATCCAGCCTAAAATATGCTCCAGCGCTTTAGCCGCATATTTCTCGTCTCCGGTGCACGCAAAGGCGGTGCCTAAGGAGCGAAGATGCTTAAAGCGATTAATGCCCCAAGTAAATTCCTTGTCTCCAGTCGGGTTGTAAAGCCAATTGACAGGCTGGCCCAGATCGATTTCAAAACCTTTCCAAATTATAGGCTTATTCTCGCACCAGCGGTCTGCCTGCGCAATGGCAGCGGCCGCCTGCTTGGGAAAATGCTGCTGGAAGCTTGCTCCCCACTCGCTTCTCTGCTTCGGCCTAAAATACAAATGATCCATTTAAGCACTCGCTCCTCTCCTGCTTCTCCCTATCTATAAAAGCAGAGGCTGCCCGCAGGCAGCCTCTCTTTTCCTTCAGCTATACGGCTACTGGCCGAGCGAGCCTTGCAGGCTCTTGGCGCTGAACGACGGATTAGCCTGAATATTAGTCAGCCCTTCCGTACGAGCCGCTGCTAGCGCTTTGTTGTATCTCGTATTCAAATCTTTAATCGCAGCATCCAAGTCCTGATTGCTGGTCAAAATATATTCAATAAATACGTCGCTTGCTTTTTTGCCTTCCAGCTTCGTTTCGGTAACCGAAATTGGAGTTGCTGGATAGATGCCATCATATTTCGTTGGAAGGAAGCCTTCAATGCCTTTCAGCTCTGGCTTGCCTGCCGCTTCATTGACGTAAGGCAGAACGGATAGTCCAAGACCTTTCTCTTGATATTCTGTGCGAAGGTCTGTGTTGTACAGGTACTCTAAAAATTTCACAGCTGCTGCTTGCTTATCCGATTGTGCATTAATTCCGATATAACCGCCTGCGTTAACCCAAGTTACGCCGTTGATTTGACCATCTTTAGTCGGTACAAGCGTCGATGACCAATTGATTTCCGTCGGGAATTGCGAAGTGTAAACAGCTGGCTCGCTGGAGTGGTTCACATACATCGCGATTTTACCTTGGGCAAACTGTGCGCGAAGCGGATCAATATCCAGCGATTCAGCGCCTGGGATCATGCTGCCATCTGTTTTCATTTGGTGCAGCGCTTTTGCAATGTCGGCGTACATGCCGAAGTCAAATTCACCGGTTTGGTAGTTAAAGCCCTCATGGCTTGTCTCTGAGCTTAGCGAGCCCGATGCAAAAGCCGGACGCGTAAAGCCGGAGCCATTTTTGAAATTGCTAGCGAAGCCGTATACGCCTTCAGCCTTGCCTTGCTCAGTCACTTTTTTCGCGATTTCTACCATTTCGTCGAGCGTCTTAGGAGGCTCTGTGTAACCAGCTTTCTTCAGCAGGTCTACATTGTACAGCAGGCGCCAAAATTGGCCCGTGTTTGGAAGCGTATACACATGTCCGTCTTTTGTATATACATCCTCTACCAGCAAACCATCGAATTTCGCCAGAAACTCTTTGCTGAGCAGCGTATCAAGTGGAGCAAAATAGCCTTTATTCACATAAGTTTGGAAGTCGCCGCTGCGGAAAATGTCCGGAGCCTGGTTGCTCGCAAACGCAACCTCAACCGCCTGATTGTAATTATCCGCCATAACCTTCATTTCTACTTCAACGTTATCTGTATTCGTTGCGTTATATTTGTCTACCTGCTCCTGCATATAATCCATGTCATGACGATCTATTGTCCAATAGGAAATTTTCGTCTTTGCTGCGCTGCTTGCACCGTTTGTGCCCGCGCTTGCTTCTGGTGCGGCGTTCGTTCCGTTACCCGTCGAGCATGCCCCCAGCATTAAAGCCATTACAAGCAAGCTGCAAAGCAAAAACGAGCGTTTCGTTGCGAATCTTTTTTTCATCTGTCGTACCTCCCCTTTGTATGGCAAGCGGCGTTCAAGCGGTGTCTACCACCCAGCCCCTCCTGCTGACCTCATTGTAGCACCGTTGCCCGCTTGCCCATGAAGGACAAAAACACGATTCTGGGAGGGCAAAATCACTATGATTACGCTTCCGGCTCCGAGCTTTCATATTTGCCGCGGAATTCCGTTGGCGTCAGCCCCGTATGTTTTTTGAACAGCTCGGTGAAATATGGTCGGTCCCGATAACCAAGCTCATACGTAATATCCTGCACCTGCATGCCTTCCAGCAGCAGCTCCTTGGCCTTGTCCATCCGTGCAGACGTGACGTATTGCATAAACGTCATCCCTGTCTCTTTTTTAAACAAATTGGAAAAATAGCTTGGGCTCAAATGCACGACATTCGCGCATTCCTGTACCGTCAAATCGGTGCCGAGCCGTCCTCCCACATAATTCATAGCTTGATGGATGAGCTGGCCGACATTGTTTTTCTGGCGCTTCTGGAGCCAGTCGCAGCCAGTCAGTCCTAATTCCTTCACATCTTTAATCAACTCGGAGGTGGATGAATACCGGCCTTTCTTAATGACGCTCAGCCGTTCGTCAAGCCACATGCGCTGCTTGCTATCCGCCTTCTCCGCTATGACACGGTAAATGGAGAAGGCCAGCCCATAAAACAAATTCGTCATCACATCGGGATCAGGCGGCGTCGGATAACGCAAGCATTCCTCGGCAATGCTCACCAGCAGCTTCTCCGTCCCTTCCCGGTTGCCTGAGCGCAAGCAATACAGCAGCTCGACTTCCTTGTCTGCGGAATAATGCGGCGAAATATGATTTTGCCTTTCAATATCGCTATACGAGATGACACAGCCGCTGCCGGAATAAAACTGATAGCTGAGCGCTGTTTTCGCCTGATTATAGGAAAGGGCGATTTCGCTGATTCCGTCCACGCAGCTTCCGACGCCAATGGAAATGTCCCGCTTGGCATAGCGATTTACATTGTCCCGGCACGCTTCTGCCAGCGCCAGCATTTCCTCTTCCTCATTCGGATTCAGCAAGATGACAAATTGGCCCAGATGCTCCCGAAAAACGACACCTTTCGCCTGTTTTTTAATCGTTTCCTCCATAATGTTTTGCACAGCGAAGCGGGTTAGCTCCACCTCCCGCACGGACAGCGGGGAATGCTCGTCCATTAGCCCCTCGATCTGCACAGACATTGCAACGAAACGGCGGGTATCCATATCGATGCTGAGAAACTCCCATTTGTCATAGGCTCGCTCGGGCAGCTCATCATGCCGGATCAGCAGCCGAAAATACTCCTGGCGCAAATAAGGCAGGCTTTCCCTTACTTTGCGCTCCAGCGTCATCCGGTCCAGCTGCTCCAGGCGCTGCGTTTCAATTTTTGCTTTAGCGCGCAGCACGACCTCGACAATTTGCTGCGTCGTAAACGGCTTAACCAAATAATCGAATGCCCCAAGCCGAACGGATTCCTGGGCATAGGTGAAATCGGTGAAGCCGCTGAAAAAAATAACCTTTGCCTCCGGTTCTCCGCTTTCCTTCATCTCACGGACCATATCAATGCCGCTGCGCATCGGCATCCGAATGTCGGTCAGCACAATATGCGGATGCTTCTCTTTAATAAGCTGCAAGCCATCATGGCCATTGGCGGCCGTTCCTACAATTTTGATGCCATGCTCCCCCCAAGGGATTTTGGTCACTATGCCATCGATGACCGTCTTTACATCGTCTATAATGCACATCGTAATTTCGCTCATTCGCTTATCACCTCTTGAATGGGAATAGTTAGCTTAACGGAAGTCTGCACGCCCGGCTCGCTTTCAAGCTTCATGGAAGCCTTATATCCGTAATACAAGGACAGTCTCGTTCTTACGTTCGCCAGTGCGTAGCTCGTCCGTTCCACTTCCGGGCCGTTCAGCATTTTCTCCACACGCTCGGCGTCCATTCCAGTACCATTGTCTGTAACATTTAGCATCAGCAAGCTCTTGGCAGCATCGGCTTCCACCTCGATTCGGATAACCCCTTCATGAGGAAGCTCCTGAAAACCGTGCAATATCGAGTTTTCCACCAGCGGCTGCAGCAAAATTTTGAGCACGGGCGTATCCAGCAGCTTCTCATCGACCGTCTGTATGCTGTACTTAAACAAATCCGGATAGCACATTTGCTGCAAACTCAAATATTGCGCCACATGCTCCAGCTCCTGCCGCAGCGTCGTAATTTCCCGGCCATTGTTCAGGCCCAGCCGGAACAGCAGCGATAGCGAAACGATCATGCCGCTGACCGCCTGCTGCTCCTCCATCTCGCTTTTCCAATAAATCGTATTCAACGTGTTGTACAAAAAATGGGGATCAATTTGCGCCTGCAGCGCTTTGATTTCTGATTTGCGCTTGTCCTGCTCGGATGCTTTCACCTCTTCGATTAATTCGCCGATTTGCTCCAGCATCCGGTTGAACTTGTGGCCAACCTGGCTGATTTCATCCTCAAATACGCTCTCGAACCTGACGTCCAGCTTATTCTGCTCGACCTTCACCATGAGATTGCGCAATTTGAACAGCGGCTTAAGCAGCAGCTCCGACAGCATGCTGGACATAACCAGCGCAAGCAAGACGCAGCCGCCCATAATCGTCAGAATCGTCCAGTTCATGCGCTGAACAGGCTTCAGCAGCTCCGACTTGGACTGATAGCCAAGCAATATCCAGTCGGGGTTCATCCCTAGAGCCGCGTAATTGAGCAGATAAGCGTCTCCGCTCTGGCTTGTATATTCGAAGTTCCCTCTCGCGCTGGAACCGACACGCTCATAAATCTGCTGATTGCTTTGCGGCATGCCCTCAGTGGAAGCAAGAACATTTTTCCCCGTACGGTCAACCACAAGCTGGCTGAGGCTGGCGCTCTGCATATCCGCCTGAATCAAATCCAGCAGGTGATCCTCACGAATGTTGACAATGACATATACACCCGGCAGCTGGATATCAAAAAACGGTTTAATAATTAAGGTAATAACGGAGCTTTTCCGGCTGAACAGCTCATCGGCATGTCCCGCCACCCATAGCTTGCTCCATTTTTCCTGCGTTTCCGTTATTTTCTGATTAATAATCGTGCTCTCAAAATCGCTGTTCGGGCTGCGCCGGTTTCCCGTCGGATAAAAATCCCCAATTGGCGTATGCACCAGCACCGAGTCAATCGACTGCTCTGCCAGCATCAGCTGGGCAAAAGGCGTTTGCAGCTCAGACAGCCGATTATAATATTCCTTTTTGCTGCTCGACTGCACATCCTTCAGCGTGCGCTGGAAGGGCTCGCCCATCATGAGGGTAGATACGAGCACAACGATATTTTTCAATCGCTCATCCAGCACCCTTGCCGACTTATTGAGCGTATCCTGGCTCGTCTTCGTTGCCTGTGATTCCATTTCACGAGAAAAAAACACGGAAACATAAGTTCCCGTGACGGATATACAAACGACGGTCAATAAAACGAACGAAACCCACAGACGTCTTTTAAGCGACATTTTTCGAAATATACGTTTCATGCTGTTCATCGCCTCAATGCATATGGAGTTTGTTAGCCTTTAACCGAGCCAGCCGTAACTTGCATAAATGAACGATTAGCGAAAATATATACGATGAGCATAGGGAGAATCGAAATACATGCGCCGGCGAGCATCAGTTGATTTTCAACTGCGGCTCCTGCCCCGTAGCGCAAATTAGCGAGTCCAACGGGCAAGGTTTGCAGATCAGGACGCGATAGTGAAAATACGAGCGGCAATATATATTCATTCCATGCATTACGGAATGTGAATAGCGATACGACAGCCAGCGCTGGGCGCAGGAGCGGCAAAATAATGAGCCAAAAGGTAGAGTAGAAATTACAGCCATCAATGAGCGCCGCTTCATCCAGCTCCCGCGGAATGCCGCGGAAAAAGCCGATGACCATAAAAAAGGCAGTTGCATGCGCGCTAATTAGAATAATTATGACGCCCCACAGCGATTTCTGCAAACCAATGGATACCATTAAATCAAATTGCGGACGCAGCACAACCGCACCGATCGAAATAAACAAAGTGAAGGATTGAAGCAGAATAAACAGTTTCTTTCCTCTAAAAGCTACGCGATCGACCGCATAAGCAGCCATGGAGGATACGAGCAAAGTGCCGACCGTAGCGAATACAGCTACGTATAAGCTATTGAAGGTATAAGCGGAGAAATCAGCTTGATTCCACGCCTGCACATAGTTTTTCAACTGCCAGGAAGAAGGGAGAAACGTCGCTCCCGTTGTCAGCTCCAGGTTCGTCTTGAAGGAGCCCAATAGCGCGATTACGATTGGAAAAAGCATCAGTGCTGCCGTAACAAGGAGCAGCAGCCAAACTGGTGTACGAAGTACTATTTTGCGAATGGTCATGATCGTTCCCCCTTTTTAATAAACGTTATTAAGCTTTTTCGACATCCAGAAATACAGCCATGTGACGATACCGACAATAACAGCCGTTGTAAAGCCGACCGCGCTGCCGTAGCCAATATTTTGCACGGATGTGCCAGACGTCGTCAGCGGGAAGAACAGTTTGTACAGGTACAAATACATAACCTCGGTTTTGCCGAAAGGACCGCCCTCCGTCAATACCATAATGCTCTCATACCCTTTAAGCGACGTTGTAATCGCAAGCATAATAATCATTTGCAAAACAGGACCGAGCATTGGAATCGTAATGTACCACATCCGCTGCACCGGGTTTACGCCATCGAGCGATGCCGCTTCATACACATCCTCTGGAATGTTCTGAAGACCGGCGATAAATAGCAGCATATAGTTGCCGACTGCTCCCCACACCGCAATAATGACGATCGTCGTCATCGCATGTACAGCGCCCAGCCAGTCCACTGGAGCGGATACGATGTTCAGCTTCATTAAATATTGATTAATAATGCCGTTATAGGAGTTGAACACAATATAGAAAACGATGGACATGACAGAGGCGCTGAAAATCGTTGGCAGGAAAAAAATCGCCCGAAACGCATGCCGTCCCCGCAGCTTCCGATTCAATATAACCGCCAATATGAGCGATAGCGGCAGCGTAATAATTAATTTTCCACCCGCATAGATGAAAGTATTCAGAACGGAGTGCCAAAATTCAGCATCCCTTCCTACTCGCGCAAAGTTCTCAAGTCCGATAAACTTCGGCGTCCCAAACCCTTGATAATCAAAAAACATATATCGAAGCGCCCATACAACCGGATAAATGCCGAGCGCCATGGTTAGAAAAAAGCTTGGAAAGCTGAACAAATACGCCCCGATTCGATTTTTATGCATGCCTTCATCTCCCCTTCTTTTGTAGCTTCATTGTATAGGATGCCGCCTTTCATACGGGATGGGGCAATCAATGATGCTGGGGGGACGAAACGACTATTGTCGTTGTTGACTTGCGGACAATTGTCCGCTAAAATGGTTTTCAGCAGTGCGGACAATTGTCCGCAAGTACGGAGCGGCATAGGCCGCCTGAATGGAGGCTGAGTGAACCAGCGGGAGCGGGGACATACTTATTTTAGAGCGTTAGCAGTACTGGCACACAAACGAAAGGCATGGAGGAGGAACGATTTTGAACACAGGAAGTCTAGAGACAGCACCCAAGGATTTGAGTGGAATAAAAAGAGGACCTATTGTAGCGGCACTTATTATAGGCGCATTTGTCGCGATACTGAACGAAACCCTGCTTAATATTGCTTTCCCCGATTTAATGAAGGAGTTTGATATTAGCTACGCGACCATTCAGTGGTTGTCGACGGCTTATTTGCTCGTAGTCGGCATTTTGGTTCCGATTACTGCATTGCTGCAGCAATGGTTCACAACCCGGCAAATGTTTTTGTCGGCGATGATTTTATTTCTTGTCGGAACCGTCGTCTGCGGTACGGCAACCATCTTCCCGATGCTGCTTGTCGGCCGCGTCATTCAGGCGCTTGGCACCGGCTTAATGCTTCCGGTCATGATGAATACGATTTTGGTTATCTTCCCTCCAGAAAAGCGCGGCGGCGCCATGGGCATGATCGGCCTCGTTATTATGAGCGCGCCCGCTATCGGCCCGACTCTGTCCGGGCTTATTATTGAATCCTTCAATTGGCGCTGGTTGTTTTTCTTAGTTATTCCGCTCGCCGTTTTTTCCATTTTGTTTGCGGCGGTTTATTTGAAAAATGTATCGGATATCACCCGTCCAAAGGTTGACCTGGTATCGATTTTATTGTCATCCATCGGCTTTGGCGGTCTGATTTACGGCTTTAGTAAAGCAGGCGAGGATGGCTGGGGCAGTTCCATCGTCATTTGGTCTATCGTCGTCGGCGCAATCGCCTTGCTGCTGTTCATTGTGAAGCAGCTCATGTCGAGCCAGCCGCTGCTGGATTTGCGCGCTTTTAAATATCCGATGTTCAGCCTTGTCGCCTTGCTCATGCTGGTGATGATGATGACGCTGTTCTCCACGATGATTTTGCTGCCGCTTTTCCTGCAAAACGCGCTTGGCAAAACCGCTCTGGCTGCCGGACTTATACTGCTTCCGGGCGGTATTATCAACGGCCTGATGGCTCCGGTTTCCGGCGTGCTGTTCGACAAGTTTGGACCGCGGGTGCTCGTCATTCCGGGGCTCGCTATTACAGCGGCAGCGGTATGGATGTTTAACGGCATCGACGAGCTGACAAGTATAGGTTATATTATCTTTATCCATATTGTGCTGCTAATCGGCGTTTCCATGGTGATGATGCCTGCGCAGACGACCGCGCTCAATCAGTTGCCGCGCAAGCTGTACCCGCATGGCACAGCAATTTTGAATACTTTGCAGCAGGTTGCCGGCGCCATCGGTACTGCTTTATTCATCAGCATTATGTCATCCGGCACAAAAAAATATTTGGAAAGCTCCACTGATCCGGGCTCTCCGCTTGAGCAGGTCAAAGGCTTCGTATCCGGCATGCACAGCGCGTTTCTGGTTGGACTTATTATTGCCTTCATCGCCTTCGGGCTTGGCTTGTTCATCCGGCGCACCAAAGCGCCTGATGTGGAGGAGAAAAGAGCGGCTTAGGGAGTAAAGTGAAATCGGTCTTTTCGATTTCACTTTACGACCAAGGAATAACAAAAAAACGGGCCTTTTCGTTTTTTTGTTATTCCTCTCCGAAGCCTTTTCCCTAGAAAGTCGGTTTTGTGTTGCTCCTTCGGAGCGGCCTCGCAGTGAGCATAAAGGAAGTGAAAGCTAGTTGAGTTTTGAAACGGATGAGGTGGGCCGGGATATTATCGAGAAGGCCCGCCAGCTTTTTAACGAGCATGGCGTTGAAGCGGTCAATATGCACCAAATTGCGAAAAAAGCAGGCATTGGGCAGGGCACGCTTTATCGGCGTTTTCCAAACAAGGGCGCGCTGTGCATGTCCGTTTTGGATAGCCAATTCGAGCAGTTCAAGTCGAATACGATGCGGGACCTAACGGAAAAAGCCGCGCAGCCCGTCGTCATACGCCTTTCGGCCTTTATACAAAGCCTGCTTTTCTTTGCTCTTGAGCTGCGGGAATATATACGTCCTATTCTTTCCGCTATTTGCGCCGACGAGAAGCACAATCAGGACTGGTTCCTAGCTGAGCCATATACCTTCATGCATGCGACGGTCAGCGGACTGTTGGAGGAAGCTGCAGCAGCAGGGCAGCTGCGACCGCAAATTTTGCCAACCATCGCCGCATCCCTGCTCATTTCCTCGTTTTCACCAGAGCTGATGGCCCATTTCGCAGAACAGGGCTACAGTAAGGAATTTATTTCTGAGCAATATAGAGTGACTTTTATTGAGCCGTTGTTTGTAGAAGCGCGCTAAAGGCGGAGAATGATGGGGACTGATTTGGCTCCCTTAGTCAGCTCAGCTATGAAATGCAAACCTATTTAGCTTTCAAAGAAAAGGGTGTCCAGCCGGCTTTAATAGCCATGGACACCCTTTTTCTATTATATACGATAGTTTATGCGGCCTTTAGCCGCGCATGCTTTGAATCATGGATTCATAGCCGCAGCTGGCCATGTGGGGATATTTCAAGCAAAGCTTGTGGTATTCGCTTGCAATGCGGCTATGCAGCGGATGTGCAGGGGAAATGCCCAGCTTGGACGCAATAACTTCGCTTATTCCATAAGTGCGGATCGCTTCTTGAAGATGAATTGCCTCTTGATCCTGCTTATCGTCAAACAGCAAGGCCGAGGCTATGGCAGCAACTAAATGCTTCGTATCAAGCCCGAGCTCAAGTGCTAGTCTCGCAGGCTGCACAAGCCGGTCTGTAGGAGAAAGTTTGCGAATGGGAGAACGGGCGACTCGCGTAATGGCATCTTTAAAGTTCGGGTTGCTGAACCGCTCCATCATTCTATGAATATACTTGTCATGAACGGCAGAATCGAAGCCATATTGCTGAACGAGCAATGCGCCCGTTTCCTTCAAAACGCCTTGTACGCGGGAGCGAATTCCGGGGTCTGCCATCGCCTCTTGAATGGTCGTATATCCTTCCAAATAACCGAAATAGGCGGCGCTGCAATGCCCGGTGTTGACGGTATACAGCTTTCGTTCGAGATGCGGGCCAAGCTTATCTACATAGTGGACGCCTTTGATGTCATCATAATCGCCGATCATGTCACTGCGAGGAATAACCCATTCACTGAAGGGCTCAACGAGGATTGCAAGCGGATCTTTATTTTTTTGCACAGGCACGATGCGGTCTACCATGACATTTGGAAAGGCGATGCTGCGATCAGCTAGCGCTTGGAGGGATGGCTGGATATGGGAATAAACGGAGGCTTTCAATTTATGGCTGCTCTTGATGCCATTTTCACAAGCAATGATATGCAGTGGTTTAACGTTAAAGTTGCTTGCCAGCCTAAGCTCGATCCCTCTGGCAATCGTACTGGCGATATCCTTTAAGGCGGAGATGCCCACTGCCGTTGTGACGATTTCCGCCTCTGCTATGGCCTTCGCCACTTCCTCCGTATTTTCCAGAGCAATGGCGGTGACATTATGCACAATAAAACGGTCCCGGTCTTCATTCGCAAGCGTTACGGGATATTGCCCCCGCTCCTGAAGCTGGTTCACCTTCTTTATATTCCTGCCGACAAAACAGACCTTGTAGCCGGAGCGCGACAGCACCGGGCCTATAAACCCTCTGCCAATATTGCCTGCTCCAAAATGTACGGCTCTCAATATTGTTTCCCCCTTTAATTGAGCTTGATTTTTAAGCTGATCCTTGCAAGAAGATCGTTTCGAAATCAGTCAATATACGTTTTGAAAACAACGACGGGAAATCACATGGTCAAAATCGAGCAAGCTCAAGCTTTCTATTTTGTGATGCGGAGCATCAAATTCCAGAAAACTGGTAATCTCATTAGGAATAACGACGCAATGCATGCCTGCCGCCGCCGCTGCCCTGGAGCCGTTGGGCGAATCCTCAATTGCGACCGCCTCGTCTGGAGCAATGCCCAGACAAGCCATGGCCTGGTTATACAGCTCGGGGTCCGGCTTCACCTTCTCAACATGGTCCGACGTACGGACACATTCGAAATAATCGCGAATGCCCAATTGGTTTAAATATTTCTCGACCCATTCTGTGGAGGAGCTTGAGGCTACGCCCATCCGCAATCCGGCATCTTTAGCCGAATCCAGATAATGCTGAACGCCAGGCCGTATGGCTTCTAGCTCCATCAGCTTGCTGTGCCTTTGATGGACAGCTGTTCGGAAGTCCTCTTTATCAATGGGCAGCTTAAGCTCGGTCATCAAATATTCATAAGGATTAAAGCTGTGCAGACTCGTGCCAATGCAGGTGGAGTATTGTTCGAGCGTCAGCTCTACCCCATGTTCTTCATAGGCTTCGCTAAAAGCCGTGTACCAAGCCGTCTCAGTGTCGATAATCGTTCCGTCAAAATCGAAAATGATACCTTTGATCAAAACTAACCATCTCCTTCGGATTCAGTCTTGTCAGAATATCTTACGCAAAATACAAGAGATATTCTACAGAAAGCTTCATTCGCTCCGGTCCAGCTATAAAAACCATAACAAACAGGTTAACAATACGTCAAACATGGAAGATAACATGACATTTACAGGCAGCGGTTTCATTCAGAGGGAAAAGGAACATTAAAAATGGTTGTATCCCCGCTCATCAACAGCGAAATTAGGAGAAGGGAAAATAGCGCCAGCCCTTGACTGGCAAGGGCTTCACGCTGTATATAACTGAGCGAACAACCAAAAGAGCCGCTAGCATTCAAGCGGCTCCTTGCGATTGGTTAATATTTTTTTTATTTTGAACGGCAGAGGCTGTCTATTTCCCAGCTCGGGCGGCACTCCCTCGTCTAGGAAAGCGGCCCTTGGGTCCCGTGAGCTGCCATCAGCTTAAGCTGCTCTCGGTACTGCTTCGGCGTAATGCCTTCATATTTTTTGAAAATCCGAATAAAATAGCTCGCTGTCTGCAGGCCGATTTGCTCAGAAATGCCGTCCAGGCTGAGCGGAGAATGATAGAGCAGCTCCTTGGCCCGCTTCATCCGCAGCCGGATGACATAGTCGCTGAAGCTTACGCCTGTCTCCTCCTTGAACAGCACGCTGAGATAGCTCGGATTCAGATGGACATGCTGGGCGACCTCCTTAATGGACAAAGGCATGCCGATACTTTCATGGATATACTTAACGGCACTAAGAATATAAGCATTGGTCGATGGCACGCCATAGGAAAGCCCGTTTGCCGCTTCCTCCGATTTGGATTGGAACGCTTTTCCGACCGCCTGAATGAGCTGCTCCTGCCGAATCGGCTTCAGCAAATAATCGACGGCGCCAAGCTTCAGCCCTTTCTGGGCATACTCAAATTCTGCAAAGCCAGTGAGCAAAATCGTATTTATGCCATTTTGCTCGCCGCGCAGCGCCTCAAGCAGCTCGATGCCCGTCATGATCGGCATCCGAATATCAGTAATGAGCAGATCATACGGCTTCTCCCGAAGCAGACGAATCGCCTGCTTTCCATTGTCGGCCATATCGACCTGCACCTTGTCCTCCCCCCACTGCTCCAGAGTGAAGGCCACCCCCATGCGCGAGTTATACTCGTCATCCACGACCAATATGCTGTGATTCATCGTCAGAAGCTCCCCTCTCCGGCTCGGGCTTTAGCGGAATTTTTAATACGATCGTCGTCCCGGCGCCCGGCGCGCTGTCAATGGTTAAGCCGTATTGCTTGCCGTAATGAAGCTGGATCAGCTTGCATACATTGAACAGGCCAATCCCGTTTTTGCCCGTAACAAAGGCAATGCTCAAATCATTCTGTAAGCGTTCTCTTATTAAATGCAGCTGGTCCGGGTCTATGCCAATGCCATTATCGTGCACCGTAAAGGAAATGACGCCCGCTTCCTCCTTTACGCGCAGCTTGATGGTGCCTCCATGCTCCATAGGCTCTATGCCATGCACAATGGCATTTTCAACCAGCGGCTGAATCGCGAGCTTGGGAATTCGCACGCTGCCGAGCTGCTGCTCGCAGTCGATTTCAATGGCGAGCCTGTCGCGCCAGCGCATTTTCATAATATCGCCATACCGCTTGACCTGCTCCAGCTCCTCATCGATGGTGACAAATCCGTCCTGGGTGCTTGAATGAATCGTATACCGAAATAAATCGGCAAGCTGAATGACGGTTTGCGCCAGCTCCTGCTCTCCTTTGCGGATATGATCCCAGTAGAGCGAATCGAGCGTATTGAATAAAAAATGCGGATTGATTTGGGAATGAAGCGCTTTAATTTCACTTTTGCTCTTCACAATTTCAATCTCGTATACGGATTTAATCAAATAATTAATCTGCTTAACCATCTGGTTATACGTCATATTCAGCTGATTAACCTCTCGGTTGAAATACTGGTCAGGATTTTCCCGCGGACTGCCATGCTTGCCGCCCTGAATGATGCGCGTCAGGCTTCGAATCGGCGAGGTAATAAACTTGGACAAATAATACGACAGCAGGGCAAATACGAAAATGCTCAGCACGCTCGCCCATAGCAGCACATCACGCAAAAAGTAAATGTCGGCGGTCAGCGTTTGCTTGGGAATCATAATTTGCAGCTTCCAGCCTGTCGACCGTATCGCCCGCTCTACCGTTACATAATCGCCGCTCTCCCCTTCAAGCGAGCCGACAGACAGAAGCAGTCCGCTGTTTTCCCCTACGTTCATGCTGTTATTGTTCTCGTCAAGCAGACGCATCACCCGGCCTTTATCCTTCGCCTTGTCCGTAGTGGCCAGCTCAATAATCGAAGGCTTAAGCCGGATGAGCAAATAGCCGCCCTTCGCATATTTCTCTTTCTCCAGCTTGACCTGCCTGACAGCCAGCAAATATTCCGGATTGTCCGGATCGCGTCCGATCCATATAATGGCTCCGGCCTGATGAATTTCATCCGCCTGCTTTAAATAGCGCTCCTCTACCCGTTCTGCGATGCTCTTCTCCACGATGGGGTAGAGGCTGCGGGACAAGCTGTAAAGCTCAATATCCTTTATCGTATCTGAGTAGGCCGTCTTCTCGATGAGCAGCCTCCTCAGTTTCATTCGTTCGTCATAAACCGCCAAGTGCCCCTGCTTCTCGAGGCTGAGCGCTTCTTGTATCCGGTCATCCATGGCGAGCTGCAGCGTCAGAACGTTAACCTCGTTAAGCTGCGATTCCAGCCTCCCGCTTGCTTGCAGCGCAATCTCGTCAATGTACAGTGCCGCATTTTCCCGCTGCACCTTGGACAGCAGCACATAGAGGCTGCTTACCGTAATGAGCAGGACAATGGACATGGTCAAAATAAAGCTGACAAAAATTTGGCCTCTCGTCTGATCCAGCCCTATTTTTTTGAAATAGCCCACTTCGTCTTCCTCCAGTAAAACTTGCACAAAACCTATCCTCTCGTCGTTCGTGAAAGGATAGGCTTTGTCCGCATACGATTATTTATTAGGATAGATCATGATTTTTATACTCGTGTCCTTCTGCGTGCGGGCCATTTCTACCGCTTCCTTCGTATCCCGCAGCGCATATTTATGGGTAATGACCTTCTCGATGTCCACGCTGGACTGGCTTAGTGCTTGAATGGCGCCTGGGTAGGTATTCGCATAACGGAACAATCCGAGCACATCTACCTCCGCATCGATGATCGCGTTCACATCAACCGGAATTTCGGAGGCTGCCGGCATGCCGACAAGCACAATGCGTCCGCCGCGCTTGACGGTGCGAACCGCATCGGCGATAGCCCGTCCGTTCCCCGATGTCTCAACGATAACGGTAACGCCTTTTCCGCCAGTCAATTCGGCAATGCGCGCCTGCACATCCTCTTTCATCGGATCAATAACCGCCGTAACGCCCATTTCCTTCGCCAGCTCCTGGCGGAAGGGCACAACGTCCGTCGCATAAATTTCGCTTACGCCAAAGACCTTTGCTGCCTGAATGGCAAGCAGGCCAATCGGGCCAAGCCCGGTTACGAGCAGACGGTCTGCCGGAGTAACCTTTGCGCGATTCATCGCGTGAAGGCCTACGGACAACGGCTCCAGAAGCGCGCCCTGCTCAAAGCTGATTTCATCCGGCAGCTTGAATAGGAAATCGCTGCGTACCGCTACATACTCGGCCCATGCGCCGTCAACCGGCGGCGTTGCCATGAACACAACGTCCGGGCACAAATTGTAACGGCCCGATTTGCAATATTCACAGCGTCCGCAGGCTACGCCCGGCTCTACCGCTACCCGGTCGCCAATCGCGACATTGGATACGCGTGCGCCGACAGCTACTACCTCGCCAGCCAGCTCATGGCCGAGAATAATCGGTTTTTCCACGACGTAGCGGCCAATTCTTCCGTGCTCATAATAATGAACGTCCGAGCCGCATACGCCAATGCAATATACTTTGACGAGCGCCTCATCGTCTTTCGGCGTCGGAACGGGTACTTTTTGAATCTCGATATCCAGCGGTTTGTTCATTACGGCTGCATCCATTACGTTTATGCTCATCATCAGCTCACCTTTCAGAATACTTGAAATAATCAAAGTCCGCATACTTGCCTCGTCCGCTTAAATCCTGTACGCAAATGCCGATAAATGCCCCGGTGAAGCCTTGATCAAGCGCAATGCCATCCTTCACCAGCTCGGCGTTTTCATCCGATATTTTGCTGGCATCCAGAACAGGGCCAATTGGCTGCCAAGCCGCTCCATCCAGCGAATAATAGAATTGCAGCGCCTCATGGCGGACTTCCGCCTTCAAATAGCAGCGCTCTGCCCCATCAATCGATACGGGCTGCTCAAGCGGCTCATCATAGACCGCGCGGTCGCTCGACATAATGCCGAGGCATTTGCCCAGCTGCTCATCGCGGCTGATCCATAAGTAATAATAATTCTTTGTATTGTAATAGTATACAAGCCCGGCAAGCTGCTGATAAGTATCTGGCTCAAATTCAACGACCGTTTCAGCATCTGCTGTGAACGATTGCTGGCGGCGTGCGATCAGGCTCTGCCGGTGGGAGGAAAACAGCGATTCTCTTCCCTTCAGCCTCATATGGCCCGGACGCTCCTTCAGCGTTGCCCATTGCTCGCTCCGCGGCTCGCGCAGCGTATGAAGATGAATGCTGATCGCATCTCCGTCAAAATGCTCGATCTCCGGCTCCGCCGCAAAACGATGCTCCGGAAGCGCAGGCGCGCTCACCTGAACTTCCGGCGAGTGGCCTCCGCCGATAAGGCGCAGCCAGCCGTCCTCCGTCCAAACGACCCTCTGAAGGGCCGTTTCCCGTCCAAGCGTGCAGCTTCCCGAAGGGCTGAGCGGCCGCGCGCACAGATGGGCAATGTACAGCTGCCCATCCTGCGTCTCGACCAGACTGACATGACCCGCCTTTTGCAGTTCAAGCTCTGGGCGGTCCGCCGACGTAAGGAGCGGCCCAGCCGGATCGGCCTCATAGGTGCCAAGCAGCGTCCGGGAGCGAGCAACTGTCGCCGCATGGCCAAAACGCGTGCCGCCCTCGGCGGTAATCAAATAATAATAGCCATCATGGCGGTAAATGTGAGGACCTTCGGTCAAGCCAAGCGGCGTGCCGTCGAAAATCGTTTGAATCGGCCCCGTCAGCGCCTTTAATTCCTCGGAATACTGCTGAATAACGATGCCGCCAAACGGGTTTTTCCCTTTGCGGTGATCCCATTTCAAATTGACCAGCCACTTGGTGCCATCCTCATCATGGAACAGGGAAGGGTCAAAGCCGCTGCTGTTCAAATAAATCGGCTCTGACCAAGGCCCCATAATATCGGTTGCTGTAACGACATAGTTATGCGTGTCCTTGAAAGGTCCCATATGGCTCTTCACATCGGTAAACACCAGGTAGAAGATGCCGTTATGGTAGCTCAGGCACGGCGCCCATACTCCGCCGGAGTCGGGATTGCCGATCATATCGAGCTGGCTTGCCCGGGTAAGCGGGTGCGTGAGCACCCGCCAGTTTTTCAAATCGCGAGAATGATGAATTTGGACACCGGGAAACCATTCGAAGGTCGAGGTCGCAATATAATAATCGTCTCCGACACGAATGATCGAAGGATCGGGGTTGAATCCCCGCAATATCGGATTGTTAATTACGTTAATCGTAAACGCCTCCTGTCTCGTAAGTTCTGGCTGCTATTACTTGATTTTCGCCAGCTCGTCTTTTACGCTGCTTGCGTTTTGACCGACGATCGCGCCGACCGAGTTCAAAAACTGCTCTGCACGTTTTGCATCAAGCGCTTGGTCGTAGTAGCTGAAGAAGCCTTCCAGGCTGCTGCTGATCGAGCTGTCGTAGGCAAACGCCAGCGGGTTCATTTTCGCCTCGTCAAGTCCAGGGTTTTTCATCGGGCTGATGTTCGCGCCCTCATTAATTTCTTTCCGTTGCAGCGAGTCCGTCAGGAAACGAATCGCTTCATAAGCAGCTTCTTGGTTCGTCTTCGAAGAAATCGCCATGCCGGCGCCGAAGCCGCCTTGGTAAATGTTAATGCCGCCTTGGCCGCCATCTACTGTCGGGAATGGCACGAAGCCTACTTTATCGGCAAAGTCGCCATCCAGGAAGGAGTTCATCGCCCATTCGCCTTGCAAATACATCGCAGCTTTGCCGTTCGTGAACAGCGATTCAGCCGCTGCATAATCAAGGCCAAGGAAACCATTGATGAAACCTTTATGATCGACAGCAAGCTCACGCAGCATTTCGCCCGCTTTCACAAAGCTGTCCTGAGTGAAATCGGCTTCGCCTTTTTTCGCTTTCTCGAACGGCTCCATGCCGCCGATGCGCTGTGCCAGATAGGAGAACCAATGCAGAACCGGCCAGCGGTCTTTGCCTGCAACTGTAATCGGAACGATATTTTTAGCGTTCAGTTGGTCTACAACGCTTAGCAGCTCCGCGTAGGTTGTCGGAGGAGTCAGGCCATTTTCCTCAAAAATTTGCTTGTTGTACCACAGGGATACTCCGCTGAACAAAACGGGAATGCCGTAGTTTTTGCCGTCGTAAGAGAACGTTTCCAATCCGCCGTTAAGCACATCGTTTTTGAACGCTTCATCCTTGTTAAGCGGCTCGGTAATATCGCCCAGCATGTTGTTGGATACGAGCGTGTCGAAAGTTTCGCCGCTCCAATACGTAATAATATCCGGCACCTGGTTGCCTGTAATGGCTACTTTCATTTTTGTTTTCAAAGCCTCGTCTTCAAAAAACTCAGCCGTAAGCTCCACATTCGGATGCTCCTCGTTGAATTGCTTGATCGACTTTTCAATAATATCTTTGTTTCTCGTCTCCATGCTCCACATGGTCAGCTTCGTTACATCGCCAGATGCACCCTCAGTCGATCCGCCTTCCGCCTTGTTTCCGGCGCTAGAGCAGCCTGCCATCACTACCATCATCATTGCCAACAATAAAATAAGACCCTTTTTCATGTTTGTTTCCCCCTTGAATAGTGTCGAATGCCGCAGCTCTTAAATAGATGTTTCGATCAACCTTTAACCGAGCCCGCTACAACCCCCTTTTGAATATACTTTTGCAGAAACATATATAAAATAATGATCGGAGCTGTCGTAATGACCAATGCCGCGCTGATGAGCGAATAATCGGCACTGAAGTTGCCTTTGAACATCATAAGGCCGAGCGGCAGCGTTTTGAGCGATTCTTTGGATACCATAACGAGCGGAAAGACGAAATCATTCATAATGTTGAAAAAGGAAAGAATCGTAATCGTCGCCAGAACCGGCTTCGCAATCGGAAAATACACTTTGAAAAACGTCTGGTAGATCGAGCAGCCGTCAATCATAGCCGCCTCCTCAAGCTCCTTCGGCACCCCTTGAAAGAAGCCATGGGCAATAAAGACAGCGACCGGAAGATTAAAGGCGACATAAGGGAAAAACAATGCCCAGAACGAATCATACATGCCCAGCTTGTTCGCCATCGTAAACAATGGAATCAAGGTGCTGTGGATCGGAATCATCATGCCGAGAAAAAATGCCCCCAGCAGCAGCTTCGAGCCTTTAAACGGCCGAATCGATAAGTAAAAGCCAATCAGTGTCGATACGACCAGCAGTCCCACAACCGAGAAGAAAGTAATGTACAAGCTGTTGAACAAATAGCCGTTGATGCCTTGGTTCCATGCCTGCACAAAATTATCGAAATGCCACGATTCCGGCAGCCCCCAAGGGTTGGCGAAATATTCTTTGTTGGTTTTGAATGAAGAAATGACCATCCATACGAACGGATATCCTGTAAATACGAGATGCACCAGTAGCAGCACATACAGCAGCAATCGGGAAAAACCTTTGCCACGCGTCCCCGCCGGCTGCATTGTTTGAGTCGCGCTCACCTTCATCTCTCCTTTCTCTTATTCGAATCTGGCGCCTGTACGGCTCAGAAGCTTGGAAATAATAAATGCGAGGCACAGTCCGAACAGCAGCAGGAATGTAGAGATGGTGCTGCCATATCCGAAGTCCATCATGCGGAATGCATTTTTCATCATATAGCTTGCTAGCACTTCACTGCTATTATTCGGCCCGCCGCCCGTCATAATATAAATCAGGTCGAAATATTTCAAAGAATTAATCACACAGTTCAGCACCGTGAACGTAATGGTTGGCCAGATCAGCGGAATTTGGATGCTGAAAATAATTCTCCACTCTCCTGCGCCCTCTACTCGTGCCGACTCCAGCACCTCTTCGGAAATGCCCTGAAGCGCTCCGAAATAGACGATAATATAAAAGCCGATAAACTGCCAAGCAACAACCGCGATTACCGACCCTAGCGCCGTCGCTTCCTCTCCGAGCCAGGCATGTGCCCAGCTGTCGAGCCCAAGCTGCATAAGCAAATTGTTCAGCAGCCCGAAATTCGGGTCATAAATTTGCCCCCACAAAATGCCAAGCACGGCTGTAGACAGCATAACCGGCGTGAAATAAATCGTTTTCAAAAAATTTGATCCTCTCAGCTTGTAGCTAAGCACAATGGCAAAGAACAAACCGACTGGCAGCTGAATTAAAAGCGCTCCCAAAGTTAAGTACACGGAATTTTTGAGCGAGGTCCATAGAATCGGATCATGAATCAGCCGATTGAAATTGTCTCCTCCATTAAAAATCTTTGCCGAAACCCCATCCCATTGGAAGAAGCTATAATAAATGCTCATACTGATCGGCACAACTACGATTGCCAAAAAAATCAACAGCGCGGGACCCATGAAAAACAGTCTGCTGCCCAAGCGCCTGACGCCTGTCTCGTTCATCCGTAACACCCTCTCCTAGCTTAATGCGCATGATGCCTGTTGCGTTGTATCCGTTTTCATTATTTTATCAATGACATAAATCATTGTAATGACACGTTGATTAGGTAAAATAGCACTTTCATTGGTTCGTCCGGTCGGGCGATGGAATAAAACAAAAAAAACCGCATTCGTCTGAATGCGGTTTAATGCGGTTTAATGCGGTTTAATGCGGTTTAATGCGGTTGAACGTGGTTGAATCCGATTGCATGCGGTTCTTTGAGAGGATACTTTTGTTTGTGCCGACTATTGCAGCAGGACGTGAATGGGAGCATAATCCCGCCAAATCCTGCTACAAGCAGCCCGCTTCAAGCGTATTCCCGATCGATATTCTTGGCGGACACAGTAGAACCTATTTCTACCGAATCACGGGTATGGCCTAGTTCGCGGACTCAGGAGCAGCTATTGCGCACCCAATCGCTATTTTGAAGGGATAATGAGGCAGATAACGGATCTCCTGTCCGCGTTAGGCCCGAAATCGCATAAAATGCCAAAATAGCGGAACCTCAGTCCCAATCGTCCTTAAACTCTTCAGGGCCAACATCCATTTTAAAATCGCCTTTTTCATAAAGAAGCGGACTGCGCTCCACCCCGTCTTTGGAGTATTTTTCAACATGACTGACTCGCATTTGCTTGGCATCTGTGAAATCGATGTGGGCGATGGCTACCCAATAGGCATAATCGTTTTTCTCGAGCAGTGGCGCGGTTACGGTTTGGCCCTGATGATTATCAACAACTGCGCGAACCTTCATCGATTTAAAGCTGCCCGTTCCGTTGCTTAATGCGCTATAGGCGGCAAATAAAACGAAGCTTAACGCTTCCGGCCGATGAATGACAATCGTTTCTTTACCATGCCCCAAAGCATCCCCATCCAGTTGAATGTACGGTGCAGTATGTGGCGATCCAAGATTGCGATAATAGACTTTGCCGACCTGCCTGTCCTTTGTTACATAAAAACAATACAGATCCAAATCCTTATCCGTCTGCCATTCCAGAGTCGCCGTAACCTTGGCCGACTTTTGAATGTGAATGCTTTCTTTTTTCTTGAGCTCCACTTTAAGCAGTTGGTTTGGCTTGGCGGGGGAAATGACGGGCTCGGCAGCGGCAGCCACTTCCGCATGTGATTCGCTCGATACGTTGAGTCCAAAGTTTTTAACAAGGGCGGCGAGCCCTCCCTCAAAGCCGCTTCCGACGGCGCTAAATTTCCACTCCCCTGTATAGAGATAAAATTCGCCAACAACGATGGCGGTTTCTTTGCTAAGGCCTTCTCCGAAGTTAAATCTTCCCAGCTCTTCTCCGTTGATTGGATTATAGATTCGCCCTACTGCGCTACGAACCTGCGAAAAGGCTTGACCGTTCAACTCCCCCTCATGAATGGTGAGTGTTACTGCGATTTTATGTATATCACTCGGTATCTTTCCTACCGAAATTTTTATAAGCTCCCGATCACCATTCGCCGGACCCGAGTGTGCAACGGCATGCTGCCGGCTGTACTGTTGATTGTAGAAGATCATATCTTCATCCTGGGCACATACACCTGCTTGATTTAAGAGAAAAGCTGATGCATTTATATCGATTGCTGGATCTGCCTGCCAAGAAAGCCCAATTGCAATATCAGTCATCCCGCGACCTTTTGTAACATCGATTTTTTGACCTTTTGTGAGGATCATGGATAACCCCTCCCTATCAATCTCCTATTTTACAAAATGACACATTTTTAGTATATCATACGAAACAAAGACTATAGACAAGTAACCTCTTCTTAGATTTCTCTTCACCCAAGTCATGCATAAGCAATGAACCAAAACACAAAAATAATAAGAACACGATTGACATCTTGCCTAGAAGTAACTATTATAGTTACAACGGTGGTGATAACAATGAAACAATTCAGCAGCCGCTTCTCGATGGGAGTCCATATTTTGACGTTGATTGCTGTTATGCCGGGAGATTGCACAGGGGATATTATTGCTGGCAGCGTAAATACGAATCCCGTCGTCATCCGAAGAATTATGGCCCAGCTGAAAAAAGCCGGCTTGATTAGCGTCCGGCCCGGTGTTGGGGGTGCTACTCTTTTGAAAGACCCCGCATCTATTAGCTTATTGGAAGTGTATCATGCGGTTGAAGTCATTGATGAGGGACCCTTGTTCAATTTTCATCAAAATTCTAGCCCGCGCTGCCCGGTAGGCAGAACCATTGAAGCCTCGCTTGCGGCAGAACTGGCTGAAGCCCAAGCTGCTATGGAGCAGAAATTAAGCAGCGTGAGCATCGCGAAGATGATGGGACAAGCAGGATGAAAAAAGCTCTTGCAGCAGCTTTTTTTACGCACTCGTTGTAACCACTTAAGTTATAACATTGAAAGTTTCAATAGTAAATAAAGCTAGGCTACAAGGGGAATTCGATAATGGAATTCCGTTTTATTACACACAAACAAACCCATTGGAGGAATGAATCATGAAAATTTTAGTAACTGGCGCAACTGGACAATTTGGCTCCCACGTAATCGATTCCCTGTTGAAAAAGCTGCCCGCTGAACAGCTTGCTGTAAGTGTGCGTACACCAGAAAAAGCCGCGCATTTGCAGGCACTAGGCGTTGACGTTCGCTACGGTGATTTCGATAAGCCCGAAACCCTCGACAAAGCTTTTGCCGGTGTAGACCGTTTGCTGATCGTTTCCGCTGATGCAGATAATGCTACGCGTATTCGCCAGCATCAAGCTGCTATCGATGCAGCTAAAAAAGCAGGCGTAGGCTTCATTGCTTACACAAGTGTTGCCAAAGCCGATAAGAGCACGCTCTCGCTCGCAGAGGTGCACCGCGCTGCGGAAGAAGCGATTCGGGCGACGGGCATTCCCTATTCGCTGCTGCGGAACAATTGGTATGCTGAAAACGAAGCAGGCAGCGTGCAGGGCGCCATTCATGGAGCTCCTTGGCTGAATGCCGCAGGAACTGCTCGCACAGGCTGGGCATTGCGCAGTGATTATGCCGAGGCGGCGGCGGCTGTTCTAGCTGGCGAAGGACATGACAATACCGTTTACGAGCTGTCGGGCAAGCCTCGTACGCAAGCTGAGCTGGCTGCTATCGCTGGCGAAGCGTTGGGCAAAGAGCTCAACGTCGTGGATGTAGACGATGCTGCATTCGGCCAAGCATTGACCCAAGCCGGATTGCCTGATTTTGTCGTAGCGATGTTTGTCGATATGCAAGGCGCAATCCGTGAAGGCTCCCTTGATGTAGAGAGCAATGATCTGGAAACGTTGCTTGGACGTCCGGCTGCTCCTTTGAGCGCATTTGTTACAGCTTTATCTGGACGTTAAGCTATCGTCGCTAATAGGATAAGAAGGGCATGCAAAAGAAACGAGGCTGTCTCGAAAGGTCAGAAATGACCTTCGGACAGCCTTATTTTAAATCCAACGTCTTGAAACCGGGCTTTGTTATGTGTCACCCCTTGTCAGGCCAGAAATCGGGTCAAAAGCCAGAATAGCGGAACCTCAGTCCTCCAAAAAGGCAGTGAGCGTCCCGCGCTTCGAAATCTCAGCTACAGTGCACACCCTAGTTACTCAAGTTTGGCTGTCCATGCTCCTATATGGCGTTTTAAACACCCGTGTGGCTGTTTATGTTCCTGTGTAGCTATTCATCCCCTCGCGGCTGTTCCTACTCCTGTCTGGCTGTTCACGCTCCTGCCTTCAACCGATCAAAGGCCTCTTGATTTACCGTAATGTCCACTGCTTTCACCTTTTCCTCAAAATAACGCTCGAATTTATGATGAAGCACTTCGCTTTGCAGCTGGGACTCCAGGCTCGCAAGGGGAACCGCATACTGTTCATTTTTATCGATCAGCTGAATAATGGAAAAACTGCTTCCCAAATCAATAATGGCTGAATGCTCGCCAACCTTTAATGTTTCAGCTGCCTGCTTCAGCAAGGTGTCGGCCTTGAGCGGAGAGGATTGCTGCTGTAAAACGAGCGAGCTCTGGCGTATGCCGTCTTTGCCGTACTTCCTCCCCACTTCTTCAAAGGGCGTACCGTAATCTAGCTGCTTAAGAGCCAGCTTTATTTTCTCGCCTGCCGCTTCCCGTTCTTCATTGCTGTAGGAGACGGACAGTTCATTAAAGGTAATTTGGGTTTGATTTTCAAACTTTGCAGCATGGAATTGATAACGGTCCTTCACTTCGTCCTTCGTTACCATTAATGCCCCTTCTCCCAGCTTCTCCTCAAGGTCCAGCCTTAATTGGCTTAAGGAATAGAAATAATATTGGCTGAGATCGTATTGGGCCAGGCCAAAAATCGCCTTCCCCTGATCTTTGCTTTCGCCACGCTCTGCATTGTTCTTCTCCCAACGTTCAACGAAGCTTCGAAAGGAGCTGTCTGCCACAAGACCCTGCTCTACAGCCAGCAGCTGCAAGGTTTTTCCTTTGACAGCCTCATCCATTGCCTGCTGTTTGAGCTTATCAATCGGACGCTCTTCTCCGAACGTTTCCGTCCAGTAGCTTTCACTATCTTCGGCCCCATAGGTAACGTTGAAATAGTTGGTAACGGCCCCTTTTTCCTTCTCCATATAAAGCAAAAACTCGGCTTCGGTCACGGGCAAGCCGCCCACCTCTAGGAGGATCTCCGCTCCTTGAGGCTCGGAGGGCAACAAGGCTGTGAAGCCTGCAGCTGAAATAACCGCCACTACTCCAATTACGACAGCAAATAGCACAATTCGAGACTTAGCCGTGTTGAAAAGCATTTGGTTAGACCCTCTCCGATTCATCCGTCTCCTCCATTCGCATCCGATATCCCCTGCTCCACTCAGTTAAAGCTGCACTCCGCTTTTCCCTTGGCCTTTCACTCAGCCCTTCACTCCGCCAAGCGACATGCCATTCGTTAATTTTTTTTGCAGCAGCGCGTACACGATAATGGTGGGTGCAAGCACAATGACTAGGCCGGCGAAAAGGGAGCCCCAATCGGTAGCAAATTGCTGGATTTGCATTAGATTAGACAAGCCCACCGGAATCGTCTTCTTGCTGTCGCTCGTAATGAAGGTCATCGCCAGCACGTATTCATTCCAAAAGTCGAAGAAGCTGAAGACGGTCAGCGTAATAATGCCCGGCCGGGCCATCGGCACAATAATGCGCAGCAAAATGCCAAAATAGCTGCAGCCATCCATCATGGCCGCTTCCTCGTAATCGTGCGGAATCGACTTCATGAAGCCGGTAAGCAAATAAATAGAAAACGGCAAGCTGCCTGTCGCATAAACGGCGCTTAACCAAAAGCGATTATCGAGCATATGCCATTCATTCATTAAAATGAACAGCGGCACAATAATATACACCCCACCGATAAACAGCCCTGCCATATAAAATTGCGCTATAAATCCACGCAAGCGGAATTTCATTCGCCCCAGCACATAGGCAGAGGGAACCGCCGCAAGCAGCAGCACCGCCATTGATAATAGAACGATCATAACGGAGTTGATCATGTAGTCGCCCATTTTCGCCGTCGTAAAAGCATGAACGTAATTGCTCCAATTTAGGCTCGACGGCAGCCGCCAAGGGCTTTCCATGACCTCCGTGTTAGTTTTGAAGGATGCCAGTACATTCCATACAAGCGGATAGACGACTAAAAGCGCCTGTACGAGCAGAAAGAGGCGAAGAACGATTTTCCCCGGAATGGCTGTTAAAGCGGGCATGTTAATACGATCCCCTTTCCGTTAATTTATTGCTTACAAGCGCGAGCAGCATCGAAATGACAAATACGACAACCCCGATCGCCATCGCATAGCCAAAATTCGAGTTCGTGAAAGCTTGGGCATATAAATAAGTCATTACGACTTCCGAATGCCGATCAGGCCCGCCCCCCGTCATAATCGAAACAATGATAAAGCTAATGCTAAGGACACCATTAATGCTGAATATAATCGTGACGCGAATAATCTCCCACAGCATCGGAATCGTAATGCGGAAAAATTGCTGTATGCGGGTTGCCCCATCAAGGTCGGCAGCTTCATAAAGCTCCGGCGAAATGCTGTCGATCCCTGCCATGTACATGACCATGTAATACCCGGCCGCCTGCCAGATCAAGGTAATCGCCAATGCCCAAAGGACGGTGCGCTGATCGCCCAGCCACGGCTTCGCCCACTCTCCAAGCCCAATCATCTCTAGGCCAGTGTTCACAAAGCCCATCGTAGGATGATAAATAAAGGACCACAGAATAGCGATAACAACGAACGACAGAATGCTTGGAAAAAAGAAAACGGTGCGGTAAAAGCCGCGTTCCTTAAGCTTCGATTGCGTTAAAATAGAGGCATTAATTAAAGCGATCATAATCGTCACAATCGGCACGACCAGCATTAAGAAGCCCGTATTGCGCATGGACAGCAGAAACGTCTCATCGTGAAGCATATCCGTAAAATTTTTAAGCCCGATATATTTCGGCTCATCACTTAACCCCGTCCACAGGTACAGCGACTTTTGAAAAATTTGAATGGTAGGATATACCTTAAACAAGGAGAACAGCAACAGTCCTGGCAATAAACATACGAGGATGAAAAAGGTTCTTTTTGTTTTCATAGTCATCGTTTTCATTCCTTCCCCCTGCTGCACGTGCTGCGCTCATGCTTGCTGTCCTTTTGCTATTGCAGCACAATGGTCTACTATGGGCTTATTATTGATTTGCAGGAGCCGCCGTGCTAAGGTGAAACGGCTGTCGCCGTCCTTTGGCGGCGCAGCTCGTTTCATTCCGAGAAATATAGAGAATGGATGGGAAAATCATATCCTTTCCTATATTTGAACGATAAACGGCGGCCCCTGCCTTCCTTTTTACGTAAACAAACCAATCTCAGCGAGCTGCAGCTGTGCTGCACCGCCGCTATTTGCCGTTACATTCAAGCGATAATACGAGTAAGCAGTTGAATTGCTGAACGTATACGTGTTGGTCAAGAAACGGGTGGCAAATGCTTCATTCGTGCGCGTATCCAATGTCGTCCAGCTCGTTCCGTCGTTCGAGCCTTGCAGCGTCCAGTTTTTCGGGTCCCTCGCCGGCACATCGTTAGCGGACGTTATCGCATATGAGGTCACGATATGAGAGACACCGGTTACAAATTTGTACTGAATCCAGCCTGTTCCGGTTGTAATGAGCCATTTGGTCGAAATATTCGCATCAAAGGCTTTCTCCTTCTCTTCTCCTGACGGGCTGCTTGTGGAGCTCGCTGTTACGGTTCCACCTACCGTGACCGATGTCGGTCCACCGCCTCCGCCGCCTGTGACGGTCGATTCAAAAGCGCCAATATCCGGAGCCGCCCCATTAAATAAGGCATTTCCATAAAAGTCGGTCGTTCCTAATTGCGGAACATTATAACCGGCATTTATGAGCGGAGAAGTGGCTTGCAGCTTGTAGCCATCCCATACGGTAGCGCCGCTTGTAAAGCCATTGGCTCCTAAAGTCGGCGCTTGCCCCGGGTTAACCATTTGAGGCGGCGCAATCACCTTCGCCGGATCATTCGGTTCGCCAGCCGCATGGCTGCCGGTAGTTACATAAAACGCATTGTTTCTAAATACAGCCGTTCCATAGCTGCCGGAGCTGCTCGGCCAAAAGCTGGAGGAAGGGGTGTTTTTGTCATAAAAAACGTTATTGTAAAAATAATACGGCACACTTTTGAAATAAGTAGAAGCAAGGTTAGCGTTGGAATTCGTGAATTTCGTTACGCCGCCGTTATAAATAAAGACGTTGTTCAGGAAATACGTAGCCGAGCTATCGACGTCGAACCAGCCAAACTTGATTAAATAGGCAGCGTTATCGTCACTGATGTTGTATCTGGCAATATTATTGCTGCTTCGGCCCAGATAGGACATCCATCCCATCGGATTGTTATGGGTATAGTTGAATTGATAGACGATATTGCTGTTGGGCGAATCAAAATCAAAGGCGGTTCCATCTCCGTTATTCGCCCCCGTCGTCGTCGGCCCGCCGTAAACCTCGTTGTTTTGGAATGTTACATTTTGGGATTTCCACGGATAAATGCCTGCGCTTTCCGCATTATAGCGCTTGGACCAGCCATCTACGACGTTGTATTCGATTATGGCACCCTTCGCATCACATACATCAATCGCGCCTTGGCCTATATTGCGCATGTAGTTGTGCCCGATATAAATATTCGTTTGCCACAAGTTATACGGTTCGATTTCATCTTGGAAAGCCGTTGTCGTCGTGTAATTGAAATTGGCAATGGCGAGCAGATCGACCTTCTCGATGGTGTTGTTTTCAATTCTGACATCATTGAACGTCATGTTGGCCTTTAAAGCGCCAATGACATAAAACATAATGCCGCCATTGAACGAGGCGTTGCCATATTGGTTCGGCCATTCGTTCGGACTATCGACATCATGCACATAATTATCATGAATATAAATATGATCCATGATCGTGTCGCCGCCTGCCGCCACTTGATTCGTATCCAGCACAACCAGAATGCCGTCTCTTATGTTGGTAGGCTTGCTGTTTGCATAAGTAGTCGTTACCAAATCTACGTTAAAGTTGTCGTCATTCGTCACTTCAAGATTGCTGATTTCCCAATACTGCTGGTTGCGCAGCATGACGGCGCCTGTCGCTTGATAATCTCTCTGCGTTCCGCCGCCGTTAATAATCGGCTTTGCGGTTCCGCCATATTTATCGATTTTGATAGGAGACCCTGCTGCTCCTGAGCCCTTAGGCCACAGCTGGCCGTTCCATATCCCGCCCGATTTAAACAAAATTTGGTCACCAGGCTGGAACGTCGTCGCGTTCACTTTCGTTAACGTTTTCCAAGCAGTAGTGGTCGAGGTGCCATTATTCGCATCATTCCCACCAGCGGAATCAATATAATACGTTGTATTCGCTGCACTTACCGCCACCGGCCCAATCATGAAAATAGAGGAACATAAAATCAGCAATACCAATATACCTGACATGCGTTTTTTCATTCTATTGCTTCCTCCCACATGTATTTGATTCAGACGCAAAGCTGAGCAGTGGATTGCCTTTTGATCCCGAATATCGCTACATGCTAATCAGCCCCTCTCCAATCGAAAATCTGTCGATCTTTGAATGAGACGGCGAAGCCACATCATTTGGAGCACAAGCTGTTTGCCAGCTGGGTTTGCCAGCTGAGCTTCAGTATAAATTCATAAGAGCGTTAACCAAATGAACAAAAAGGCAGATTAATATAGAGGATTTTTAGGTGTTCATTGAAAAATGCAGGAAATCATAAAATCCTTCAGGTTTATGAATTATGAGGCATAAAAAAGGATGAGCCTGAGGTCATACCTCATCTCATCCTGCATGCCGCCCGCATGCTGCCTGCCGCCCGTTATGCTCCAGCAGCCTCAAGCTCCTTCTGGATTTCCGAATACACTTTATACAGCTTGGCAGCATATTCATCCAAGGTCATCTGCTTGCTCATAATCGAGGAGAATGGCTTATAAACTTCATCGCTTGGGTTGAATTTGCTGCCTTTGGCGACCGGCTTAAAGGCGCCATTGACCGCAAGCATGCCATCATCCGCCGCCTTATAAACGTTGTAGGTTGTCTCCGTAATATACGATTTAACGAGATCCGGCGCGCCTTTAACCGCCATAACCGCTTTGGCCTTGTCGCCATTGAGCTGAACGATCTTATCCGTGTACAAGTACTTGAGGAACTCTTTGGCAAGCTCTGGGTTTTTAGCTTTCGCGGGAATGACTACCGTTTCCACATTCGTCAGGGCGGATACCGGTTTGTCTGCTCCAAATGAAGGAACGCCTAAATAACCGAAGCTGAACCCTTCCTCGCGCGGCGCATCCTTCATTTCATCCTCAAACCAGCTGCCGTTTGGAATAAACATCGCTTTGCCTTGAAGGAACGCCGTCTGCGATTGCGTATGATTAAGCGCAACGGTGCCCGTCATCAAAGCATTGTCTTCGGTTGCGATTTTCTCCATGAGGCCCCATACCTGCTTATATGTGTCGCTTTTCCAAAACTCAGGATCATAGTCGAAAAATTGGTTCAGCGCTTCCGTGCCGCCTGCTGCATAAATGGCAGGAACGATCATTTCCTCCAGGTAGCCTGGATAAATGCCTTGGTACGTAAATAAAGCGCGTCCGTTCGCTTTAGCCGCCGCATTTGCCGCAAAGAAATCATCCCATGTTTTAGGCGGCGTAATTCCTTTTGACTCAAACAGCGCTTTGTTATACCACAGGCCCATGACGCCAAAGTTATAAGGAGCCAAATACACTTTGCCATCATCATACGGGGACGTTGCCCGGGAATTCAGAACGCCATCGAGAATTTTATCCTTAAGCGGGGTACCGTCTGGCGTCAATTCTTCGAATACTTCCGTCAAATCAAGCAGCGCTTTGTCTTTAATCAGCCCATTTACAAGCGGCGTATTGTCGCTTCCGGAAATGTACATAAAATCGGGCGGATTGCCCGCAACGATTTTCGGCCGAATGAGCTCGCCGATTTTCGGGCTGGCGGTAATGTTGATTTTGGTGCCGGGGTAATCCTGCATAAACGCCTCGGCAGCGCTATCCCAAAATTCCCGGCCATAGCCGCCCTGGAAGACCGCAACGTCCAGCTCTGGATTTTCAAACGTTTTGCCGCCTGCTGGCGAAGCACCCTCAGACGGGGATGCAGCAGCCGTATCCGAAGCCGATGGGGCGGCAGAGGATGGCGGTGTCGCTTCTTTGCTCGGACTGTTGCCCGATCCGCAGCCGGCTAACGTCGTAGTAAGGGCGATCGCTACAGCTGCAAAAGCAAACCCATTGTTTTTTTTCATTGATTTAGTGACCCCTTTCATTTGTAATGAACTTCATTATAAGTTCGCAAGGAGCGTCGCTAAATGAACAAAAGAGCGGATGAGTATGGACAATTTTAAGATTTTCATTATTAGACGGGCGGCATGCTTTTTACATTTTTCGGGGGATGGCCGTAGCGTTTTCTAAATAGGCGATTAAAATAAAACGGATCTGGAATGCCCACCTCGATGGCAACCTGCTTCACGAGATACTTGCCAGACAGGAGCATGTCATAGGCTCTGTTCATGCGGATTTCATTGAGCCTGGTCAAAATGCTGCTCCCCGTTTCTGCCTTGAACAGCTGGCAAAGATACGGCTCAGACAGTCCCACATAGGACGCTACATCCGAAATCGACACGCGATCCGCAAAATGTTTATTCAAGTAGGCCAACGCTTGCCGTATTTCCTGGCGCAAAGAAGAAGTGGATGCAGAAAGCTGCACTCCTTGTCCTAAAGAGTCCAGAATTTCATTCGAAAGCTCTTTAATGATGAGCTTTAAGCTGGAATCGGAGTCCGCTGCTTCGACTTTTTCAATCCAGCCCTTCTCGTTCCAAGGCGTGTCCATTTGCAAGGCTGCTGCATTAGAAAGCCCCCAAATGCCCCCTGCTACTATGCGTTTTAGCGATTTCGAATGTATGCCATGCTCGGCGGCGGATTCCATCAATAAAAAAGCTTGTTCCACCCACCGTTCAATCGCACCGTCGCCAGAGCCGCGCAAGCTCTCCCGCAGCTGGGCTTCTGCTTCACGAAACCGCTCATTCGTATCTGCGGCAAGCCTGGCATTGGACTGGCACCCTGCTTGATAAGCCGCATAAAAGCGAAGCGCCTCGGCCTGCCTATTTAAGCTCATTTGCTCGATGAGATGTTTAAATGACGTTGCTGGCTGCCCATAAGTAACGCTAATCACTTGTCCATAATACATTTCCGACAGTTTAATCAAACGTTGGGCTATTTCTTCAGGATCGACGTTATTTTGGAGCAAGGGAGTGGAAATGATTAAGGTGTAACGGTTCGGGCGGGGATGAAATACAAATAAAAAATGCTTGTTCGGGAACAGCCCTTCGGCAAGCTTCTCTAACGTTTCATGAAAGTCTAGCGTTTGATAATTAGCGTGCTCGCCTTCTGGCATATATAGCGTAAATGTATAACAGCATAAGCCTTGTAGCCGAGAGATCGCTTGCCTTTCCTTTTGATTAAAAATATTCCCATTCAGCTGAGGCTCCTCTGCTTGATCATGCTTTTTCAACAAATCATACAGCTGCGCCAGCTCGCCATCGGCCTGCTCTGCTGCAGTCGTTGTTTGGGGTTTAAAATAACGCCGTTTGGCATCCAGCTTAGCCGCCATTTCTTCAAGCGTCTGCATAAACGTTTCGGTCTTCAACGTAAGCTTGAGCATATAATCGTAAGCTCCGAACTTGAGCGCCTCGCGCACGAGATCAAAATCATTATAGTTGCTTAAGACGAGAACTTCGCCTTTAAATCCATCCGCCAGCAAGCATTTAATCAGCTTAAGGCCATCCATTTCCGCCATTTTAATATCGGTAATGACGATATCCGCATTGGATCTTCGTACGAGCTCCATCGCCGATACCCCGCTCGAAGCAGAGCCTGCGTATTCGAAACGGCTGCCCTCCCATTTTATGATGGTTTTGACAGCATGACGAACGATCATCTCATCATCTACGATAATGACTTTATACATGTTGTATCCCTTCCTTCATCGTCATTGGCAAGCTGATTAGCGTTTGCGTCCCGCGGCCTGGCTCGCTTGAAATTTCAATCCCGTATTGCTTTCCTACATGTAGGCGTATTCTCTCCTCAACATTGCTCATCCCTATCCCTGACAGCTTGTCATGGGAATGCTTCCGCTCCTGCACCTCGGCCATATCGAAGCCTTTGCCATCATCGGAAATTTGAAGCAGCAGCCTGCCCTCGTTAATCGATCCGTCTACGGTAATATGTACTCTGCGGCCTTCCCCGCTGCCCGCATGCAAGATTGAATTTTCTACAATCGGCTGAAGAATGAAGCGTGGAACTTGGCATTGATACAGCTGGTCATCGCTCATGCGGCAGGCGAGCTTAAACGAGTCGCCATATCTCATGCGCTGGATGACGGCATAATGCATTAAGTTGTCGATTTCCTTTTCCAGCGTAATCATTTCTTCAGTATCCAAAATCGTATTATGGAGCAGCTCGGATAAAGACGCGATCCCTTGCTCCACATTTTCGTTCCCGCTCATCATTGCGCTCCATTTCAAGGAATTTAACGTGTTGAACAGAAAGTGAGGGTTGATTTGAGCTTGAAGCATCTTCAGCTCTGCCTCGCGCTTCGCCTGCTGCTCCTCCTCGACTTGATAAATCAGCATTTTGAGCCGCGCGACCATTTGATTGATCGTTTCGGATAACCGCCCCATTTCGTCGGAATGTGTCGGACCGAGCCGGGTTTCCAGCCTGCCCAGCTTAATTTGGGTCGCATATTGGAGCAAATCGCGCATCGGCCGATTAATACTGCGATAAATCCACATGGCCAGCAGTCCGGCTAGCAGCAGGATGAACAAGCAAATATACAGCAAGCTTCCTCTAATCGCAGAAAGCTCCGAAATGATATACGAATGCGGAATCAGTCCAATCATATGCCAGTCTGCTGACCGGATATAGGCGCTGCCTACGAGTACGCGTTCCCCATCGACTTTCGCATAAAAGGTTTTGCTGGGCCCATTGGACATCATGGTGCTAAATACTTCTTGCTGGTTATACGTCTGCCCATGGGGAATCGAAGGCGACACGGAGGACACGACGACGCCGCTATGATCCGTAATGTAGAGCCTGCCTCCTTTTCCAAGGTCCACATGCTCAAAAGTATTGCGCGAGAACACCTTCTCATCAATGACGATAACGAGGTAGCCTAACGTTTGATTCAGATTATCCTGGGAAAAAATAATGCGGCTCAAAGCAATTTTATCCGAGCCCCGGTTGGAATGCAGATACGTCCACTTTATGTTGCCAGCCGTTTCCGTTATGCCTTGCAGGGAATCAGCGATTTGGTTTTTCGGATACCATTCGTAGCCCAGATCAAAAAAGATGTCGCTCTCATTAGTCAAAATCACGACATTCGAAATATTGCTTAGGCGAAACACTTGCTCCCCCAGCGCATCTTTAATATCGGTCTGCAAGCCGTATTTCTCAAAATCCGTCATGCTGTTCATATGCTGGAGCCCGCTTTGTATCAGGCTGTTTATAATAATAGATTCACTAAGGGTCTCGTATTGCGCAAGTTCTCTGGATGCATTCGTCGCGGATTCGGACAACACTTGAAGGGTGGATGTGCTTAGCTTTTCTGAAATGGACGCCTCATATCTAAGGTTTGAATAAAGCGCTACGGAGACGACCGGCAGAAGCGAGGTAATCAGGAAGGCAATTAACAGTCGATGCTTAATAGATAATTTTCGTAAAAATGTGGAAGCCCGCATAGGGTTCAGCTTAAAATTTCCGTTCATCCTACACCCCCGATTGTTGCTCAAACTCAAAGCGTGCATCTGTTCATGAATAGAATAGCTTTATCTTAAGGGCAAATGGCATAGCCGTCTATACAACCAAACAACAATAACTTTTTGGGGAGTGCCAAAAAAGGAAGTAAAAAAAGGCGACCGACTGTAAATGTCGGCCGCCTTAAGTGGTATCGATTCAGCTCTAATGAGCCGTATTTACTTTTTTTCCATGACAGCGAAGTAATTTTCTTCATGATCCGCAAAGTTAAATACCCGTCCGGACGGCATTTCCACTAATGGCCCGACTGTAATCTGTTTATTAGACAGGTCGCTATGTAATTGATCGAGATGATCTGAGAAAAACATTAAAGAAGGCGTGCCCAAATTTAAACCAGGCGACATTTTTTCAACGAATGCCTTATTGTGGAGAATGATCGTTGTGTCGGCACCTTTGGCCGGAGCGATTTCAATCCAGCGCATGCCTTGACCGTTGTCTTCTTCCGAAACGACATGAAAACCAACCTTCTCTGTCCAAAAATCCCTTGCCGCATCTTGGTTATTTACATACAGCATAATTTGCCCGACCTTGCTAATCATCGTTGTCTCCACTCCCTTGTATGAGTAATTGCCAGCCTGCCAAGCTCGAAGTTGCCATAAGAGCCGATCAGCAGCATGCTTTATGTGCTTGATTCTCCAATTAGCTTGTCCTCGCAGCTTGGTTTTATTATAGCATGTGGAAAAAGAATAAAGCTGCCCGCAGGCAGCCGTGACATCATAACATGCGGTTAGCCGCTCTAAATGGACAGCGGAATTTCTTTAACTCCGCGCATAAGCATCCCTGGTCTCCATTCCAAATCGGAGATATTAGCCTGAAGCTCAAGCCTCGGGAAGCGCCGGAGCAGCGTATTGATGGCGATTTCTCCTTCCAGCCTTGCAAGAGGCGCGCCCAGGCAGAGATGAATGCCTTTGCCAAACGCCAGATGCTGGCTTTTGCCCCGGGATATATCGAATACATCGGGCTCGCTAAAATGCTCGGGATCACGGTTCGCAGAATCAAGCGCTACGATGACCATGTCATTTTTCTTCATCATATGGCCTTTGAATTCCAGATCCTCGCTTGCCCAGCGACCCGTACTAAATTCGACAGGCCCGTTGTAGCGCAGCATCTCTTCAATAGCGCCATGAATGTATTCCGGCTGCCGCATCAGCTGCTCGCGCTGCTCCGGGTGTTCCAGCAGGGCAAGCACGCCATTGCCGATCAGGTTGACCGTTGTTTCATGACCAGCAATAATGAGCAGGGTAATCACCCCATATAATTCTCCTTCCGTTAACTGATCCCCGCTTTCATCCGCGACCACCAGTTGGCTGATCAAGTCATCTGAAGGATTTTCCCGTACAAAGTCAAACCGCTCTTTAAGATAAGCTACGAATTCATCTTGGGCCTGCAAAGAGGCTTCCCGGCTGCTCTCCTCAAAGGAGGCTTCGATAATGGAATTTGACCAGCTTCGAAATTGCTCACGATCCTCAGCAGGTATACCTAATATTTCGCAAATGACAATAATAGGAAGGTGGAACGCATAATCATCAATCAGATTCATAGTATGACTAGCGGCCAACGCATCGAGAAGCTCATCGGCTATTTTCTGAATATGTTCCCGCTTCCCTGCAATGATTTGGGGAGTGAAGCCTTTCTGCACAAAGCCACGTAAGCGTTTATGATCCGGCAAATCCGAGAACAGCATGTTTTTGCCTAGTACACTCTTTTGCTCAATGCTGCTGACTTTAGCTATATCTTTAATAAAACGCTGGTCCTTGAGCACTTCCACGGCGTCTTCATATTTGGTTATGATCCAGCCATAATGGCCATTCGGGAAAAACTGCTTAAAAATAGGATTGCTGGCTCGTAATTTTTCATAGACGGGGTAGGGATTCTGCTTAAACTCCGGTGTAAACATCATCTGCTCGATCGTGTCTCTTGAATTCAATGCCACCATCTCCTTCCAACATATAGAATACGTATGGTAATCTACGATTCGGCCAAGGACAAAACTAGTGAAAATTGACGAAGAGAAACCCGCTCATTCTGAAATCAATCCAAACCTAATTCATCCAAATTTTAATAAAAAACCCTTTTTTTGATTCATGAAGAGTATACCTCACCTGCAGAATCAAAGTCAATTCGTCCTGCGGCTGCTCCATAAGATAACGAACGAGACCATTACGATGGCTAGACATACCCAATAAACGTTACGAAACCCTGCAAACTGAGCGATCATGCCACCGCCTAAATTTCCTGCTAATCTTCCAATAATAGAGGAATTGTAATAAATCGTTGTGGACAGCCCCGGCGAATGGGGGAATAGCTCCGTAAAGTAGCTTAGTCCATTACCCATAACAATAGCCACAAACGCAGCCTGCAAAAGCTGTGCGGCAATCAACTGCCAGGAATCGGTAGAAACACTTAATATAATGTTGTACATGATTGCAATAAAGCAGGCGCTGATCATCAAAGAATGGTTCGATATTTTTCTTCCCAGTGCGCCCAGCGCAAACATAATGGGAATCTCCAAGCCAGCGCATAGGCTAACAACCCATCCGATATCCGTATGCGTTCCGTGAAGCTCGTTTACAATAAATAATGGCGTGACGATCCCGTTTATAGCATTGACGGCAAATAGGAAGATGAAGGCGATTAACAGACTCCAGACTTGCCTGCGTTTCCGTGCATTATCGCCTGCGCTTGGCCTCTTCTTTTGAATGGCTCTTTTTTTAGGCAGAAATACCGCGACAAGCGAGGCAATGGCAAGAAAAATGGCCGAAGTCCCTAGAAAAAGCCCCTTATATCCAACAGCACTTAAAATGATGGTTCCGACTAAAGGCCCTACCAGAAATCCGAGTGATACAAGGGAACGCAAAGTAGACATCGCAAAGGTTTTGTCATCAGAGTTGCTTTCATTTGCCGATTCCTGGGCATAGGCATACATTTGCGGCATCGCGGCTGCCCCTAACCCGCTAAAAAATCCAACGATAACAAGCAATATTAAGAAGTTATCCACTATTAAATAGGACGTATAGCCCCATGCAGATGACACCGTTGCCAAAATAATCATTAATTTTCGGTCCAGTCCGCGATCCGAATATTTGCCAATGATTGAGTTTGCCGCCACGCCACTTAATGAGCTTACAGCTGTGAAAACGCCGAAGGTACCCGCACTCATTCCCAAAACCTCTGTACAATAAAGAGCTAAGTAAGGCAGTGTAATCGATATTCCTATGCCGACCAGCAAAATGCAAATGACAAATAATTTATAGCCTTTAATTTCAAACAGTTTTTGCAATCGTGTGTACACCTTTATCCTCCTTAAAAAAAGGGGTTAAAAAAGGTCTGCCCGATTCGTGCTAAGGCAAACCTTTTAGCGATTAGCGTTCTTGATGAGTAGGACGAATGATCATTTCATTGATCGCTACATCGGACGGCTGCTCAATGGCAAAAGCGATGGCACGGGCAATGCTCTCGGCTTCAATTGCGCCTTCATACATTTTTTCGATTACAGGTTTAAAATCTGTATCGGTAATGGATTCCGGCAATTCGGATTTCACCATTCCTGGCGAGATGATGGTTGAACGGATATTATTACCGTATTCTTCTTTGCGCAGTCCTTCCGAAATGGCACGTACAGCGAACTTGGTTCCAGCATAGACGGCGCTACCAGCGCCCACAAAATGTCCAGCTACAGAAGAGAGATTAATGATATGCCCTGATTTACGCTCTCTCATGAAAGGAAGCACGGCCGCGATGCCATAAAGAACGCCTTTAATGTTAACATCAATCATTTTGTTCCAATCCTCAATTTGTTTTTTGTAAAGCAGTGAATTTGGCATTAATCCGGCATTATTGATTAGCACGTCAATTTTCCCAAATTCCTTTAGCGCAAATTGGGCGAGCTCTTCCATTTGTTCAGCCGAGGTTACATCGGTCACTTTGTAAATCGCTTGTCCGCCCTGATTTTGAATCTCTTCCTGCAATTTCTGCAGCCGATCCTCACGGCGAGCAGCTAGCACCAGTTTGGCCCCTTTGGATGCAAGCTCTTTGGCTGCAGCCTCCCCAATCCCGCTAGATGCTCCCGTAATTATGACAACGATACCTTGAATATTTGACATCCTGATAACTTCCTCTCTTATTTGCCTGTTTTTTATTTCAAGCTAGCTTGTTCTCATTATGCTGTAATTGAAAAAGCGAACGTTATCCCATTCCTCTCTAATGCTTGCCTGATTCTCTCACCGCCATTTATGAAACAGCTGTTGTTGCGTTATAATAATGGCATTAAGCACGAGTACGAAGGGACGGATCTTATGCCTGAAGCCATACACAATCAGCAGATTGAACTTGCCAAATTAATTGAGCAGCATTCGGGCCAAGACGGTGTCCACGAGACCGCTGTCCCATCGTTATATCTAATTCGCCTTTCTTGTATAACCGAGCCGGTTCACCGCGTTTACAAGCCTTCCTTATGCTTCATCGCACAAGGTTTGAAGGAAGTAATGCTCGCACAGGAGTTGTTTGAATACGGTCCTTCCGACTATTTGATCTCTTCCATGAATTTGCCGGTAATCGGTCACGTTATAAAAGCTTTCCCCGATGCTCCATACTTAAGCCTGCGTCTTGAATTTACGCCAAATCAAATATTAGAGGTTTTAAAGGATGCCCCCTTCCAAATTACCCCGCAAGAAAACACAAAACGTGCGATGTTTGTCGGTGATATGGACTCATCCATCTTGGATTCGCTAATCAGATTAACTCGGTTGCTGAACCATCCTAAAGACATTTCGTTTCTAGCTCCGATCTACACAAAAGAAATTTTATATTTGCTCTTGCAGGGGCAGTTTGGGGTTACCTTGGCGCAGCTCGCAATGGAAGGCAGCAGCACCTATCGCATCAGCGAGGCCATCGAACATATTACCCATAACGTCGGCCAGCCTTTGCGAATTGAAGAGCTTGCAGAGCTAGCCAATATGGGCATTTCTACGTTTCACAGACATTTCAAAGAGGTTACCGCCATGAGCCCTATTCAGTTTCAAAAACAAATGCGCTTGCAGGAGGCTCGCCGCCTTTTATTATCGGAGTCGGGGGATGCCGCTGATGTCGCTTTTCGCGTAGGCTATGAAAGTGCCTCCCAATTCAGCCGTGAATATTCCCGTATGTTCGGTGCTCCTCCTAAAGCAGACATCATGCATTTGAAAGCTAAATATGGCCAAAGCTAAGCGTATAATCCGTAAGTCCGCCACATATGGCTGCCCCTAGCTTAGACAAAATAAAAAGGACCGTCTGTGTTGGCAGCGATCCTTTTTATTAGCTATAGCGTCCCAGTGTCCCGTCTTGCAGCTTAAATTTCATTACTCAAGGGACACCTTATGAGCTTGATGTTTTTTGGAAATCTGCGAATTCGATCCGGTTGCGTCCATTTTGCTTCGCTTGGTAAAGGGCTTTATCTACTGCAGCAAAAAGTTGAATTAAATAGCCTTCGGGATTGTCCGGCACATCTTCATGATCAAAGTCCTCCATGGATAAAATGCCTACACTCACCGTTATTGAAACCTGCTTGACTTCATGATCTATCAACATGTAGTTCGACTCTACCGCCAATCTCACTCGTTCCGCTAACTGCTCGGCTAACTGGCGTTCGGTATGCGGAAGGTAGATCATAAATTCCTCCCCGCCATATCGGGCTAAAATATCAGTGCCGCGAATCGATTGCTTGACGGCTTGAGCCGTACGATAAAGAACTTCATCGCCTATTACATGCCCAAAGCGGTCATTGATCGCTTTAAAGAAATCAATATCAAACAGGATGAGTGAAAATGGCGTTTTATATTGAATATTGGTTATAACCTCATGAGTCAACTGTTGGGTCAAATAACGGCGATTGTAGCAGTTGGTTAAACTGTCCGTAAGAACTAATTCTTCAAGCTTTCGATTGGCTTCGGATAACTCATTACGAATGCGATCCAGAGAATGATTGCGCTCCTGGAGGATCTCATTTTGCCGATTCATTTCTTGAACATAAAAGCGCTCTTGCGAGACATCCTGGAACGTAATAATATGACCGATTTGCATCGGATAAGAATCAACAATCGGGGAAGCTTGTACGATAAAATGACGCTCAATATCGCGCTGGGCGACGATTTCAATTTGAGACAGCGTATTTTCCTTTTGCTTGTAATGCTCCAGAAATTCCTTGCTGCTGCCCTCTACATGAACAGTGCCAAGAAACGTCTCCATATCAAAATAGTCACCCACATTTAAATCCATAGACGATCGTAAAGCTTTGTTAACTTCAATAATGGATTCATTCTCATCTAATACAAGGATTCCATATGGAATCGTATTGATGACGTCCTCATGGGCGATGGAAACAAGATCAAACACATTGTATTTTTTAATGACATATACGAAAAATAGATCTGAAAGAAAAATGCCTAGAGAAGTAAATCCTGGAATGATCGGCAGCCACTGCTTTAGCACCACATTAAGAATAGCGTCAATACCGGCAAAAGTGGCCAGCACGAATATGCCCCACAGCGTGATCTTCACTTGATTTTTGATCATGGGTGACGTTCTTGAAGAATGTAATGCCCCAAACAAAACAAAGAGAGAAGCAAAAAAGTAGCTTACCAGAATAACGATCACAATCCAGAACCATATGCCATATGCTCTATCGACGTAACCGCCCCTCATCGGAGCTACAAAAAGATTAAACGGATTTATAATGACACCAACTGCTGCAATAACCGCTGGCGCAAACAATAAAAATAGTCTTTTATTTCCTAGCCTATCCGCATTCCCGGTAAGAAAGATCGTGAGCAGAAGCCAGCCGCTCCCCAACAAGGAAAGCGCCACAAAAGACAGATTCACATAAAACAGCTGTAGCTGCGGATCGTCAGTCAGATCTGTAGCAAATTGGCACACCGGCCAAAGCATCATTAAAAAATGAAATAAGAAGTACACCTTATGTAAGTTCGTAATTCTAACAGTAGCAAAAACATAAATATATACGACAAACAAGAGGATGAATAAAAAGAGATCATACCATGCTAATGGGCTCACAAATTTTCTCCTTTTTTGATTCGACAACTACAATATTATAGAATAGGTTTGGTTAAATTAACCACATCTTATCATACAGTCAAGACCGTGAGCTAGCCCACACAATGGCAGTCCAGCCAACCTCTGTCCTATTTCTTCCTACATTCCTTTGTATTGCCGAAGCTTGAACGTTTCATATTTAAGCTATGGGAAGAGAAAACGTTGTTTTGGGGAGAAATTCCGAAAGTTTTACGAGGGTCTTGCCTTAGGGCCGGCCGTTGCCGGACAGCCCTTTCTTTCATTCCTATTCATGATCCAAAGGATGATTATCCGAGAACAAATCCGGATTTTCCTTGAGCATTTCCGTTATTACTTCCGCTACCGCAGCCGCATCACAGACCCTTACATCGGCATCGCCTAGCCGGCCTCTATGCATGGCGCCTTTACTTTCAAGCACATCGTCTACCTTCCAAAAATGCTGGGACCACGATAGCCCGCAATGCCGGCGGGAAGGGACAGAAATTTCGGTTCCATCGGGCAATACTGTGGAAAGCATCTCATGGCCATCCGTCAGCCTGCCCGGTATGTCCACCCATTCCTCGACGCCATGAATAAAGGTGTTGCGCCTTAAATCGACTCCAACCAGCAAAATAGTCGCCCTTCGGTCGAGCAGCTTTCCCCAAGCGGAGCCTCTAGCGCATGGCGTATCGAAACGATGGTCGTCGTTTGTGAACTCTATTGAATCTCGCCCTATTGCTGCCACCGAATGAGTGGGATGCAACGAGCGCACCACACCAGGCCGCTTGCGAAAAAGCTCGGGCAAAATTCCGACGCAGGAAGGCGACTGCTCCACGTAAAATTTCGGATTATCCGCATTGATGTAGGACCAAGTATGGGTGGGCAGCACCAACAGCCCATCCTTCATATAGGAAGTGAACGCATCCAGGACGGTGTCTCCGCCACCTTCGACTGGCCCCATGCTTTTCATCGATGAATGGACAAGCAGCGTTCCTTGGCCGTCAATGCCCAACTGCTCTAATTGCTTCATTAAGCTCTCTATTGTGTGCATGCTCTTCACCCTCCCCGCCCATTATATCAAAATTTGCCCTTAATTGCGGTAGGGTTCATCGCGCTGTCTGTAACGGCAAGAAACTTTTGATTTCACCTTGTTCAACTCACTCGTAAACGTTAGCGTAAAAAGGCCGCCAATCAAGCTGGCAGCCTTCTCGTATTCCGCTTGTAGTTCAGTCTGCAGCTTCTTCAATTCCCGCCTCGATCAGCTTCCAGACCGCTTCGAACTCTGCTTTGAAATCCATACGCAGCCAATTGTCTGCATAAGCTGGCGCGGAAAAATAAGAAAACGCCATTAAAATGGCATACAGGCGCCCAACTTCCTCAATGCCGCTTGCGGCCTTTAAGCTGTCCACCAAATCGCCAATGTGCCGAGCGGCGACCGTCGGATTTTGATCAATATAGGCGGTATACAGCTTAAACATTTCAGGCTCACGCACATAAGCCTCATATTTCGATCCACTTAATACCCATAACCATTCGTGCACGACGTCCTTTTTAGACGAGTACTTGTCCGTGTCAAATGGGAACAGCCGCACCAGCTCATGGTCCAGCCACGACAACGCAAGCTCGGTCCATAACTCTTCCTTGCCTGTAAAATACTTGTAGATCGCAGCATGGGTCGTCCCGAGCTCAGAGCCGACCTTTGACAGGTTGACTTTCTCCATCCCTTGTTCGACAACCATTCGATGCGCGGTTTCCAAAATGAGTTCTCTGCTTAAATTTTTCATGATTATATTATAACGATTGACGCCATAGGTTACAACTGTTGACTTTTGTAACTTCCCAATGTATGCTTAGGTCGTTCACAGGTTACAAATTTAAAAAAACGTAACTGAAAAGGAGAATCCTGCATGAAACTTTCAAATCGTACAATCGTCGTTACAGGCGGCACTTCGGGCATCGGGCTTGCATTTGCTATAAACTTGTTGAATCGCGGCAATAAAGTCATCGTCATTGGACGAAATCAAGCAACCCTCGATCAAGTGACGCACCAACATAAAGGGCTCGTCGGGCTGTGCGGCGACGTCTCCAATGCGAACTCCGTTCGCGAAACGGCCGCCATCCTTCGTGACCGATACCCTGAAGTCTCGATTCTGTTCAACTCGGCAGGTATTATGCGCGCATTCGAATTGATGGACGATAACCTCGATTTAGAGCAGACTACCGCAGAGGTCGAAACGAACTTAAACGGGACCATCTGGATGACGGCAGCACTGCTCCCGCAATTGGCCAGACAAAAGGATGCTATGATCGTAACCGTAAGCTCCGGTCTATCCTACGTCACTTCGCCCCTTCATCCCGTTTATTCGGCTACAAAGGCGGGCGTGCATATGTTTACCGATGCGCTTCGAATCCAGCTCAGGAAATCAAAAACGAACATACACGTGATGGAGCTTGTCCCTCCCCTCGTCGCGGAAACCAATCTGCTCCCTGACATGCAAAACGGCGGCATTCCCAGTATGAGTCTGGACACACTCGTTAAGCACGGGATTCAAGGGATGGAGCGAAACAAAAAGAGGATTGTGCCGGGCTTCTCCAAACTATTGCGCTTTGCGGGGAAATACTTTCCGGACACCCTTTCGAATGCGATGGCGCGGGGCTGAGGGGTCACCGCCAACTCTCTCTCCATCCCCAATACCTTACCCCGTTTGTTTGGTGGAGTCTCTGGCAAAAACTTGCCGTTACTCTGGGCATTAGCTGAATAAAGAAGCAACCCACGCCTCAACAGTCATCACCTCGGCCTGTTGAGGGAACACCTTCTCGGTTAGCACGCGATGGACCTCTGGGTCAGCATCCATACAGGCATCGGATAGTACCGTAATCGCAAAATCCTTATCTGCTGCTTCCCGCAATGTCGAAAGAACGACCCCGCTTGTGGCGATGCCGCTAAGAATGAGCGTGTCGATTTGGCGGGACCGAAGGATGACCTCAAGGTCGCTTCCGGCGAACGCGCTCACTCGAACCTTCGTCACAACCGGCTCGCCTTCGAATGGCTGTACGGCTTCATGAATCTGCATCATCGCTTCTGGAGCCGCCACGCCTCCTGATCGGCTGGCAATGCCCCCAAACATTTTGTTTCTAGCACTGATCTCGGGATAACCTGCACGAAAAGCAACACGTACATAAATAACAGGAATAGCGTGGCTGCGGGCAGCTTCAATCGCTTTTTGGAACGGAAGCAGTGCCCCCTCGCCAGCTGCGTACCGCGACACAACGCTGTTTTGCATATCCATGACCAATAGCGCGCTTTTGCTCGGTGAATTTTGCATATGCTTTAATCCCCTACTTTCTCATCATAAACGGAGGATGGATTCCGTTTTCAATATTATACGGAGAACATTCTCCGTTTGTCAATAAACCGCTATTGATGTAATCTTTATAAAGAGGTGTTATTCAAAAATGTCTAAAAAAAGCATTCCGGCTGGAGACGCTGAACCTGCTGTGTCCTTCGTCGCCAAGCCCCCCGAGAAGGCATTGCGGGCAGATGCCCAAAAAAATCGGGATCATCTGCTCCATGTCGCCCATCAGGTTTTTATGACCGAAGGCATCTCCGTCTCGATGGATGAAATCGCAAGGCGCGCCGGCGTGGGCGTAGGAACCGTCTATCGGCATTTCCCGACCAAGGAAGATTTGTTTGGGGCCGTCATTGTCAGCCACAAGGCGCGGCTTATGGAAGAAGCCCGGCAATGGCTTGAACACGACGATCCGGGCGAAGCGTTCTTTCAATATTTTGCCACCATCATACGCGAGGGGATTGCAAACAAGGCGATCACCGATGCCCTTGTCAGCAGTCTGAATGCAGAGGCTGGCCGTTCGGACGTTGCGCGAGATTTTTGGCAAGGGATCGACAAGCTGCTCGCCCGTGCCAAGCAAAGCGGCTCCGTTCGGGCTGATGCTCGCCTTGAGGATATCAAATTGCTGCTTAGCGGCATTTTGCAGGCAGCCGGGGACAGCGGGACTTTCCCAGACCGCGTCGTGTCGATCCTATGCGACGGTCTTCGCGGGTAAGCAAAAAATAACCGCTTGCCATTCCTGAGAAGGCAAGCGGTTATTTTTTCCCCTAAACTTCTTTTATTGAATAAGCTCCAGCAGCTCTGTCACGCCGGCTTCGTACTGCGGCTTGAACTGCTCTGATTCCATATATTTGATTACACTGGACAAAAACTGTTTTCCTTCCGGTGTTTCTAGCACCTTATCCGCGTCGAGCGAGCAAATAAGCAGCTTGCCTTTTCCTACGCGGCATTCAAACAGAAAACCTAATTTGTGATTGCGCTCGAAATTGTCGATGGTCTGTACGATAGGGCTCCATTCCCTGCTCGTGCCGTCCATAATAATCGACTTTGAATGGGATACGATGCTCCACCAAGGATAAGTAGAATGCGGCTCGCACGGAAAGTCCCGGAAGACCGGGTGGCTGTTGTCGACGAGAAGCCCCATTGTGCCGACGGGAACCGGACGGTTCATGCTCTCCGAGATGGAGCGAAACATCGGATAGCACCAGAAATCGGTACTGTAGAAGCCCTCGATACCATGGCTTATATGCTCTGGCTTCGGCATCAGCCATACTTTCTCCCCTTGCTCTAATAAAGCAAGAGCCTCAGCCGTAAGCGACTCAAAACGATGGACTTTGGACAGCTCCGCTTCAACCTGCTGCGGATAAATCCAAAGGTCATAGGACTTGCGAATATCCGTCTCCACAATCCGCAGGGAAAGCACAGCTTTGGTCATAACATCGACAGCGGGCATTTCTATGCTCAGCTCGCAAATATCAATGTCATTTTGCTCCCCCCCTATTTCCGCCTCAGCTGTACCAGACGCCAGTATCCTCTGTCCATCCGCCAGCTCCCACTGAAGCTTGATTGCACCCGGTGGCTGATTTCTATACCAGCACAATTCCACATGAGCGTCGAAGCGTTCGGTCGACGTATAGTTGTATTTAGCAAACCTCGCCATAAGGACGGCATCGCTGCAGAAGGTCCGCCATTCCTCAGGCGTAATCAGCCCCTTGGAATCCATAAAGGCATCTAATACGCCAACGAGCGCCGTTCCTTGCCCACTAAAATCCTGAAGATCGAGCAATTGAAAGCCGGCAAGCTTTCTGGAGCGAAAAGCAGCTTCCAGCTCTTCCTTATAACAGGCTACTGCCAGCTGCCCTGAGCTTTCAAAGTATGAACTGGACAGATGGTCCAGCCCTTTCTCCCTGAGGCGCTCTTGGAAAAGGATGAAATTTTCCGCTTTCAGCGACCCTGTATACTTCTCTATTTCTCCATAGTTCGGATACGTCGCGTATTGCCCAATTTCATGGGAAATGACCGGAATGCGGGGAATCCATTCCCCCGAGGCGTCGCCGAGCTGGACCGCTTTCGCTTCCGTGCCGTACTGGATTTGAATGACGCCTCCTGCTTCACTCGACGCACCCTCGTTATGATGAAAATCTGGCGGCACAATTTGATCGTCATAATCCTTTAATGTGCCCGGAACGTCGGTCTGAACATGGCCCAGCGGAGCATCACACATCGCATAGGAGCCTCTGAACAACCGCTCCTTCGAGAAACGCACCCCGCAGAAGAAATCATCATGTTCAAGAACAGCAGGAGAAAATTGATGATTATTGGAGCCTTGTGTATACAACGGCCTGCTGTCGAACGCTTTATAGGCTTGCAAAATCGCATCGATTTTGGCTCTGCTGCCCCACAGTTCATTGCCCAGCGACATCATGACAAAGGACGGATGGTTGCCGAATGCCTTGAGAATGGCATACCCCTCGCTAATCAAGTAGTCTTGCTCCGCCTGGTTATGGCGCTCATCCGTCGCTTCAGTAATCGTCCCCCAGAAAGGCAGCTCCGGTTCCATGTAAATCCCCAGCATGTCCGCTGCGGTAAACGCGGCTTCAGGCGGGCAGCACGTATGAAAACGATAATGGTTAATGCCGTAGGACCTCGAAATGCCAAGAATTCTCAGCCACTCCTCGACATCCGTCGGCGCATATCCCGTTAGCGGAAAAATCAATCCGTCATGCTTGCCCCGAAGGAACGTTTTGCTGCCGTTAATTGTAAATTTATTTCCATCCGTTCTAAATTCCCGCAGCCCGAAGCTCCGCTGCTGCTGGTCAACGATTTCGCCTGTCTCATCCTTCAAACAGATGCTTACAGTATACAAATGAGGAGTGGCTTCGCTCCATAGCAGCGCGTCCTGCCCTAATGCATATTCAAGCGAAATAGCTTGCGAAGCGAAGCTATACTCCTTCTCCGCCACCGTATGCACGGCTTCTGAGTTCCAACTGGCTGCGGATACCGTTAGGCTGCCGTTGAATGCTCCCTGCACGCCAGCTTCCACCTTCACGGAGCGCGCGGACAAATTCGGATAGAGCTGGATATCGGTCAGGTACGATTCGCTATAAAATTGAAGCTCGATGCGGCCTGTAATTCCGTTCCAATTGGTCTGTGTATCAGGGGAAGTCATATGGCCTCCCTTCGTTGGATAATCCGTATTGTCGACACGGATAGTAATCGTCTGCGGGCCGCTCTGAAGCAGTCCTGTCAATTCGTAGAGATGCGGCGTATTCAGGCTATCACGCGAGCCGACCTCGCGGTCGCCCACCCATACCGTCGTCATTCTCGTTCTTTCGAGATAGAGAAAACACGTTTTTTCAGCAAGCCCCTTAGGAATTTCTACCTCTCTCGAATACCATGCATACCCTTCGAACGCATATTCATCGGTTAAAGCCCCTACTAATTTCGTTTCGTTCTTCGGCCCTTTCCGGGCATAGGATGTCGTTCCGGGCAGCTTAATCGAATCTGTAAACGGCTGCGACAACCCGCTCTTGTCCTTGTCCAGCTGCAGCTTCCATTCGCCCTCTAGGTTGATTTTGGTCAGCAAAATATCACTCCTCATAATAATAATCTCTAAACTCCTGCGGAGTCGTTCCGGTCAGCTTCTTGAATAAAAAGGTGAAGTACGCCGCCGTTTGAAATCCGACCTGCTCCGACACTTCATACACCTTGATGCTTGGGTCCCGGAGCAGTTCCTTGGCCTTGTTCATACGAGCTTCCTGGACAAAATCAGATATCGTTCGGCCCATTTCTTTTTTGAATAATACGCTCAAATAGCTGGAGTTCAAATGAAACTGCTCCGCCAGCTGCTTCACCGTTACGTTATTATGCAGATGTTCCTCCAAATAACGGGCGACTTTCTGGATCAGGTTATGCTGCTGAACGGTTTGCTCCTTCTGCTTCAGCTGGATATACTGGGCGAGGAAGGCCATTACGACCGTCCTTATTTCCTCCACATCCGTACAGTCAATCATCCGCTGCCACATCAAAATATTCATCTCGGCATCCGTTTCCTTTGTCCGCTTCAATTTGCGGATCAGTTCGCTAATTAATCCCATGCCAAAGGCCTGCACATATGAAAAGGACACAGGCTTTTGCGCAAGCAGCATCTCAAACGCATGGTTGAAATAGACGATGGCGTTGTCGCTTTCCCCGCTATCCAGCAGCTTTAAAATTTCGGGAAAATATTCCTCGTACAATCGAAAATCGCGATATTCATTCATTTCAACGTGGTCGAAATACAAAATTTGCCCATAGCCGGCCATTCTGGCGCTTGCCATCATATGCTTGATTTCTTTATATAACAGGGGAATGTCCGACCAAGCCTGGCATTCCCTGCTGATTCCGACAGTAACGGAAGCGTTGTACTGCTCCTTCAGAACATCCTGGATAAAAGAAAGCTGCTTCTCCAGCTTCACACGGTCAATCGGAGAGGCATTCAATAAAATGACCGCTACTTCGTCCGCGCCAGTCTTGCCGATATACGTGCCTGCAAACTCGGACAAGCCCATTTTGACACATTTGATGAGCCCTTCGCTGAGCATAATCCGCTCCTTGGCGTCATGCGGATTGGACGGAAACAGGCGGTCATAGCCGAATAAGAACAGCGTAGCCTGCCAATCTTCTGACGGCAAATCGAGCAGACGGCACCAGGATTCGAGCAGCTCGCCACTTTGAATCGCACCTTCTATTAAATCCTTGACGTAATGCTCCTGCAGCACCTCATAGCTTTCCGTCATTTTTTCTTTAAGCTTGCTTGTCTCCAGCTCAATATGGATTTTCTTCTCAAGCGAATCGCGAAATGCCGCAAGCTTCGCTTCCAATTCATCCGTCTTAATCGGCTTGAGAACGTAGGCCTTCGCCCCCAAATGAATCGCTTCCTGGACAAATTCGAATTCGTCATAGCCGCTTATCATCACCGTCTGCAAGGACGCAAGCTTCGGATAATCCGACTTGCACTTGGCGAGCAGCTCTATCCCCGTCATTCCTGGCATCGACACGTCGGTGATCAGAACATCCACATGAGCTTCTGCCAGTATGGCAATTGCCTCCTCACCCGATTGTGCGGTCATTGGCTGTTCATACCCTAGCGCTTCCCAGTCGATGTGGCGGACAAGTCCTTGAATCTGCATCGGCTCGTCATCAACGATCAGTGCTTGCATCATGCTCCATCCCCCTTTTTAATTTCAGGAGCTTCCTTGCAAATCGGAATATGGATGGTCACAGTGGTCCATTCATCCTCCATGCTTTCTATTTCAAAACGTCCCTCTTGGCCAAAATAGAGCGCCAGCCGTTCGCGTATATTGTTCATTCCGAATCCGTTTTTCGTACCGATATAGCTGCCTGTCTTGATTCGTTCCAGCTTCTCGCGCGCAATGCCCTTCCCATTATCAAAAATCTGAAACGCAATGGCATCCTCTGTTTTGTTGATCATGATCTGTAAAAAGGCACCCTTCCTTGTTGTAATACCGCCATGCAAATAGCAATTTTCCACAATGGGCTGCAAAATGAGCTTAATCGTATACAAATCAAGAACGTCCGTCTCCACCTGCCATTCTACATGCACCTGATCGGGATATCGCAGCTGCTGGATTTCGACGTAAGCCTTTAGATGCTCAAGCTCATCACGAATGCGGGTCACATTAACGCGGTTATTGAGGGCCAGCCGGTAAAAGGTGGTCAGGGCATCAATCGTCCGAATTTGAATATCATCCTTTACGTCCATGGCACGCCAGCGGATCAGGCTTAAGGAATTATAAATAAAATGCGGATTAATCTGCGCCTGCAGCGCTTTGAAAGACTGCTCGCGTTCTTTTAAAATCGCCTCTGTATGTTCTTCCACCAGCTTTCTGAGGCGTCCAGACATCGAATTGAATAGAACCTCCAGCTCTCCCAGCTCATCGTTGTCACGGTTTCTCACCGTCGCTTCGAAATAACCTTCGGAAATATCCATCATGCGGGTTCCGAGCTTGCGTATTCGCCAGATGACGTTTTTGAGCACAACCATAATGAGAAAGGTCGATAAAAGGAGAAAAAAAGCGATGCCGCCCACTATATAGTAGAAAATTCGTTTGGACTGTTCCTCCAGCCGATCCAGATGCACAAGCGCCGCGACCGTCCAGCCGGAATTGATTTTCTGCCTGATTAATACCATGCCATCAACGGTTACCGCCGAGCCTTCCGGACGGCTCCAATACTCGCTTAAGGAGGATTCTGACAAACGGCTGCCGATTTCATTGGACTCTGAGGAGGCGATGATCTGCTCATCGCTGTCTACGATGAACATTTCCCCCGCACCGTCAAACGGATGGTCAAACGATTCAGCAAATACTTCATTATAATTAAGCCGCAAATAGACGATGCCGTAGACGTCCCCGTACGTATTTAAAATTTTGTGCGAAACGACGAGCCGGGTTTTATCGTCGAGCGCATTCGTCCAGGCGAGGTTGTCTGGCGATTGAAGTCTTCCCTTGTACCATTCCTGTTCGATTAAACCCGAAAGCTTGCGATCTCCTGGTTTCCATAGAAGCCCGCCGTCCTGTACCAGCGTGTCATTCGTATGGTAGATGCGGAAATTTTCGATGCCGGGCAAGTATTTGCTCGTAAATAAGAAAGCCCGGTCTACATATTGAACGGTAGCGTACTGTTCGGAAATGTCCTGATAGTCTCTCGATAATCTAGAAACCAGCTCACCGTCAGTCGCTGTCCGCGTAGCAAGCAGATCATAGCTCTGCTTGCGGAACTCAATGCTTTGGGCGTTCTGACGAACAGCCTCTTTAATCGTGAGCATATAGTTGCCCCGGACAATATGCAGCGTCATATACCCTGCTCCGATAGCCAGCAGGACGGTCGGAAGAAATACAATAACCCCATAAAACAGCACAATTTTCTTTCTCATATTCATGGAGCGGGTCATACGAATGATCCATTGCTCTAAACGTTGTCTCAGCCTCATCTGCCACTCCTCCATGAACTGCAAAGGGAGCCCCCTTCCTAATAGGAAGGGATGCTCCGCCCATTCTTTATTTTATTGTCCTGCTTTTATTTGCTTATTTTACGTGCTAATTTTACTTTCTCACTTTACTTGCTCCTTGTAAGATGCAAGCCATTCCTCTTTTACCTCGCTCCAATGGCCGCGCTTCTCCAGCGCTTCCTGGAACTTCGTCCATTCCGTCTCAAATTGGCCGCTATCTTTCGCCATCAACAGCTTGGCTCTATATTCCTTGCGAATATTTTCGATTTCCGGGGAATATTTCTCCCATAGGCCGCCAGCCTTCATTTCAATCAAATCATACGGCTCAGCAACCCGGATACTTCCCATTTTGCCGATCGCTTCGGTGAATTTGATCGTTTTGGCTGCTCCCGCTTTACCGCCATCCGCTGTGTTCCACCACGGATACCACTCGTTGCTGTAGGAAGAAGCCATGTACAGCTCCGGCGTAACCTTCGCTTTTTGGGCCGCATCACCCGAATTCCGGCTTGTTTTATAAGCTTCATCCGTGAACTGCCATTTCCCAAGCGGCTGGTCAACCCAATCCCAGTACAATCCAACTGGCCCTTCATTAATGACATGCTGTTGCTCAGGCTTCGGCTGCAGCGTGTAATCAAAAAACTTTAAAATCGCTTCCAGATTTTTTGTATTGGAGCTGACATACACATCATATCCCGGATTCGGATTAACGACCTGGTTAATGCCGACCTTCTCTACGCCTTGGACTTTAGGGAAAGGAACGACTTCATAAAACCATCCCGGCTCCGTAGGACCGTCAAGCGTCTCCCATACGGAGGTTGGAATATTCCAGAAGCTTCCCGCATTTAGAGCGACACGACCCGATTTATTTTTTTCATTATATTGCTCTTTTTTATTCGTCACGACCTCCGGGTCAATCAGCTTGGCGACGTACATTTTGTTCATCCACGCGTAAGCTGCCTTAAAGTTCGGATCGTCGTAAGCGAATACAAAATCATCGCCTTTTTTCTCGATTCCCCTGCCGCCCGTCGTGACGCCAAAGGCGGTGAGAATCGCATTTTCATCGCTCCAGCTGAGCGTATCATTCGTATCCATTAGAAATGAAAGGGGAAGCAGCGTTTTGCCTGACGCATCCTTTTGCTCAGCCGCTTTTTTCAGAAAAGCCTCTACGCCTTCAATAGTAGCCAGATCAGCTATGGTCATGCCAACGCTATCCAGCACATCCGTTCTGACTGACCATCCTTGCGATGCCCAGCCCGGCCATGGATCTTCAGGATTTTGGTCAAACCAGGTTGGAATCGACCAAATATGTCCGTCCGCATCCTTCATCAATTCGAGATACTGCTTCGGAATCGCAGCCAGTCCCGGATATTTATCCGGCATATCGAAATACTGCTCCAAGGACATCAGCTGCTTCGAACGGTTCATCGCGCTCTTCACCGTTTCATTTCGGCCAAAAATCGCTGCGTCCTCAAAGCCGCCTGTGTTAATTTTCAAATTAAGCGCTGTCATTGCATCGCCCTGTGTCGTCTCCAGCTTAACATCAACACCCGGCTCTTTCTCGCGCCAATACTTCTGGACCAAGCTGTCATTATTCGTTGTTGCCGTCCATCCCAGCCACAAATTGAACGAGGTCGAACCGCTAGCCGCCGCACTTCCCGAATCAGTGCTGCCGCTTGGCTGATTGCTTGCGGAATTCGAACAACCCGCCATTACGGTCAGCGATACGGCAACGGTTAATGCCGTTAAGAAACGCTTTTTAGATTTCACTGTCATACTCCCCCTATACAAGATTGTACTTCAAATCGGTATATAAATGTTGCTCTAATACCCGAATAATCAGCCTTTGACCGAGCCCACAAGGACGCCTTTGACAAAGTATTTTTGCAAAAACGGATAAACGCAAAGAATAGGAATCGCACTGACCATTACAACGGCCATTTTAATCGACATCAGCGTAATATTTTGCAGCTGCGAGCTTCTCGCCAGCGCTTCCTGATTCGTGTTGGAGCCGAGTACGGCGGATAAATCCGACGCAGCTAGAAGCTGCTGCAGGAAGGTTTGAACGGGAATCAATTCCTGCTTCGTAACGAAGAAAGCGCCCGCGAACCAATCATTCCAATGGCCGACTGCCGTGAACAAGCCTAGTGCAGCCAGCATCGGTTTGGACAGCGGAATAATCATCTGCATTAAAATCCGCAGCGGTCCAGCGCCATCCAGTTCAGCGGACTCCACCAGCGCCTCCGGTATGCCCTGAATAAATTTCAGCATGACGAACATGTTCCAGACGGAGAAGAGGCCCGGCAGAACGTATACCCAGAACGAATTAATCAAGCCCAGATTGTTGAGCTGAATGTAGTACGGAACCAGACCCCCGCTGAACAACATCGTAATCAGAATATAGCCGAGAATGGTGCCTCTAAAAGGAAGCCCGCGATAGGACAAGCCATACGCCACAAGCAGCGTAACGAGCAGTCCGCCAATCGTTCCAAGTACGGTCCTGCCAATTGTGATCAGATAAGAATTTCGAATAATTTCATTGCCAAGCACGATCTCATAATTAATGAGGGTGAAATTCCGCGGCCATAAGTAAACCCCGCCCTTGGCAGCATCTGCGCCGTCATTCAAAGATATGGCCAGCATATACAAAAACGGATAAAGCACGGATACACACAGCAGGCCGAGCAGCGCTACGATGACGTATTGGGCAATATTTTCACCTTTGCTCATCTTCATACGCCATCACCATAATCCTTCGCCGTTTATTTTTCTTGAAAACTGATTCGTTCCCACGACTAAAATCAGACTGATAATCGAGGAGAGCAAACCAACCGCAGTTGCCATGCCAAAGTAGCCTTGCTGCAGGCCGCTGCGTAAAATATACGTATCCAGCACGTCGGCCACTTCCTGGTTAGCCGAATTCATGAGCGGATAAATTTGATCCATGCCCACGGTAATCAAGCTTGGAATGCTCAAGATCAGGACGATCGAGATCGTCGGCAGCATGCCCGGAATCGTAATATGGCGAATTTGGGATAGCCTGCCTGCGCCCTCTACCTTGGCGGATTCATAGAGCTGCGGGTCAATCGTCGTAATCGCCGCCAAATAAAGAATCGTATTCCAGCCTGTTTCTTTCCACAAGCCGCTTAACACCACCATCGGCCGAAACCATTCCGTCGAGCCCAGGAAGAAGATGGAGTCCCCACCCGCTTGGTTGATAAACTGGTTGACCAGGCCGCTGTCGAGCGTCAAAAAGGATTGAAGAATGTAGGCAACTACAATCCATGAGAAGAAGTGGGGCAGGTAGCTGACCGATTGAACGAAGCGCTTGAACACTGGCCGGGTCACTTCATTAATTAGCAGGGCCAGCAGAATAGGTGCCGGAAAGCCGAAAATAAATTTTAACACCGATATATAGAGTGTATTTTTGACTACAGTCAAAAACTGGGGGTCTTGAATAAAGGAGAAATTATCTAAACCAACCCAAGCACTATTCCATATGGATGTTCCGATTTGAAAATCCCGGAATGCAACCTGTATCCCTACCATAGGAATATAGTTGAAAAGCAGCAGCAGGACCACGCCCGGTAAAATCATTAAATATTGCCATCGATACTTATAAAGCTTTGCGTACAATCTGCATCCCTCCTTCGTCTTTCTATCATAAAGGTAAATTCGGAGCACTCCTACGCAACAGCGATTGGATATCTATCGTTCTGATTAGAATTCATAACGAAAATCAGAAAGCGTTTCCGGCTAAGGGATGAATATGTATATGGCCAATCAAAAATTTATATATTCTTTATGGAGGCTGCACCTTGGAATGTGATATAGTCTAAACTATCTAAATACATAATTTAGAAATGAATCGAATGAATTGCAGAGGTCGTCCGTCCTATGAAAAATTACATCGCTCATCATGCCGAAACTTTTATTCTCAGCAAATATACAAGCCGCTTCTTATTCGGAATCGCATTTCTTGCTGTTATTGCGGCCGACTTTTGTTTCGAAAATTACATATTGTTTCAGTTTGCTTATTTAATGCTCAGCTTACTGGTAGGCCTTTCTTTCTGGAAGGAAACCTGGATTCGAAGCGTGCTCGTCGTTCTTATCGTTTTCTTTAGAGTTTATTTGGAGCGGCAGCCGGTATTTCTCATTCAAGATGAATTCCCCTTGAGAGTCTTCACTTTAGTCGTTACGTATTTCTTAACCTCCTCTTCTATTTCGTTTATGATATTGTATTACAATAGACAGAAGCAAAATATGCTTCAGCTCACCTTTACACTAGCTAAAGCTTTGGATTCAAGGGATCATTATACGGCTGATCACTCCGATAACGTGGCTTATTATTCGAAGAAAATCGCTGAGGAAATGAAGATGTCCAAGCTGGCGTGCGAACGCATTTATATTGGCGGAATCCTTCATGACATTGGGAAAATTGGCGTGCCTGAGCATATTCTCCTCAAACCATCCCGATTAACGGACGGAGAATTTGAAATTATTAAGGAGCATCCTAATACGGGTTATGAAATGCTAAGCCATATTTCCCATCTTAAACGCTCCGGTATATTGGATATGATTCTTCATCATCATGAAAGATTTGACGGACGCGGCTATCCGAGCCGCATTGGACAGAGCGAAATTCCGATTGCAGCCCGAATTATGGCTGTTGCTGATACGTTCGATGCTATGACCTCTAAGAGGGTGTACAGAGGCGAGCTTGATGTTGAGTTTGCGATAGAGGAGATTCGGAAAAATGCTGGGACCCAATTTGATCCCGATGTAGTCGAAGCCTTTATGAACATCTGGAAGCGTGAAGGGCCTAAATTATTATCCAAGTATTCTGCTAAGCCAACCCTAGAGCAACCTTTGAATAAAGAAACAGCTGCAGTCTAGGACCTGAAAATAGCGTCCTAGACCGCAGCTGTTTCTTTTGTAAAGTTAGCGTTTTTTTATGAGCTGTCGCACAGCTGCTTTTCCCTCTCCACCTGAACCTACTGATAGGCATAGATGACATACAGCCAAAAATCTTCCGTTATCCCTTCACGCCGCCGACAGTCATCCCTTGTACAAAATACTTTTGCAGAAATGGGTAAACGATAATAATCGGCAGACTGGCAACAATCGTCATCGTTGCTCGAATGGAAGTCGGTGTCACCATCGTTACATTGCCCTGCGCATTGGCAAAGGCATCCGCTGCTGATCCGCCCGTACTGGTCGTGGTGCTTGACGTTGAGAGTACCTTCATTAGTTCATATTGCAGAGTACTTAGATTAATACTGGAAGAATTGTACAAGAAAACATCAAACCAGGAGTTCCATTGATACACCGCTACAAATAACGAAACCGTCGCGAGGGCCGGTACTGTAAGAGGCAGAACAATTCGCATAAACGTCGTAAAGTCCCCGGCGCCATCTATTCTTGCCGACTCCATAATTCCTTCGGGCAAGCCTTCTATAAAGGAACGAATGACAATCATGTTAAACACACCGATAATTCCGGGAATAATATAGACCCAAAAGGTGTTCAGCAAGTCCAGTTCCTTCGTCAGCAAGTAGTTCGGAATTAAGCCTCCGCTAAAATACATCGTAAAAATAAAAATGATCGTCACAAACTTTTTGAAAACATATTCAGGGCGGCTGATTGTATAGGCAAGCATCGCTGTACAAAACACAGAGACTACCGTCCCCACTATCGTGCGTGCTACAGAAATAAAGGTCGCATGAAAAATAGAGGACTCATTGAAGATGTATTCATAATTTCGCAGCGTCCAATCACGAGGCCAAATATAGATATTCCCACGAATGGAATCATTGGCATCATTAAATGAAAGAGCAAACATATTCAAAAAAGGATACAACGTTACAACGATCAGCAAGAGCATAAAAATGATATTGCACACATCGAATATTTTATCTGGGGAAGAAAAGTATGCTTTACGAGTTGATTTGGCTTGACTCATAGTGATGGCCTCCTTGCAGAATGATTAGTAGAGCCTGCTTTGACCCAACCGTTTCGCAATATGGTTCGCTGCGATCAGAAAGATAAAGCTGACAACCGTTTTAAACATACCGGCTGCAGTTGCCAAACCATAGTTATTCATCTGCATGCCATATTTCAAAACGAATATATCAAGATTTTCTGAATAGTCGACGTTCATGCTATTGCCGAGCAAGTATTGCGGCTCGAATCCAGATTCAAGAATAAATCCAAGATTCATAATTAATAAAATGACAATGACCGGTCTCATGCCTGGAAGCGTAATATGCCAAATACGCTGAAAACGTGATGCTCCATCCATTTCTGCCGCTTCATATTGCGCAGGGTCAATCGTTAAAATGGCAGCGAGATAGATGATGGTGTTCCAGCCTACATTTTTCCAAATTTCAGATACTCCAAGAATGCCCCAGAAATATTCTCCTTTACCTAACCAGAGAATAGGCTGGTCAATCAGCTGCAGCTTCAGCAGCAGGATGTTGACAATACCTTCGGGAGAAAGTGCGGTTTGCACGATGTTTGCCGCAACAACCCAAGAAATAAAATGGGGTAAATAGCTAATCGTTTGTACCGTTCTTTTGAAATAAACGCTGCGCAGCTCATTAAGCAGCAATGCCAATACAATGGCTGTTAAAAATCCTAATACGAGATTAATGGAACTCATGACAATCGTGTTGCGCAGTACGAGATAAAAGGCCTCTTCTTTAAATAAAAACGTGAAGTTATCAAGCCCAACCCATTTTTGATCAAAAATACCCTTAGCCGGCTTGAACTTTTGAAAAGCGATCGTCCAGCCCCAAAGCGGAACGTACTTGAATAAAATGACCCAAGCTAAAAAAGGCAAAGACATCAGCATTAGCATTTTCTGCTTGGATAGTCTTTTCAATAAGTTTGTTTTGTGCAGGCCGCCAGTAGCCGTTGCTGCAATTAGCTCAGTCTGTTTCCCCACTCCAGATGTCTCCTTTTTATATAAATTTTCTTATTATGAAAAATTTTGGCAGTAAAAGGCGAAGCTAACTCCACCTTTTACTAGCCTCATCTCCTATATGCTGCCTATTCAGGCTTACCAATTACCTGCAACACGCTCCTTGACCTTGTTTGTAATAAATGCTTCAAAGCCAGCAACGTCCAGCTTGCCGAATTCTTTCACATACTCATTCCAGATGGATTCATAAGCTGACTTAGATGCAAACACCAGTTTCGGATAATATTTCTTTTGCAAATCTTCTGATTTTTGATTGAAAATCTGTTCGGGAGAGCCTTGCTCTTTCAAAATACTCCACGCAGGATACCACGGCCGTTCTACCGGCTGCGCAAACATTTTGGAGAAGGTTTCCACGTTATAGGCTTCAAGCAATTTTAAATCGCCTTCTGTATAATTCGCAGCCGCTACTTCAGGCTGATTGCCTACACTATAGGAATTGCCATCTTCTAATATAGAGTTGCTGCCATAACGCGGCCATTCATAATCAAAATACGCCCATCCGTAGGAACGTTTAAACTCATTGTCATTACGATTGGCAAGCTGCTGCTTATCCATCACGAAGCGGCCTTCTTCGTTCTTGGAATAGGTTTCACCTTCTTGCCCCCACTGAACCAGCTTCTGGTTCTCTTCGGTTAGCAGGTTATCCCAATATTTAATAATACGGACAGGGTCCTTTGCACTAACGGAAATCCCGATCCCGCGATTGTTGACAAATGCAGGCGGATCGATGTAAGCATCTTTAATACTTTCGTCGAAAACGATTGGGAGCCCTACATAACGAAGATCGTCATTGCCAGCAGCTTTAAGGTTGTTGGTAGCATCTCCTGTCTGCCATCCATAGTTGAAATAGCCAAGTACACGACCGGAGGTAAGCTTTGCCAGATACTGGTCCTTGTTAGCTGTAAAGGTCTCTGGATCAAGCAAGCCTTTGCTGTTTATATCGTTCAAGGCAGTCAGCCATTTCTTCTCGTAATCCGAGGCTGCATAAACTTTAGCTTCATGGGTGTTCATATCAACCATTACGTTGCCGTCGTTTGGATATCCGGCTAAATGCATAGGCACGTTCGTAATCGAGTAGAAATCACCTGACACACCAGCGGATGTTATGAATCCGATTGTATTTTTACCGTCCATCGCAGGATATTTGGCTTGATATTTCTCAATCAGCTCAAAATATTGATCGAGTGTCTTCACTTCAGGGTAGCCAAATTCCTTCAATACGCGGCGCTGAATCCAGAAAGCGCCTTGCCCAACGTCCGGCTCAGTCAAATATCCGTTGACATTGGCGGTATATGGAAGAATATAAATATTTCCGTCCTCGCTCTTGATTTTATCCATATAGTCGCCATATACCCGCTTAATGTTCGGGGCATGCTCCTCGATTAAATCATTTAACGGAATAAGCGCTCCTGCATCAATCAGCTTTTCAAGCTCCGCAACTGGAGATATGACGTCGGGATATTCTCCCCCGGCAATCATAACGCCAGATTTTGTACTCGCATCGCCGACGACAAATTCCATCTTCCAGTCTACACCTGTTTGTTGTTGAAGCACCTTGCCAATGGTCGTGTCACTGGCAAGCACATCCTTGTTCGAACCGAAGCCAAAGTAAGTAAAGGTCACCGGCTCTGTACTTACTTCGGAGCCCTCCGTCTTACCCCCCTCCTTGTTTCCAGCGTTCTTTTCTCCACCATTGCTGCAGCCTGCAATAAGCATTGCCGAAGCCATTATAATTGCCATACTTGTCTTTAGCCATTTCTTGTTGGTCATAACTTTGTCCCCTCTCTTGCCACAATAATTGTAAGCACTTTCATTATAAAAGAAATGAGGGCGCAATGTTACACCGCAAACTTTAGAATATTCTTCGTAAAATAAAGGATCTGGCTGGCTGATTTAATGACTTGCATGGCCCATTGGCAAGCGCAGCATGATACGTGTGCCTTTCCCCGCATGACTGTTAATCGTATAATCAAACGCATCGCCGTAACAAAGCTTCAAGCGTGTTAACACATTTTTCATGCCTACTGAATCGCCCATTGTAACATCCTCGGAAAAGTAATGATGCAGCTCCTCCAATTTTTCTTCGCTCATGCCGCCGCCATTGTCGGCAATAACAAATAAAATGCGTCCCTTATCTTGTCCAATTTGAATGGTAATAAAGCCTATTCCGGGACTGCTTTCAATGCCGTGAATGCTGGCATTTTCTACGAATGGCAACAAAGTCATTTTCGGTATTTCATATTCCAATAAGGATTCTTCAACAGCAATTTGAAACTGAAGCTTATTGTCAAACCGGTACTTTTGGATTTCCAAGAAGCTTTCGATCAATTCCAGTTCATCACGTATCGTAACGAAGCTGCGCTTCCACGAAATCGACTTGCGAAATATTTTAGCCATACTATGAATGGTGTTGGCCGTTTCTGCTTCTCCCTTCATCAGGCTTCGCATACGGACCGTTTCCAGTGCATTAAACAAAAAATGAGGATTGATTTGGCTGTGCAGCGCATGAAGCTGTGCCTGTCTTTGACGGATTTCCAGCTCTTTTTTTTGAATATCCGCTACATAAACATCATTAATTAAATTTTCTATTCGCTCGCTCATCCGATTAAATTCAACAGCAAGCTCGCCTATCTCATCCCTTTCCCGATTATAGGGGATTCTTCCAATCGCTTTGTTCCTCACTGACTTCATGTGCGCTAAAATATCTTTTATGCGTGAATGGATGGAACGGGATACCATCGTAATGATAAGGGTAGGGACAAGGAAATTAATAATGGCGAACCACAGAATAAATTGGCCTGACTGCCGCACCTCATACAGCATCTTCTTTTCATCCATTACACCATATAATGTCCAGCCTTCCATATAGCGCCTGTCATGATATTGCTTTTGGATGACAATTGGTTTATCCGGCTTATTAATCTCATTGACCGTTAATCCGTCGCCTGCTGTCCGTTGGCCGCCCAACTGCCCGTTAACCAGATGGCTGTAGCGAACTTGACCGCTTGGGTCCAACATATAAATATCGCCCTCGAAGCTGGACAATGCTATTAATTGAGCAATGTACTCCATGTTTAGATCAATCTTTATCATATGCTCGTAGTCTTGATAACGCTGATCTGATATTTTCTGGATGACACTGATTTTGTCCGGCGTTACATGTAAAAACGGATACGTATTGTTGTAATCTTCCACATGCTGATACCAGTCGCTGGCCCGGATTGCCTCATCAAGTCTGACTATATTGCCAGAGACTAAAATAGTCGGATTGTCACTCATGATTACAGCCGAGCTCAACATTTTATATTCCTTGTCAGAACGATTAAAAATGTTGGAAATCGACGCGAGCGACTCGATATATTGATCGTAGGTTTTATATTCTGTATTCAGATGATGGATGAGCGATTTATCAATGGAATACAAATAGGTTATGCCTGCCGCATCATCAATGGCAACGCCAAGTTCTTTTTTCAACTGCGTAATCGCCAGATCCGCGTCTGCCTTTTTCTGATTTTTAATTTTATTGGTCATGACGTTATAAAACATCATATTCGTCAGCACAATGGGGATAAATACGCAGACGATATAGATGAAAATCAGCTTGTTTCGCAGCTTCAAATGATGCAGACTAAATTTGAACACCCCGCATAGCCTCCTTATTTTCTGCCAATGATCTTATTGCGATAATCTGTCGGAGTCATTTTTTCCAATTTTTCAAACTGTGTGGCAAAGTAATCTGAATTCGGAAATCCAACCAGCTCTGCGATTTTATACATACGGTTGTTCGTTTGCCGCAGCAGCCGCTTGGCTTCTTCAATGCGCAGTGAAAGCAAATACTCATTAAAATACATGCCATAGCTTTTGCGAAAGAGCTGGCCGAGATAAACAGGATTCATATAAAATTTTGCTGCGATGCCTTTCAAATTTATATTATCCGTAAAATTAGCATCAATATATTTTTTTATTTTTTCAATGCTGCCCTTTCCTTTTTCACTTCGCTTTGCGGCAATATAGCCAGCCGATTCTTCTATAAAACGCAAGCATATATGCCGAAGCTGATCCAGGTTGCGGTATTTGTTTGGCCAATCCAGCAGTTCATTCAGCAGCAGCAGCTCCTTCTCGTCCCCTTCAAATTGCCTGATGGTGTTTATGACCGCAATCATGCTCCGTCTGATGGTATTGGCTACTGCGTCTGGAGCAAAGCGCAATTGCTGAAATTGTTCAAAAATAGTATGGATGACAGCTTCATAGCCCTCACGCACATTTTCTTCCATCTCGGTAATCAATTTGCTGTGCAATTCTTCATCTACGTCAAAATAATATAAGGACAGCGGGAGCATCTCGGAGGCCATTATAATACCGCGCGAGCCAGCAGCAAATCGGTAATTCAAGCATTGGCCCGCGCTGCTTCCAGAATGGTCAATGCGCTTAAGATGCTCCTCCCTGCTTCCGATGAATAAACTTATCGTCGTTCCCAGCTCCTTCTCCAGCATATCCAGCAGCCATGCATAAGCCGTCTTCTCGTTATCGCCCAATTGCATTAGCCATGCTTGCGGGACAATAAGTCCATACTGATTGTTTTCGCGCACATGAACGAGCGGGAGCGTCCCTTCGCGCTGCATATACCGCTGAAGCGCTGTCTGCATGGCCGGTAAATAATCGAATGTTCCCGGCGTCTGCATATCCTGTATTTCTGCAATTACATACGTATAGGAAGAGGAGGCTGGAAGCTTCAATATATGGGAAATCTGCTGAATAACCTGCTCGTTGGGCTCTGTCTGCAGCAAAGTAGCGATTATGGTCTGAGCGAGCGGTTTTTCTCCTGTATATGACAAAAGCTGCATTTGATTCAGCGTATTTTCCACCTTTTTCAAAGTGGAGCCCAGTTCTTTCTTGTCAACTGGCTTCAAAATATAATCCGACACATTGTAGCGCAAGGCTTGCTGCGCATAAGTGAAATCATGATGGCCGCTTATAATAATAAATAACGGCTGGTGATCTCCCTCCTCCTTCACATGCTTGATCAGTTCGAGACCATCCAGCATAGGCATTCTGATATCAACAATAACCAAATCAGGCTTTAGCCGTTCAATTAGTTTAATCGCTTGCTTCCCGTTTTCTGCTTCTCCGCATATTTCGAATTGCATAGCGGCCCAATTCATTAAATTGACCAGACCCTTTCGCACAAATATTTCGTCATCCACAATTAGCACCTTATACATAGCTGATCCTCCTCCTAATGTGCAGCCGTCCGTTTTATCCTATGATACCATGCTTAAGATACTAGTCCATTGCTTGAGAACACGCGTCTTCATTTAAAAATCCATCACCAAATTGTCTCTTCAGCAGATGGCCCATTGCATATTTAAATACAAGGCCTTGCCCGCTCTCCAATCCTAAAAACACCATTATTTCAAAAATAATGCACTTTATCTGCATTCATATTCGGAAAGTCTTCTTTCGAGTTCGTCTCCTGCATGTAGACTATGAAAACAATCAAATGCCTCGTTACAAATAATAGATTGCGGTCATATATTGTAGCATATACGAGAAAGGGGGTTTGCATATGTCAAACTTCAATTCATTCTCCTGCTCTGGCGGCAATCGTAGAGGAGGTAACCGTACGGGCGGCAATCGCACGGGGGGCTGTCATACTGGGGGTAACCGTACAGGCGGCAATCGCACTGGGGGCAATCGTTCCTGTGGCAACCGTACGGGCGGCAATCGCACCGGGGGCAATCGTTCCTGTGGCAACCGTACGGGCGGCAATCGTTCACATGACAACTGCCATAGCCACCATCGCTCGCATGGTAGCTGCAATCGGGCTGAGCAATTCAATCGAAACTCGGATGACGATTTCGAGTAAGCAGCTAAGCACTTCATAGACTAGGTACCGGGTACCGACTGTCGCCTTCTTCTGAAGGCGACTCTTTTTGTCTACGCAAAAAAGCAGAAAAAAGAGAACAAAGATAACCTTTAACGAGCCTCATCGTCGTTTAAAGGTTTTTCCCTATCCCCTTTAAGTCTGCTTGTTCATTTTGTAGGCACAACGTTGGGCATTAATATACTCGCTTTCAATACTCGTATCATACCATTTCTCCTTAAAAACATAGCCATATGCTTCATCCTGCTGGATCAGAACGTTCAGCGCATCCGTTAGCTGAAGCTCCCCTCCGTTTTCGGCCTTCAATTGATTAAGAGCGGCAAATATTTTAGATGTCAAAATATATCTGCCCATGACCGCAAGATGGGATGGCGGATTTATTTGGGGCTTTTCGACAATGGAATCAAGCCGATATACCCCGGCTTGAATCTGCTTTCCAGAAATGACTCCATAGTTTTGCAGGAGCTCTCTCTCCACCGTCTGCAGTCCGATAACCGGGTGCTTGAACTGCTCGTACAGCTTAATCATTTTGCACAGCGGAGGGGGTTGTTTCAAGCAAAGCTGATCCGGCAGCAACACAACAAACGGATCGTCCCCTGCGAATGTTTGTCCCAACTGAACAGCTTGGCCAAGCCCTAGAGCCTGCGGCTGCCTTACATATTGAAAACTGACCTTCGGCGGCACAATTCCTTTAAGCATATTGCTTTTCTGGTGTGTGTTTAAAAACCATTCCAGCTCAATAGAGCGATCAAAATAATCCATAATGGCTGTCTTATTACGAGAGAGAATAATTAGAATTTCTTTGATCCCGGCATGGATCGCTTCCTGAACAATATAGTCAATGACAGGGCGGCTGTTAATAGGGAACATTTCCTTTGGAATCGCTTTAGTAATGGGCAAGTTACGCGTCCCGTATCCCGCCGCAGGAATAATCGCTTTAAATACCACTAATATCACCCACTTCCATTGGATTTTTATCCAATATATAGTAACAGCATATTAGCAAAAAACGATTTTGAAGCTTGTCCTCTATGAAAATAAGGCAAATGCGGCAACCCATTTCAATAGCTCCCGCTTGATTTAATAGATGCAGCAGCCGTGACCATTCTTAACAAAAATCAATATTTTAGTAGTAGTAGATTCGAAAGGAGCGATAGGAATGGAAATTTGTGTTGTAGGAGCAGGCTACGTTGGATTAACAACAGCGGCTGTTCTGGCAGATAGGGGTCACACCGTATTTTGTACGGATGTTGATACGGATAAAATTGCGAAGCTGCGGAAAGGAATTATTCCGATTTACGAGCCTGGCCTAACCGAGCTGATTAAGGACAATCAGCAGCGGGACACGCTCTTTTTTGATACGGACAGCAAGAAGCATATGGCTCATTGTCCTGTCATTATGATTGCCGTTGGGACCCCTTCAGCGAAGGATGGCAGCGCCGATATGAAATATGTAAAGCATGTCATCACCGCGATTGCGGAAACGATTCGCTCGTACAAAACGATTATTATGAAGAGCACCGTACCGCCCGGTACGGCTGATTGGGTTGAAGAGGAGCTTCAACAGCGAGGGACTCGCCCCGACTTATTTGATATCGTCTCTAACCCTGAATTTCTCAGGGAAGGAACAGCGATTGAGGATACGGTCCATCCTGATCGCATCGTAATTGGCGCCAAGAGAAGCGAAGCTGCGATGAAGGTCCAGGAAATGTATGCCTCCCTTCAAACTACGTTTTTGCTAACGAACCGATTGGAGGCTGAGCTAATTAAATATGCATCCAATGCCTTCCTCGCCACTAAAATTTCCTTTATTAATGAAATAGCCCGGATTTGCGATGCCTACAGTGCCGACATTATGGAGGTATCGCAAGGCATTGGCCTTGATGAGCGGATCGGAAGCAGATTTCTGCAAGCCGGCCTCGGCTACGGCGGTTCCTGTTTTCCTAAAGATGTGAATGCCCTTGATTATGTGGCCTCCTCTAAAGGCGTCAAGCTTGATCTGCTGCATGCTGTTAAGAAAATCAATCGTTCACAAATAGACATTTACCTGAATAAAATAACCCATGCTTTAGGCGAATGGACCGAAAAACCGCGAATTGCCGTATGGGGGGCAACCTTTAAAGAAAACACAGACGATATTCGCTATTCTCAAGCCATCGCTCTAATGAAAAAGCTGACGCACAGAGGATATGCGGTATATGCTTACGACCCGCTTGCAACGCCCGAGCTTCCCTCCGTTATTTGGTGCTCCAGTCCTTATGTAGCCGTGGAGCAGGCGGATGTGCTGGTAGTCGCCACAGCTTGGCACTCCTTCCTGGAAGCGGATTGGCATAAGGTCAAAACGTTAATGAGGCGGCCTGTTATTGTAGACGGACGAAATGCTCTGGACAAAAAAAATCTGGAATTGCACGGCTTTGCTTACATGGGAGTTGGTCGCCCATGAAAATTCTCGTAACTGGCGCTGCCGGGTTTATCGGATCTCATCTATGCGAATATTTGCTGGCCAATGGCGAGCATGAAGTGATCGGCGTTGACGCATTCGTTCGTGAGGAATTGCACATGATTGGCACAAAAAACATGGACAGCTTTCTTCATCACCCGCGATTCAGCATGATTACCGCCAATATGCTTCATTTGGACTGGAAAATACTGCTTATCGATGTGGATATCATTTATCATTTGGCTGGCATACCGGGCGTGCGCTCCAGCTGGGGAGCTGATTTCCGCAGCTACGTTGAATCCAATATTCTTGCTACACAGCAGCTTCTTGAAGCTTGCCGCCAATCATCGATTAAAAAATTTGTATTTGCGTCTACCTCCTCCGTTTATGGAGAGACGACGGGCCAAGTTTCTGAGGACACGCCGCTAGCTCCTCTCGCTCCCTACGGTGTCAGCAAGCTGACAGGCGAGCATTTATGCCGGGTTTATAGCAAAAATGATGGCATCCCAATCGTTATTTTACGCTTTTTCACCGTATATGGGCCTCGTCAACGCTCTGATATGGCGTTTCATCGTTTTATTAAACAGCTGCTGGCGAATGATCCGATTACTTTATTTGGCGACGGCTCGCAAACCCGGGATTTTACGTATATCAGTGATTGCGTAGAAGCTATCGCTGCTGTAGCTGACGCCCCCCATGTCGTAGGAGAAACCATTAACATCGGCGGTAAAGAACGTGCAGCTGTCATACAGGTTATTCAAGCCCTGGAGATTTTGACAGGAAAAAAATCGGAGATTTCCGCTAGCAGCAGCCTGCACGGCGAGCCCATGCACACTTGGGCCGATATATCCAAAGCCAAACGGCTATTGCAATATGAGCCCAAAATCAGCTTGGAGGCCGGCTTAGCCAAGGAGCTCGAATATTTTATCGATTTCTATAAATGACAGGAGGCTGGCTCCTTATGAGACTGGCATTCATATGTACGGAAAAGCTCCCTTCTCCCGCTGTGAGAGGGGGAGCCATCCAAATTATGATGGACGGAGTATCTCCCTTTTTATCCCAGAACCATCAATTGACGATCTACTCCATTACCGATGCTGCGCTGCCAAATAGGGAGACGCGTGGTGACATTAAATATATCCGCTTTCCCAGAGATAGCTACGTTGAAGATGTTGCGAGTTCATTGAAGGAGTACGCCTATGATGTCGTTCATGTATTTAATCGTCCTAAAAACGTCGTCATTTATAAAGAAGCCTCCCCGACTAGCCGTTTTGTCGTCAGCCTGCATAACGAAATGTTTGAGACCAACAAAATATCCGATATTGACGCAGAGCTTTGCGTGGAATATGTCCACAAAATAACGACGGTAAGCAACTATATTAAATCAACGATTACTAGGCGCGTTCCCGCAGCAGAGAATAAAACCGAACCGATTTTCTCCGGAATTGACCCTAATTCTTACCATCCTATTTGGACCTCCCGCGGCTTGCAATTGCGCAATCAAATGCGGGAAAGGTATGGCGTCCAGAACAAGAAAGTTATTTTGTTTGTTGGACGGCTCAGCGTCAAGAAAGGGCCACATCTGCTCATTGAGGCAATGGACCGTGTCCTTGATGAGCATCCGGATGCGGTCCTTGTTATCGTTGGCGGAAAATGGTTCAGCGACAACACCGTTGATAGCTATGGACAATGGTTATTGAAGCTGGCTGAGCCTTATCGCAGCAGAGTCATCTTCACCAAATTCGTTCAAGCTGGCGAAATTCAAAATTATTTTTCCATGGGCGACGTATTTGTCTGCAGCTCCCAATGGCAGGAACCGCTCGCTCGCGTGCATTATGAAGCGATGGCAGCCGGCGTCCCTGTCATTACAACCGATCGCGGCGGCAATGCCGAGGTCGTTCAACATAAGCGTAATGGCTATATTGTTCGCACCTACAACAGCTCAGATTCATTTGCTGATGCCATTAACTATATGCTTACTTATAGGGACGAAGCCAGAACGATGGCGTTCAGAGGCCGGGAAATGGTCGAAGGATTTTTCACATTCAAGCATGTCGCAGATCGTTTAAATAAAATTTACATGGACGCTTACAGAAGCGAGCCTACCCCATTATCAAATATTAAGGTAACCAAACTTAAAAGCCGGTTTACCCGTCCTCTTCGCAGAAAACTCAAACGCCGCTCTAGCAGCAAACGAACTCAGCAAAGGGGCAGGTAACGATGATGCAAACGATAACTGGACTGATGTCCCAATATCCGCTTCAAGTGAAGAGCATGAAGCTCATCTCGGATAAAGGCAAGAAGGCGACCTGGAGCCTTGTGACAAGCGCGGGAACTAAAATTTTGAAGAAGGCGCCCGTCTCCAAGCAAAGGCTCCTCTTCCTCCTTCAAGCGATTAGACATTTGCAGAAAAATGGTGCGCCTATCCCTCGCATGGTAGCTACCACGGATGGAAAGGATTACGCAGAGGACAGCAGCGGCAGCTGCTACGTCTTATCAGATGCAGCGGAAGGCGAATCTCCCTCCTATGTAACGGGAGATCTCCTTCTCATTATGAAGGAGCTTGGGAAGTTCCATATGGCTTCCCGAGGTTTTCAATCCGCCTATACAACGGATGAAAGGGAGCATCTTGGAAGCTGGGGACGGGGCTATGCGAAGCATCTCGATCAATTAGAGCGGTTCAAGGGAATGGCTCTCAGCGGTAGCAACAGCAGGAAGAGCAGCAGGAGCGGTAAGAGCAGCAGCATTAGAAGTAGTAGTAGTAGCAGTAATAGTAATAACAGCGAATTTGAGAGGCTGTTTCTTCTGCATGCGGACAAATTTATTGACCAAGGAAAAGCTGCGCTGCATTTGATTCAAAGCAGCCCCTACACCAACTGGGTCAATAAAGTCGCCGTCCAAAAAAACCTTTGCCATCAGGATTTTGCAGCCGCCAACTTGATTAAGACCCGGCAAGGGCTTGCCATTATCGATATGGATTCCTTAACCTTTGACTTGCCTGCAAGAGATATTCGCAAAATATTCAACAAGGTGATGAAGAAGCATGGATGGAGCTCGGCTAAAGCCATATCCATGCTGCGGGCTTATCGTGAAGCTCATCCTTTAAGCGCGGAGGAATGCAGCGTCATCTATGCGGATCTGCTATTCCCCCACCTTTTCTATGGCTTATCCAGCAAATACTTCAATAGGCGGACGGAATGGAATGCTCCCCAAACGATACAGAAGCTCAAAGCTTTAATTACGTCCGATCGCGAGCGCCAGCAAATGCTTGCATCGTGGGACAGCATTGTCCAACAATCTTAAGCACAAAGCTTCTTTTAGGCTTGCTCAGGCGTTTTCGGGCAAGCCTTTTCCATTGGATTAACGACCAAACTACAGCTGGTTTATGACGTCTGCTTCACCTTTACGATCTGTTCATTCTCATGCATATGAATGCCCGCCTGTCCGCTTTTTGCTGCAAGTATCATCGCTTTGGCAACCGTGCCCGCCTCAACGGGCGCATATTTCCTCAGCGGTCCCGAATACAACGGGGAAAGCACGCCTGACAAAGCGGCGGCGAGCCGTTCTCCGAACCGAAATTCCTCCCGCTTGCCAAGCAGCAGCGAAGGCCGGAAAATGTGCAAAGCGGGAAGCCCCAGGCTGCGCAGCGCCTCCTCCACTTCCCCCTTCACACGCGTATAGAAAGTACGCGATGATGCCTTTGCCCCTATTGCAGATACAAGCAGCAGCTGCTTGGCCCCTTGCCTGCTTGCTAATAGTCCGAGGGATAACGGGTATTCATAGTCTACTTTTCGAAAAGCGTCCTGGCTCCCAGCTTTCTTGATTGTCGTTCCAAGTGTGCAATAGACGTCGGCACCGTTCATCTCCACATCGGTTTGCTGCAATTGATCGAAGTCGATCACTTGCTCTACAAGTTTTGGATGCACCATACCCGTTGTTCTTCGAACAAGCAGCGTTACCGCCGAGTAAGCCTGATCGTCAAGCAATAATTGGACGAGCTCCTTGCCTATTAAGCCTGTGGCTCCCGCCACTACAGCTTTTCGCTTCATTTAGGCCGCCTCCTTGTTAATAACGAATCGTTACGTTTAAGAGAATCAAAATATAGTACAATTAATAAACGAAGTTAAAGAATGAGAAATTCGATTCAAAATTAGGGGGATCACTATGCTGCAATCACTCATCTTTGATATGGATGGCACATTATTTCAAACCGACAAAATTTTAGAACTGTCCCTTGATGATGCTTTTAATCATTTAAGGTCACTAAATAAATGGGATACAGCAACCCCTATTGATAAATACCGTGAAATTATGGGTGTGCCTTTGCCAAAGGTATGGGAGGCCTTGCTGCCTAATCATTCCATTGAAGCAAGAGAACAAATGGATGCTTATTTTCTCCAAAGGTTAGTAGAGAATATTAGCAGTGGAAAAGGTGCTTTGTATCCAAATGTAAAGGAAGTTTTCCGTTTTTTAAAAGAAAACCATTATTCCATTTACATAGCAAGCAATGGTTTAACGGAATATTTAAAAGCCATTGTGCGTTATTACCAATTGGATCAGTGGGTTACTGAAACCTTTAGTATCGAGCAAATCGAATCGCTGAATAAATCAGACTTAGTTAAGAGTATTATAAAAAAATATGGGATTACAAATGCAGCAGTAGTTGGAGACCGCCTTTCAGATATCAATGCTGCAAAAGATAATGGGTTAGTTGCAATAGGATGTAATTTTGATTTTGCACAACAACATGAACTTTCTCAGGCTGATATAGTCATTGATGACTTACTGGAATTAATAACGATTGTACCTCAATTGCAACGTTTATAAGTACGGGATGGTCAAAATTGTTTGGCTGGTAAAGGACTTAATCGTCCATAAAGGGTTTCACCTATGAGTTGGCCTCGCTACTTGCCCTCTTGTAAAAATTGCTCAATGCGATGTTTAATCGAATCGCGAACGATACGGAACTGAGCGATGATTTCTTCCTCCGTTCCTGCTGCTTTTGCCGGATCATCAAATCCCCAGTGCCATTTGGTCACGTTCGGATTAGAGACGACAGGGCAATGTTCATCAGCGTGTCCGCAAAGGGTAATGACATAATCAGCCCGATTTAAAAGCTCAGGGTCAATGACATCGGAAGTATGGCTGCTAATGTCGACACCCGCTTCTCTCATAACTTGAACGGCACGAGGATTTAATCCATGTGCTTCAAGTCCCGCACTTTTCACTTCATATTTATCCCCGCCAAGCCACTTCATAAAACCATCGGCAATTTGGCTTCTGCAAGAGTTCCCTGTGCACAAAAAATAGATGAGCGGTTTGTTTTCCATTTCGTTATCCCCTTTTCAATTTAGATGGTGAATGAAATAAAGCCATGCAGACAGCCCAACAAGCGTAATAAATAGAGTCGGGACCGTTAATAGAAAACCGATCTTAAAATAATAACCCCAGCTAATTTTCACATCTTTGCGCGAAAGCACATGCAGCCACAGCAGAGTAGCAAGTGAGCCAATCGGTGTAATCTTTGGTCCTAAATCGGAGCCAATCACATTAGCGTAAATCAAAGCTTCACGGAGCATCCCTTCCGTATGGGTTCCATTTATCGCTAACGCGTCAATCATGACCGTGGGCATGTTATTCATGAAAGAAGACAAAATAGCGGCAATGAAGCCCATCCCCACCGTTGCAGCAAACAATCCCTTATCTGCAACGGCCTGAATCACATCTCCAAGGGCATCTGTCAGCCCCGCATTTCGCAAGCCGTATACCACAACATACATGCCCAAGGAAAAAATGACGACAGTCCACGGAGCTCCCTTTATCAGCTTTTTCGTATGCATGAATGGACTTTTACGGGCGGCAATAAGAAAACAGGCAGCAGCTATACCCGCTACAATCGAAACTGGAATGGAGAAAAATTCACTGACAAAATACGCAATTAGTAAAACAGCTAAAATGATCCAGGAAAGCTTGAATAGCCCTTTATCTTTGATCGCCTCCACTGGCTTCTTCAGTTGAGCTGCGTTGTAATTTTGCGGAATGCTGTTTCTAAACATTAAGTAAAGCACAAGTAAACTTGCCATGATCGAGAAGAAGCCCGGAACGATCATGCGGCTTGCATACTCTACAAATCCGATTCCAAAGTAATCAGCTGACACGATATTAACTAAATTACTTACAACTAGAGGCAGCGATGCTGTATCTGCAATAAACCCGCTCGCCATTATAAAAGGCAATATCATTTTATCTTCAAATTTCAAGGCTCTCACCATGGAAAGAACGATCGGTGTAATAATCAATGCGGCACCATCGTTTGCAAAAAGCGCAGCCACAACCGCTCCAAGCAAAATGACATACACAAACATAAGCTTGCCATTCCCTTTTGCAAGCCGGGCCATATGCAGTGCTGCCCATTCAAAAAGGCCAATTTCATCTAAGATCAGCGAAATCAAAATAATCGCTACAAAGGCCAGGGTAGCATTCCATATAATCCCCACAACTGCGCCAACATCAGTAAAGCTAACAACTTCAAAGAGCAGTGCAAGAACAGCTCCGGCAGCAGCCGACCAGCCAATGCTTAATCCTTTTGGCTGCCAAATGACAAATGCAAGGGTAAGCAGAAAGATGACAACGGCAATGACTGTCATGCGTCCTCCTGTACGCCGCAGCTATCCTTTTTCAACCCTGCTATTTGTTCTTTCGTGGAAGGCAAAAATTCATAGACGCATTGTACAAAAGCTTCCGCTTCCGGATTTAATGAATAATACACCCATTGCCCCTTCTTCTTTTCATTCAGCAGCCCTGCTGATTTCAGCTTTCGAAGATGCTGACTGGCATTTGGTTGCGACATCCCAATGATTTCGGTTATATCACAAACACAAAGCTCCTGTTCTTTTAACAAGGCAATAATGGTTAACCGTGTTTTATCCGCTAGCAATTTATAGGCTTCTGCCATATGTTGAATTTGTTCCTCCATCTGTGGCACCTCCCGATTTTTTTGGCTGACTGCCATCCGCCATGCCATTATATAATTATTCACTTATATAATCAATGACGAATATATCAAGCCTTTAAAAGCTTGTTTTATTGACAGCCCTATTCGGGGTCGATATACTGAAAGCGTTATCATTATTGGTTTATTTTGGGGCCCTATTGGGGGAAAGAGGTGTCGAGTTGTCAAATGCAGAGAGTGGGCAGATTGAAGCCGCGAGTTTAGAGCAGGTCTATACGTTGATCAGGGACGAGCTAGGCTGGGAACGGCAAGCAACGATGGTTGAATTTCAGAAAAGCGGCCTGACCAACCGCAACTATATCGTTTCCTGCGGCGGGCAAAAGGTTGCGGTACGAATCGGCGGTACTCAATCCACGGAGCTAGGCATTAATCGTTACGCTGAATCGGCGGCTTTGCAGGCTTTGGATGGATTAGCGGTAGCACCCCAATTACTATACTTCAATCCGGAAACTGGGCATATGATTACACAGTTTCTGCCTGGGCGCGAATTTCAAAATCAAGAATTAGTAGAACATATGGAAGAGATCGCAGCCCTTTTCAAAAAAATTCACCAAATGCCTCCTATCCCCTATGAATTTTCCCCTTATCAGGATATTGAGGATCGCATTCGCAGTGCGAGGAAGAGACAGCTGCCATTGCCAGCATCACTTGATCGCCTTATGGATAAGCTGCTGAAAATTCAGCATAGCAGAGCACAGGCATCCTCCCGTTTCCGCGGGTTATGCCATAACGATCCGTTTGCCAATAACTTTCTATATGATGGTTCCGTTCGTCTGCTTGATTGGGAGTATGCGGGTATGGGCGATATTCTGTTTGATCTTGCCTGTATGGGCTTCTCGTTTACAGCGTCACAGAAGGAACAGCTGCTTTCGTATTATTTTGGCGCGGAGGAAGCATCCGGCCTGCTACCCTCTCTCGATGACATGATCTTTATCGTTCAGTTCTGGAATGCGATGTGGGCCACTTTGCAAATTGGACTGCCACACCCCGCCTACAACTACTCAGATATGGCCAATCATATGTTTCAGTCTCTTGAAGCGCAGCTTTAAAAACACGAAGCGAAAGCCGAACGGAAAACAGGATGTTGCCTGAATTCCGTTCGGCTTTGTAAGCTTTAGCTACCGGTTAACCGGAGGCAGCGGGTTAGGGTTGACCATTTCGCAAAAAATTATTAGGCGCCATGGAGGCGAGCTTGCTGCGGATAACCACTCAGAGGGCGGAGCCCTGCTGACTGGCTGGATACCTGTAACCGCAAAACCCCCACTCCGCTGTTAAAGCGGTAATGGAGGTTTTATGATTCATGCTATTTAAGCGGCAATAATGGTTTCGTTATTTTGTTCACGGCTCCGTTCCCCATTGGAGAGCGCCTGCGATGTAGCCGGTCGTTTTGCTCCAATCGGCGTAAGCCGTATGGGTCGGGTCGAAGGAGTAATCCCCCGTCTGCGAGTAGTTCGACCAATCGGACTTGGACACGCGCAGCTGAATCTCAATGCTGGCTCCCGCAGCCAAGCTTCCGGCTCCGCTCGTAAAGCCGATCTCCAGATAGTGGTCGGCCCCGGTCAGGGGAGTCGCCAGCTTGACGAAGGTGCCCGTTACATTGCTGCTGCCGACATGCGACCAGTCGCAAAAAAAGTTCTGGGCGATCTCCCCATCGATCGTGTAATAATAACGCAGCTTCACGTCCGACATATTAATGGCGGAAGTGCCGGTGTTCGTCAGCTTAATCCGCGGGTTCAGCGTGTTGCTCGTAGCTGTAACGGTGGAATTATACTGCTGTACCTTGATGGCCCCGCTGCCGCTGGAGGTGGTATTTATTACGGATACCGCCAGAGCCGCATTCGCTCCTGCGCTGAAGTTGAACGTCAGCGTCGTTGTTCCCACCGGCTGGGCGGCCAGATAAGCCTTCTGAATCGTCACCGTCGTACCCGATACAATGTAGTCTGTACCGGCAACTAGGGTAGCTGTGCCATTCTTAATGCCAGTCAGCGTATTGCCGTTCAACGTCAGCGTCACTGGAATATTCGCCTGTAAGGCGGTATTCTTGTCAAAGCTAGCGGTCGTCGGACTGATAGCCGAGTTGCTAACCGACGAATCACTCACTGTGATGGATAGCGAAGCAGAGGAACCGGCATTAAACAGGAAAGCGAGATTCGTCGTTCCTACGGCTTGCTGAGCGAGATAGCTTTTTTGCAGGGTGACCGTGCTGCCTGAAACGGTGTAGTCCGTGCCCGCAACGAGGGACGACGTACCGTTCTTAATGCTGGTGAGCGTGTTGCCGTTTAGCGTCAGCGTCACCGGAACATTCGCCTGCATGGCGGCATTTTTGTCAAAGACAGCGGTCGTCGGACTGATGACCGAATTGCTGCCGCTTCCCGTTGCGAATGCAGCAACAAACACTAGCCCCGAATTCCAATAGACGGTATGCTCGTTTGTCGTCCATTCCTGGAAGTTATCATGATAGTTTTTCGCTGCAAATCTCGAAATTTGATTTCCTACCGTCTCATCGTTGGAGTATCTATTCGGTCCTCCGACCAAATACCCCTTCGGAACCCCCGGCAAGCCATCTGTTCTGAACATAATGCTGAACGGATACTTAACGCTGTTATCGCCATACCCCGATACGAAGGATACGCCTACCGGATTCTGGCCAAGGATCCAGCCTAACTGGCTATAAGTAATGTCATTAATAATCGCGCGGTTAGTCTCGAAGGTTCCCAGCAATTTGGTGCCAATGATCATTTCCATCGGCGTATCGGCATACTGCATTGTAATTCCCCAATAATAGTTGCCGTCTTTTACGATACTTTTCCAAGCGCTTTCGTTATATCTGTTCACTTTATCATTGAACCATTGCTGGAATTTGGTCGTATACCAGCTTACGACTCCAGCATTTTTATTAGCAGCCTTCATATAGCTGAAGAAGCCTGTATTCCATGTATTTTCCCAACCGCTGGCGAAATCAAGGGGATGCTCGAAAAACTGCCCCATTTCCGTGTAGTTTGCAACAAAATAATCATTGTATTTGGCAACGCCGGTCGACCGATACAAGGAGCCTGCAGCCCAAAGACGGTTAGCCGAGTCGTCTGTCACATCGTAAGGCCACCTGCCTGTGTTAGGCGTTTTGATCAGCTCCGGATGCGCCTCCAAATACCCCCATGCCGCTACTGCCGCATCTAAACATTGCTGAGCAAAAGCCGGATCGATATTTTGATAAATCAGATAGGCATGTGCCAATGCGCCGGCTGCAGTAGCCGTATCTGAGGTCGTTTTGATATTTGTCCGTGGACTTACCGTATCTTTATCAATAATTTCTCGGTTCAGTAAATTGTCATCATCTTGATAAGTTACACGCGCATAAAAACCGCCGCTTGCTGCATCCTGCATTTTGAGCATCCATTCCAGTTCCCACCGAGCCTCATCCAAAATATCAGGAATGCCGTTTCCGCTCTCCGGAATATTAAATTGACTGTCGGTAAATTTCTCCGGCATGATTTCATAGGCCCAGAACAAATCGGACAATGCTTTGGCTCCAGCGTTCACATACTTGCCTTTATCGCCCGCATCATACCAGCCCTTGGAAACATCTTTCTTGATGGAAGGGTTGGACATTAGAGGGACCGCGGTGTCTGGCGTAAAGTCCGTTCTCTGATAATTTTGAGTGTACGGGCTCGTAATATTAATGCCTGTCCGCTGGTAATAAAAATATCTGGATACGTCGACTAGGAACGGTCCATAAATATCATTTGGATTGCCAATCGAAAATTCGGGAGAGTTCTGAAGTCCCTGCAGCGCCACATAATATTTTCCCGGTACCGTTAATTGGGTAAAGTCGGCCGTGAAAATTCGCTCTCCACTGTCTATAGCATCATAGTTCTTGGTGAGCACAAGCGTTCCGGAGTAGGCTGTGGAATGATTAGCTGCGTTAATAACGCTAAAAGGAGTCCCCGCATCGACCGTGAGAACATCCTCAAACCCAGTCACAAGCGCCTGCTTTACGCCATTTACAGGATACCCCACTTGATTGACCTTAATAGGCGCATACTCTTTCTCCTTATCGGGAGACGTAACCCTAATATCATTGAGCCACACCTTTAAAGGTTGAAAACCATTGTTTTTAATAGATAACGTATCTATCGAAGAAGGGTCAATTCCTTGCGAGACCTGGATGAGATCCTTTAACGGTATCTTCACATGGGTCCAGTTCGTCGTAATGCTGGCATAGCTGCTAATGTTTACTGTAGTGGTAATTTCTTCGCCAGCCGCCCTTTCGAATACTCTGTCTTTAAAGCCAAGGAGGAAGGACTCTCCGCCTGCATTCCCCTTAATATTGAACTCAAGAAAACCGTTTGCATAATAAGGCGTAAAATTATACGCTTTCCAACCGGCAACCGCGACCAATGCGTTGAACCATGACGGGCTGGTAGGCGTCTTCGTATTTAATAATAAGGAAGGCAATCCATTGTGCGTAACCGTCCAATCGATCGGCAGCTTGCTGTTTTCCGTCTCCAAGCCGAATCCGCTATCTCCTGCCCAGCCGTCCGTTGTATTGCGGAATATTTGGTAATCCAGCAAGTTTCTCCACCCCGCAGGCGCTTCGGGGGTAGCGGCGTTCGTCTCGATCGGATTCGAAAATAAGATCGTAACGAACATCGTAAACGCAAGGATTAAACTGACTTTTTTCCTCATTAACTCTCCTCCTTTAAATGTGTGAACATTTGCTTCCATTGAATCGAAATCGAATTCGCTGCGACTTCTTATCGGCTTCTGCGCGCCATCACCTCTTTTAATGAAAACGCTTTCTAATGAAATTATTTTAATTCCTGAAGGGACCCTGGTATATAGAAGAAATAAACAATTATAGAAGAAAACAAGCAATTGTACTCATCGCCCTAAAAAAAAGAAGGAGGCAGCTGCCAGCAGATAATAAAGATTTAGACTGGCCCTATAAATTGAAACAGCGACAGCCAGGAAATAAAGTCCTTGACTGTCGCTATTGAATTAAATCTTACTCTCCCTGAGTGAATATTAAATCTCTCCCCAATATAACTCTGTTTCATATAAATATGGCACTTTACCGTTTTTCTCATATTGATTAAATAACTTTATTAATTCGTCCATCATAGGTTCGTAGTTAGGATGTTCAGGCATAGGAGTATAAGAGGAGGACATTACCCTACCACTTAGACTCTCAAAATCAAATAATTGCTGCATTTTAAAAATGGACTTTTCCATCGTATTTTTTTGACTGTATCATATAAATAATCGATTGCGTCACTTGGATATGACGGACGATATTTCATATAATCTTTAACTCTGTTTGAAAATGATTGCTTGATGTCCATCACCATACTCCTCCATTTGTTATTCATAGGATTTTTATTAGACAACGATGTTACCTGCGTATTGAATAATGCGGCCTCCCTTCGATTTGGTGATCGAAACGCTATTATTGCTTGTTGTCCTTATACCAATCATTAACTTCCTTCGTAATCACGTCGCCGCCATTTTTGTAAAATTGGGCTACGAACTCATCAAAGTAAGAGAGTGGCTTCTCGCCATAAATGATGCTCAGATAGCTCTCCGTTGCGAGCTTCTGCAGGAACACCCCATGCTTCTCCATCCCGTCTGTTAACGGCCCGTGGTACCGGTTCGGGATTTCGAGCTCCTGCTCAGAAATTGCGATCCCGGCTGCCAGCAGTTGGGCCGAATTCAGTCCTTTGATGCCCTGTTCGATCGGTGTCAGCACCTCGGCGTCCGAATTGTCCAATAATTTTTTTAGCGCATCTGCGTTCATATACGGCAGCGCCGGTGCGCCGCCGGTCAGCGGATAAAGCATCCAGCGCATATCCAAGGATGAACCGTCCGCAAGCGGCCATTCGTTATTTGGCACGCCCTCGGCTTCGAAATTGACGGTGATGACCTTGCCGTCCTTGATTACATAATCGTAGCCCTCGTGAAACCCTTGTTCGAAACGCGGATCGAAGTATGGATCCTCGGGGCCAAAATTTTTAGCAAGCAGCTTATTATAATAGGCAAACCAGGCCTCAATATGATTAAATTCCTTGCTGAAAACCGTGTAGATGCCATACAATGGCTTCTGCGCCTTGCCCTTTAGTCCGTCCGGTCCGGCAGGAAGGGGATACGCCTGCCAATTCGCTTTTGGATCAACCTTCACCGTGTCGCCGAGCGGCCAGGCCCCCATCCAGAACGGACCGAACATGACGCCTGCCATTCCTTTGACCGCTAGCTCGGACGCTTGACTTGAGTCCTTCATGCCAGCATTTTTGTCCATGTAGCCCTTTGCCATCCAGGACGCCATCGTCTCCAAGTATTTCTTGGCATCCGGGTGAACGGCGCCATAGACTAGGCTGCCCTTTTCGTCCTCATTCCAGAACATATTGATGTTGGAGGTGCTGAGCATCTGTTTGGAGAACGCGCCGGCTATTGCGTCAGTCTGTCCCATCCAGCTCCATGGGCCTTCCTTCAGCGGAACTGCCAGGCCGACTTCGTCGTCTTTGCCATTCCCGTTAGGGTCTTGCTCGGAAAATGCCTGAAGTACGCTCTCCAACTCGCTGATCGTCGTCGGCGGTTTCAACGAAAGTTTCTCGAGCCAATCCTCACGGATCCACATGACCGTTCCTTCATCCCCCACGTTGAAGCGAGGAAGTCCGTAAATCTTGCCGTCTTTGGTTACCTCCGTCATCGTATAAGCGTACTTCTCCAGCGCTTCCTTTAGCTTAGGATGCGCAAACTTCTCAATGGCATCGTTCAACGGAAGCAGTTTATCCGCTTTAAGCAGATCCTTCAAGATGTCTCCCTCTGCCCCGAAGGTGTCCGGCAGCTTGCCGTTCACGGCCAGCGCCAGCCGGATTTTTGTATCTGTGTCCTCGAACTTGCTGACGATCCAGTCAAATTTCGTAATTATACCCAGATTTTCTTCCATCCAGCGGGTATGCACATTGTTCGTAAGGCTCTCGCCTGGCTTGAAGGCGTTAGGCCGATTCTCATCCACGATTGCCGTCGTAATTATAATCGGCGGATCATATTGAAAGTCCCATATCGGCTTCGTTTCATCACTCACGTGCCTGGTCTTGCTCGCCTCCCGGCCGCTATTCAAACAGTCGGCAACGGCAAGCAGCAGACTCCCTATCAGAACCGCCAATAGAAAGCCTCTCCACCTCCTTTGCCTCTTCACCAGCCCGACTCTCCCCGTTCCATTCCTGATCGGTATCTGTCCCTGAATTCCTGCGGCGTCACCTGATAATAGTCACGGAATTTACGAATAAACCAATTCGTATTCGGGTAACCGATGCTTTCTCCAATATAGTAAATTTTATAATCCGTATGCTTCAGCAGCTCGCAGGCCTTGAGCATACGCTGTTCGTAAATATATTGGGAAACGGTCGTATCCGTACATTGCTTAAAAAGTTTAGAGAGATGGTTGGGATGTACGAAGACTCGTCTTGCCAACATCGTAAGCGACAAGTCCTTGTCAATTTCCTCGCGGATGTAAGACTGCGTCTTTCGGACGATCGCCTGGCTATGGTCCTCGGTTTCCTCCCCCAGCTTATCGCGAAGCGTGCGCAGCGAGTCCAGCGCCCAGCCTTCCAGCTGCGACGCGTGCAGCATCGCTTTCCCCTTTACATAAGCGGACTGTCCGGGAGTAAGCATCTGCGCCAGCGTCCTGCCGCTGCGATTCGCAATATACTGGAATGCATTAGACAGAAAGAAAAAAACGTCGCGCATGAGATCCGGCGAACCCGTGTGCAGCAATGGCGACACGAACGCACGGATTTTAATCTCCGCCTCCTCCCACTTCTCAGACTCTAAAAGATGCGTCAGAAGAGGCGTCTCGTAGAGCTTTCGCATGAGGCGCGCCTCCTCCTCGTTCCGCTCGGTCACCTGCCCGGACGAACGCCCATCACTGTCCAGACGTGTTATGACCGCCATGTAACTGGCTTGCAGCCCTTCCGGGAAAAGACAGTCAGTCTCGCCCACGAATATTTCTCCTTTAAGCAAGTTCTGTACTTCCCGCTTTAACTGGTCTAACCGCTCGTGCACCCATTCCTGATCCGGCGGCGCGCCCGATAGATCGTACACGAGAACTAGCAGGGTCCCTTCATCGTCCGCAGCCGGCCAGCAATCATACCGCTCCATCAGCAGTTCTTCCAGCATGTTCGTTACCGCGAACCGGATTAGAGACTGCGAGTAGAGATCCTGTCCATCGAAGGGGGGACCTAACCGAACGAGGCACAATGAGACGTGGCCTGGTATCAGCAGCGGGAGGTCGAACAGCTTCAACTTTTCCGCAAGCGCCTCGCTGTTTAGGCTGCCGCTGAGCGCCTTGAGCAGCAATCCTGCCTTCAGCTCGGCGCTGTTGTCCTGATATATACGGAAGCCCTGTTCGATCGCTCGCTCCTGCTCAAGCTGCTTAACGATTCGGCCCATTGCCTCCAATAGCTGCTCATCCTTAGCCGGCTTCATCAAGTAATCGAGCGCTTGAAGCTCAATCGCTTTGCGAGCATAATCAAAGTCGGCATAACCTGTGTGCAGCAAGCATTTCAATTGGGGACTGCGCCTTCTGGCCTGCTCGATCAGTTCCAGGCCATTCATGCGCGGCATACGAATATCCGTCATGAGGATGTCGACAGGAAAAGCTTCCATCAGTGCAAGCGCCTCGCTTGCGCTGTAAGCTTTCAAAACCGGGGAGATGCCGAGCTTCGTCCATGGAATCGTATCTGCCAGACTGTCTGCATAGTGTTTCTCGTCATCAACCACAAGCAGGCTATTCATGGCTTTTCCTCCTTATCGTTACGTCTCCAATCTGCATTCTTCAGTCTTCATTCTTCATTCTTCAGTCTCCAGACTAAGCTGACGGCTAGCCCGCCCAGCCTGGATGGAATAAATGCCATTTTGGCGTCTGCCCCATGGTTGCCCTGCAGCCGCTGATACACATTCCATAGGCCGCAGCCGGCATATTCACCAGCCGGGACACGAAGCTCCTTGTGCAGTTGGCCGATCTGCTCCATATTCAATCCTTTGCCGTTATCCTCTACTTCCAAGTGCACCCAGCTGTCCTTGACGTAGACCCTGATTTCCACCCGGCCCGGGTATTCGACGTTCTCAAGTCCATGCACCAGCGCATTCTCCACGATCGGTTGGATGAGAAGCCGGGGGACGCGTAGCTGTGCAAGCTCCTCCGGCAGCTCGATGCTGTAGGTCAGCGTCTCATTGCGAAGCCTGAGAATTTCCAAGTGAATGCGTACGAACGCAAGCTCTTCGCCCATGCTGGCTCCTTGGTTGTCCATACGTGTTGTATACCGGTAATAGTCGGCCAAATGATACGCCATGTCGATGACTGCCCGATCCTTTCCCATTTTGGTCATGTTAATGATGAAACCCAGGCAGTTGTACAAAAAATGAGGATGAATCTGCGCCTGTAATTGCTTCAGCGTTGCATCGCGAGCAAGAATGCGCGATTGCAAGTCATGCTCGATTAGATCTTGGATCTGCGTCGCCATCTCATTGAAGTTTTGCATAAGGAACGCGAATTCATTGTTTGATTTTTTCGGCAGACGGTAGGCGTAATCGCCCCGCTTGATCTGCTGCACCGCATGCACGAGCCGAAAGATTGGCCTCTGTACGTTCCAGTACAAGGCAGTCGCGGCGGCGATACCGGATAGGAGCAAAATGAAAGATGACGCTCCAAACAGCACCCTTTGCTGCTTAATTGGCCCGATTATTTGGTCGAGCGGAACGGAATCGATGAGCTGCCAGTCAAGAAGGTTAGAATAATAATAGGTGATCAGATAAGGCCTGCCATCGAACGAATGAATCAAGAAACCGGAAGTACGACTATTGACCCTGTCGCCCAATTCTGCGACGATTCCATCCATCTTTAGTCCTTGTGCGGACCGGCTGGCGATGATGGCATGTCCCTCTTTGTAAAAAAACGGATTATTGGAGTGGCCAGCCTTGTAGGTGTCGAGCAGATTCTCGAAGCTCCACTTGTACAGATTAATGCGAACGGCAACATCTAGCTCGTTCGGACGAGCCGGTTTGTACCCCGTAGTGACATAGGTACGAGTAAAACCGGAGCCTATCCCCAAATCTTCACTGTAGCTCCATCCTAGCGAGAACCGGCCCTCAAACTCTTCAAGATCAAATTCATAGGAGGGAGAAGAAGATATGCTATCGCCTTTTTGCGGAAAAAAGATCGTCATATCATTACGCCAGTTGCCCGACGCGCTGGCCAGCGACAGCTTCTCCTGAATTAGCAGCCGGGTTTTCATTAAGGAATAATCGCTCATGTTGAGGTTGTACCGGTATTCCAGCACATTCGTGTCAACGAGCATGGGGGCAGAGACCAGATCGAATTTCTCTATGCTGGCATCCAGCTGTGCCATAAAAAGCTCCATCTGGTTCAGACTCGCCTTAATGAGCTCCTCCTGTATGACATTGATGCTTTTGTACGTTGAATAATAATAAAGCGCCACGACCGGCGTCAGCAAAATCAGCAGCAACACAAGCAATTTCTGAAAGATGTTGAATTTGATTCGCATGTCATTTCCATCCTTGTTTCGAAATTGCACTTCACCCGATATATTACAATATATTGAAAGCGTTTACTATATCAATTCTTTGCTTAGAATACCTCAATCTTTCATCCGGAACATGCCTCAGTAAAAAAGACTGCCAAGTCGTTCTGGCAGACCTGCTATTAGTGCTTCCCAAATCCATCGCCACACGTAATATCCAATTCAAGAATATCGTATATATTTTGTTTGGAATCCTCTAATTTTTTTTGAGCTTCTTCCATTTCTGAAATTTTCCCTTTAATGATGCGTGTTTGTTCCTCTTTTGATATTCCTTTTTTCGAAATCATGAATTTTATATCGTGAATCGAAAATCCAACAGCCAAACCATTTTAACAGTGTTTAGATGATTAACAATTCCTAAAGCGTAACTCCGATAGTTATTCTGTTCTCTCCCGGTTGAAATGATTACGACCTGGACCTAATCAACCATTACACTTGAAGACTAACCTGACGATGGATGTTGTTATTCATCAATATCATGCAAGAGCAAAGCTCGGTTTCAGATCACGTCCAAGTGATCCAAAACCGAGCTTTGTTTGTTTTAAGCGATAGATATGTGAAACAGCTGGCATCCGTGGATAAAAATTAAGGAACGGCCACTTTGATAGCGGGGCGCACGCCGTCGCGAGCTAAGTTAACACGGCCATAACTGCGTATACTGCTGCGTGGGCCAATAAAATAAGCACGTGAACAACTAACCGGCTGGGTTCTCAGCCACCACCAAGAGCAGCCTAATTCCTCACCCTTCTCGATGATATAGTCAGCTTTGACGGTTTTATCATACACATACAGGTGACAGCCATCTTCCTTTTTCAGTTTGGAAAATTCCGTTCCTATTGCCCGACGTTTCACGCTTAAAGCGGCTTCATCATGTTTAGAGGTCAGTTCTTTCACCTCCGCAACACTGAGCAGAAAAACCTCGTCGTCTGTGTCCACGCTCCCCTCTCCGTTGTCCGTGCAATGTGAAGTCTTGATAAGCCGTTTCTCGGAGTCATTGAATGCAGTGTTATAAAACTCATCGTTCAGCCATTTTCGCATATCAGAATTACGCCATGAGATATCGACAAATTCACCATGATACCGCCTGCATTCCAAAATGTACTCGCTCAACAGGAACAGCTCGCTGCCTGCATTTTGCAGCACCCGCCACCTGATCGGCGTTCTGTCTGCGCCGCCCGCGGTCTGAGGATAAATGCCGAAGGTAATGATTGCGCCGGGCTCTGCGTTCCGAAACGGCGTGCAGGCAAAATTAACATTTTCCAAAAAAATCTCCAACTTTCGTTTTTAATTTAATTGTACAACGTTGATGCAATAACTAAGATGGGTTCTTCAAACCCTTGATTTATCATGCAATCCATTTCAAAAAACTTAACATACATATTTTAATGTTTTACTTTAAGTAAAGACAGCAGCTGGAGAAAGCCGGCAAGCTATTCATAGCCAAAACCGGCTCACTGCAAGAAGTTAGGAGTGGCCTCGCTTTTACACATAAAAAGACCCGATGATCTAGAAAAGCATCATCGGGTTACCGTTTCCATATTTCACAACGTGTCCATTAGCGAAATGGAGTATCGTTGGGCAGCCATTCCTTGCAAGTATCAGCACGTAATTGCAGCTCATTATACAGCATCCCGGCATGGTAACCGTCGCATATAGCATGGTGGAATTGCCCGGATAGTGGCAGCAGTATTTTGCCTTCCTGCTGAAAGAATTTCCCCATTGTAAAGATGGGGAGCAAAAAGGTTCCCTCGTTATAGATATTCAAATTAAAGCCTGTGAAGCTAACCCAAGGTATGCTAGAAATAGGGAAGGTGTTGGGCGGCTCGTTTGGTTTAGAGGCAAATTGTTTAACCTTTCCGTACTTTTTCATATCATCAAGATAACGGCTGTAGAAATCATTAAAATCTTCGCCGTACAAAGTCCACATGCTTGAAAAAGTCTTATCATCATCATGGAAAATGGTAAAGCTAGGAGACAAACGATCCCAATAGCCTAATGTACCATCCGAATGAAAGCATGTGCGAAATTCATGATGGCTATTCACCACAGCAGCTATCATGTGGATGAGGGCGGGATAAAGCTTAATCTCCTGACTCTTGAGTTCTGTCAGCAGCCGGGTAATATCTATATTTGACGTCATGCTAAAGGTACATCTGACCTTGTTTATATAATGCTCAAAGTACGGTTTCCTACTCCAGTTATCCATAATAATCGGATTAAAGTTCATTTATAATAACCTCCTAAAATGATTGCTTTTTCGTTTTAGGAGGTTTGATCCACTGCTTTAACCATATCCTCTTCACAATCCCTTTTATTATTTTAATGCGGAGAAAAAAAAGCCGCTCTCTTTGCGGCTTTTTTCATTTATGTTATCCGAAATCTTATGTCTATACACCTAAAATCCCGACCGAAAGGGATTGCCATTATAACAAAGGCGCACCCAAGGAGTAGCCGACGATCATCAGCAGCAGCACCGTGATGTGGTTCAGCGAAAAAATGAACATCGAACGCGCCCACTTTTCCTCCGGCTTCCGACGATATCCGTCGACGCTCAGAACTAACCAAGCCAAGCTCAGGAGCGCATTCGCCACAGCGATATACGGATTAAAGGACCAGAACATGAAGCTGCTCAGGAACAACGCAACCAGATATACATTCATCTGCACATACGTTCTGCGAATGCCCTTGACGACCGGCAGCATCGGGATGTTAGCCGCCCGGTATTCCTCCATACGACGAATGCCGATGGCATAAAAATGCGGCATCTGCCAAATCACCATTAACAGGAACAACGCCATTGCACCAGGGTGAAAAATGTCAGGTGAAATAGCGGCCCAACCGATCAGCGGAGGCATCGCCCCTGACAAGCTGCCCACCTCCGTATTATAGATGGTTCTGCGCTTCGTCCACATGGTATAAGGCACGACATAGAGGAACAGCCCCAGAAAGCCGCAGTAAGCGGCAAGCGGAGAAGACATATACAACGCGACAAGGCCGCCGGCCGCGATCCAGATCCCCATGATTAGCCCGCTCCCGACATCAACGATTCCGGATACAGTCGGCCTATTTTTCGTCCGTTCCATAATGGCATCGATATCGCGATCATATAAATTATTGAAAATGCCGGCTGCTCCGATCACCAAGGCAGATCCGATCAAAGCCAACACGATGTTGCCGATCTTATCGAAAAACGATAAGTGATGAACGTACAGCGCCATGCTAAGCCCTGCAATCATCGCAATGAGGTTCGACTTAATAATGCCAAACTTTATCGTCTCAAAGAGCACCTTCGTAATGGAGATCGGCATTCGTTCGATACTATTTGTATTGCTTTGCATCAGCATGTGAATAACACTCCCTGTATATGTTTTCATTTCTATAGGTTTCTTTAGGTTACTTCTATAGGTTACCATAAAGCGACACTTATGTGCTGCTACTCAATCAACCCTCATGATTCTGTCAAAAATCCTTGTCGCTTTCGTGAACAACCCGTTTGCGGGTTCAAGACGGTACTGTCAATAACTAGCCTTTATCAATAAAATCATGATTATTCATGTATTCTATCCTGGCTGACTGATTTTTTTGACTATTAATAACGACGTCGCCCTGTTTTAAATTTTTGTGTCGTCATTTCCTAAAATAGAAGAGCGCAAAACTTTATTGTTCAGAACATCACTAACCCATTTTACATTAGACACTTATATAAGTTAGTGATATAGTTTTATTCATGAAACCTAAAAATAACTTGAACGAGTTGAACGTTACTGACTTCGCTATGGTGTTCGAAGATTTAACGAGGATTTTCATTCGGATGCCGTCCATTGAAAAACTAAGCTTCACTACCCTTTCCGTCCTGCACACGTTGTCCCTCAAGAGTCCCATGCGGCTTACTGAGCTGACCGTTAATGAGCAAGTTACGCAGTCGGGAATCACACAGTTGGTTACCCGGCTTGAACGAGACGGGCTCGTCGAGCGCCGGCCAGATCCAAATGATGGCCGAGTCGTTCAAGTCCATATTACCGCGCTAGGGGCAAATGTTATTGATTCGCGTCGTTTGAATCGCATAACGAAGCTCTCGAAATTCAGTGAAGGGCTCACTGAGGAGGAAAAACAGGCAATCGCCTCCGCCATTCCCGCATTAAGGCGTCTGGTCGAACTAGGAAACGATTCGTAGTCGCGATTGCACTTTCTGTTGTTCATACCCGAGTGACAGACGAAAGAAACGAATACAAGGAGGAACACTTATGACAACAGCTCCTTTCGTGCTTGAACCGAGTCCGATCCACGTATCAGATGAGTTACTTGCTGATCTTCAAAATCGTTTAAAGTCCACCAGATGGCCACTCGATGCTGGTAATGATGACTGGTTTTACGGTGTTAGTCGGAACTATCTGGAGAAACTCGTCGACTACTGGATTAACGAGTTTGACTGGCGCAAATCCGAGAAGGCGATCAACGCCTACGAACATTATAAAGTAAATGTCGACGGAGTTCCTGTGCACTTTATGCGCAAACCCGGCGTGGGGCCTAATCCTGTACCCTTGATCCTGTCCCATGGCTGGCCTTGGACGTTCTGGCATTGGTCCAAGGTCATTGATCCACTAGCGGACCCTGGCGCATTCGGGGGCGATCCGGCTGAAGCATTCGACGTAATCGTGCCCTCCCTTCCTGGCTTTGGGTTCTCGACGCCACTGCCGAACCATCCAGACATGAACTTTTGGAAAATTGCCGATCTCTGGCATACGCTCATGACCGATACTCTCGGCTATGCGAAATACGCGGCAGGGGGATGCGATGTAGGTGCTCTCGTGACCGGTCAACTGGGACACAAATATAGTGACGAGCTCTACGCCATACACATCGGGTCTGCTCTAAAACTGAGCTTCTTTAATGGAGATCGCGGGTGGGATTTCGCCGGAGGCCGTCCCATTCCCGACAACATCACTGAGCAAGTCAGATCGCAAATTTTGGAGTTTGATCGCCGTTTCGCATCGCATCTCGCCGTTCACGTTCTTGATCCCAGCACACTCGCCTACGGACTGAGCGACTCGCCAGTTGGCATGCTCGCATGGATCTTGGAACGATGGACCAAATGGAGTGACAATAACGGCAACGTCGAGAATGTCTTTACTAAGGACGACATCCTTACACACGCAACCATCTTCTGGGTCAACAACGCCATTGAAACCTCAATGCGCATCTATGCAAACAATAACCGCTATCCATGGACACCCGATCATAGTCGCTCGCCTGCCATTGAAGCACCAACCGGTATTACCTTTGTGGGCTACGAAAATCCGCCGGGTATCACGACCGAAAATCGCATACCGAATTTTCTCGACAGCGATCGGGCTCCTTGGTATAAACATGTCAACATCACAGCCCACGAACATGGTGGACACTTCATCCCCTGGGAAATTCCGGACAAATGGGTTGAGGATTTGCGCCGCACCTTTCGAGGACGTCGATAAAAGATCCAACCGAACCAAGCTTTCCATAAAGGATCGCAGTTCTTTGGTCGATTGGGATAATTAGAAAACAAGGGTGTCACCTAATGATTATGCATAATAGGTGGTACCCTTTTTATTAAGACTGGGGGCGTTGATTTGCCGAGGCTTCGGAGTTTAGAATTTAACATTTTGATTGGATAATGCGCAATTAAGTTCGCAAAAGTAAAAAAGAAAAGTCATCGATCGGTATCTACGAACAAATGCTATGTCCGAAAATCAGAGTGTACTGACGCTATGAAGCTTACCGTTCAGGCTGCCGTGTGCATCGCTTCGACATACATATGGGCGAGGTATATCTCTTTGTACCTAAAATGCGGAAAGGAGGCTATGTGCTGTTTTTTATCATGGAGAAATAGCGTTTAGAAATCGCCTTGCTTCATATGATTGAGGAAGCTTATGTTCAAAGTGTCTCCACCGCAAGATCAAGAAAATAGCCCGTTCTTTGGGGATTTGTTGCTAAATTGAAACAGATCTGGCTACACTTCTCCGTTGCACTAAGCCTTTTTTTAGACATGAAAAAAACTCCCCTTACAGTAACAGGTTTTATTATTTCACCTGTCTACCGTATGGGGAGCATATCCCTTTTTGGAATATGATCTTAATGTTGTAATAATCAACTGACTCCCTGTGACAGCGGAAATATCACTATCATTAAGCTGGATACATTTGCGTATTAGGCTTTACTGTGCAGGGTAACTAGGTAACCGTCTGGGTCGGCAAATGTAAAGGTTCGCCCGAATGGTCCATTTATTGGTGCGGATGTAATTTTCACGCCTGCTGCAGTCAGCTTGTCGTGAATTTCTTGCGTATCAGGGGCATAAAGCCACAGAGCGACACCAAGTCCAGGCTGAGTACCTGAACCGAGCTCTATTCCTGGCATTAGGTCACGAAGAGCAAATGCAATAGGTTTTGTTTCAAAGACCACAGCATGAGGTGGTCCCGCCTGTGAGCGGACGAGTCCAAGATAGTTTTGATAGAATTCAGCAGAGCCTTCAAGATTGCTCACTTGAAGTGAAATAAAGTCGGGTCCAATTGCTGACATAATGTCCTCCTTAGTATATGCGGTTGTATTTGTTGCGAAAACAATTCATTAATGACCCATGTACTGAGTGTGTTAATGTTTAATTTGTGCTGCCCTATACTGTGCTAAAGGAGTCGCTTCGTAAATAGACTCAGTAGACAGCTGAGAGAGCGATAATTATTTCAACATCTCCATTTGCCATCGCTTCAAAATAAGCCTGTTCAATCTTCAGTGCACCATTCGTTTCATTCAAAGCCATGTCATGTTATGTAAATAACCTCACTTTCATCTTGTATGTCTCGATCATACAATCCCCCTACTGCCAACTGTATGTCAGTAGCGTTCTTTCATTTTTTCGAATTCTACTATCATTCGATTTTTGAATGATTCAGGTTTAGTGACTACCACATCTGCCCCCCACCCAAGAATTCAACACAACAATTCTCCCGGTTGACGCGCCGTGCCAGTCTATATCTTTATTTTCTCAGTCAGTATCTTTATTTTGCGAATCTAACACTTTATTGATCGCACTTTTCCGTTTTGCCATCATGATCACCACCGAAACAAAATAAAATAGGGCTGCCCGAAGGCAGCCCCATAATAATATCATGTTGTTTATTCCTGATGTCGAATCTGTAAACTGTAGAAGAGCTTCTAGTAGCAGTATGTCTGTTTGTGCGAGTCTACAACTTTATTTTCTTAGTCTAATACTTTATTTTCTTCTAACAAAAGGTGTAAGGTGAAATAAAACTATGGAACCAATTATGTTGATTTTATGCGGTTTGTAACGTCACGTGATAAGCATGGAAAAATAAAAGTCTGGAACTACCGCGAATTACCATTAAATAAAAGTTGGAAACCAAACTTCCTAGTTACATAAGCTCCTATCAAGGTTAAACTTTATTAAAAACTACCTTAAACTTCGCTAGTGCACGCCCAACCGTAACCGCTGTTTGGTTAAGAATATAATCAATCTTAATATAAATTTTGATTCAGGGTCGTTTTGAATGTTTTTCAACTTCCCCCCTATCTCCTCCGACGATAAGCTCCCAGGGTTATGATTCCTTCTACTTGTCGTGACTTTATTACTGTTAGGAGTCCAATCAACGTTCCAGTTGTCGATATTGTAAGTTACAAAATGATTATGTGAAAAAACCTGGATTTATAACAGGACCATTTATTCGTTCAATGCAATCAGCTGAATTAAATTAAATACACCATGGAGCTATACACTGTCCAAGTATTAGAGCCGCCTTTTCTATGAGTATTGTTTTTATAAAAGTTGTAGGGACATCCATCGCGGGACGTTCTTGGTTTGGGCGCTAAACGATTCAAAGCTTATCCATTAAAATTCGCCGCTCTCAAGCTTACACACCAATCGTTCAAACTCGTTTCCTATATTCCTTGGCTCGCATGATTGCCTCAGCCCGGTTATTTACCCTTAACTTGCGATAAATGTTCTTCAAATGGAACTTCACCGTATCTTGAGTGACATTCAATTGATCGGCAATTTCCTTATAAATGAATCCCTCCGCAAGCAATTCAAACACCTTCTCTTCCTTCTCGGTCAGAGCCTCATTAGACAAAGATTTAGGAGACGGATTTCTGCTCACAGCGTCGAGAAGCAGACGGATATAGTTCAAGGGCAACAATGTCAATGCTGTCTTTTGCTGTTGATTCAGAAGATCGGCAAGCATCTCGACCATCTGAGGGCCTTCATCAAGATAGCTGCGGATGTAGCCCAACGGTTCCGAGAGCCTCAAGGCAATAGCCAGCGGCGCAAGGGCTGCTTGGGGCTCCTCGGATTGCCGAAGTACCATGCTATGCAAGATTTTCAGCCTGATCCGTTCTCGCAGACGATTTTCCTTTTCCGCAAGTTGCTCCAGCTTCTCAAACAATTGCAGCGCATCCTCGATCCGTCCATTACCCGCAATCACCCTGACCATTACTAGATACTCTTCGAAATACCGGGCCGAAACCTCGTCCGAATGCGACAATCCACTCTGTTCGAGCCAATCGTTTGCCTTCTGACGCTGCCCTTGAAGCAGATACAGCCAGGCTTGCTCCGCCTTGATTCTTTTCCAAATAATAGGCTGATCCGGCGAGTCGACGCTCGAACCGAGATGGGTAAGCCATTCGATTGCTTCCTCCTCTCTTCCGAGAGCCTGCTTGAGTCGGGATGACACCAGGCCCAAATGAATCCAAGTCCATACGTTGGCACGAAGATCCTTTCGGCTGAGCGCTTGTCCAATATACGACTCCGCTTCGTCCAACCGATTCCACTCGTGCATAAGCGAACTATAGGATAGATACGCGTAGCCGACAAAGGGATAGTTCGGTTTCTTCCCCCACATCGTTATCAGCTTAAGCTGGAATTGTTCCATCTCGTGCAGATCGACGGCCAGCGAGAGCGGATCCCCGAATCCTTCGTGACCTAAGTACCGTTTGGTCGAGGCTTTCTGGAGGCTGCTCCCTTCTGGCAAATAATGCTCCAACCGTTCAAAATAATGAAGGGCTCTCGGCATATTCTGCTGCATTCGGAAGAAGAGTGCATTTAAGTAATAGAGATTGCCCATCAGTTGCTTCCATTCCGGCTCAGGGATGGACTCCTTCATGGCTTCGAACCGTCTCTCCGCTTGCTCGGCCTTACGCAGTCCTTGCTCCCAATCCCGATCCATCAGGAACTGCGAGATGCGGTACAGCTGAAACATCGGCTTGTGTTCAAAGTTGCTCTCCGGCAAGGCATTAATCCATCTTCGAACCACGTGGCTCCTCGATTGTAAGAGTTCCGGCATGATGCGGTCGATAATCCGGACGGCATCCTCTGCCTGTCCTGTCCTAATATAATGCTCCACCGCTTCTTCATAGAGCCCCTCGTTCTCATGCCAGACCGCAGCCCGATGATGGGAAAGTCTCCACAGTTCCGGGTAGTCCCTAGCGCACAGCTGCTGCAAGAACTCGGACAACAGATGATGATAGCGGAACCAATCGCGCTGCTCATCCAGCGGAATAATGAACAAATTTAGTTGCTCCAACCGCTCCAGTTGGACCTGGCTGTCGGCTTGTCCCGTCACCGCCGCGCACAGCTCCCCGTTCACGCGGCTCAGAACGGAGGTAGCCAGCAGAAATTCCTGCAAGGATTCCGACAGATGCCCGAACACTTCTTCCAATAAATAATCGGAGATTTGGCGCTGCTGGCCGCTGAACTGGCGAATCGTTTCGGCGATATTGCCGCTTCGTTTGAGTGTGATAGCCGCAAGCTGAAGTCCGCTTACCCAACCTTCCGTCTGCTCAAACAACGTAGAGATTTGCCTTATCGATAGCGATAAGTTCGTCATCTCTCGGAAGAAAACAACTCCCTCCTCCAACTCGAATCGCATGTCTTCTATTCGAATAACGTTGATCTCGCCCTTGGCAAGAAGTCTGGTCGTGGGGAAAGACAGCTCGGTGCGGCTTGCGATATAGAGATGGAAGTACGGAGGCAGATGCTCAAGCATATATCGGATCGACTCGTTAACGAACGCATTCTCGATGACGTGATAGTCGTCCAGAATGAGTACAAAATCGCCGCGAATCGAGCTTAGCTCGTTCAGAAACGCCGATACCGCGAAATCGATAGAAGCCGCAGACTCTTGCTCAAGCAGGAATTCGATCGATTCCCCGAACAGCGGCAGTCTTTCTCGTATGGAAGCTAAGACGCAGCTCCAGAATGCGCCCCAATCGTTATCGTATTTATCCAGGGAGACCCAGGCAACTGAAGCTCGGCATTGCCTCGCCCATTCGCTTAAAGCTGTCGTTTTACCGTAGCCCGCCTGGGCCGATAGCAAAGTCAGCTTGGTCTCCATGCCTTCCTCAAGCTTGCGCGTCAGTTGCGGCCTAGTCACCAAAGATCTGCGCGCTGGGGGAATGAGATATTTGGCACTGCGAATCATATTCAAAGCCTCCAAACGCCTAAATTAAAAATTCCATATAATCGATTATATTCGATTAAATTGGACAATTGCAAAACCCCTGTGCTATAGGGCACAGGGGTCTTTCGTCAATCCGGTTTATTCTTTTGTTTTCTGCTGCTCTAGCATTCGCAGGAGAACCGTCACCGCTTCCGCCCGGCTTGCTTTGGCTTCGGAATCGAACCGATTGTCTCCCGTTCCTTGCATCAGACCGGTCTCCTTGAGAGCGGCAACCGCTCCCTTCGCCCACGTCGGAATCTCGCTGTTATCCGCGAAGCCGGTCGCGGCATTCGCTTCGACTGTCAGATTTAGCGCCTTAACAATCATCGCCGCCATCTCGACTCGCGTAATCTCAGCGTTCGGACGGAAGGTACCATCGTCATAACCGTTGATGATGCCAGCTTGTTTAGCCTCCGCCACGGCATTCTTAGCCCATGCAGGAATTTGTGATGCATCCTCGAAGGCCAATTCCTCCGTTGCTCCTGCAGGCTTAATCGCATTCATTAGCATCACGGCGAATTGAGCTCGCGTAACTGTGAGATTAGGCTTGAACGTTCCGTCCGGATAACCAGTCGTGATCCCTTGGCTAGCTCCTTGGCGAATCGCTTCCTCCGCCCAGTGACCGGCGATGTCGCCGAATTCGATTACCGGCTTCGCATTATCTCTTACAGCTAACACGGCGAATTTCGTGAAGTGATTGACCTCTGCGGTAATGAAGCCACCGCTTACAGCGCCGCCAACCTCCACCCATTCTTTCTTCTCTTCATCATAATAGAAGATGGAAGCACGCTCGCCGTCGCCTAGCTTCTTCGGATCGAAGGCCAGCTTCAACGTAATGTTTTTCTTGAAGTTACCTGGGACATTCTTTAACACTTCGAAGACTTCGCTAACCAGCACTTCGTTATTCTTCAACAATTCATCCGTGTCCAACAAGGTCTCGATTGTCACTCGCAAACTTGTGTCCGTCGCGCCGGCGGGGATCTCGATGGTAATCTCTTCATCGCTCAAGCTAACCGTTCCCGTTCTACCAATAGGAAGCGTCAACACTCCATTGCCGGAGATGATTGGGCTGTTATCCGGAACGCTTACGCCTCCACCACTGTCGCCGCCGCTTGGAACTTTCGTCCACTTCGCATACAACGTCGTATTCGCGCTTACCGTATCCGTTAAGAAGTTCCAAGGCGAGGCGTAACCCTCATCTTTATACCAGCCCGAGAACGTGTAGCCTGCTCTCGTCGGATCAGCCGGCTTCGTGACGGTCGCGCCCGCAGCGATGCCATTCAAGCTCGCTACCGCGCTGCCTTCCTTCGAGTCGAAAGTCACCGTGTACGTCGGTACCGGAATCGCCGTCCATTTCGCATACAACGTCGCATTCGCGCTTACCGTATCCGTCGTGAAGCTCCAAGGCGAGGCGTAACCCTCATCCTTATACCAGCCCGAGAACGTGTAGCCCGCTCTCGTTGGGTCGGTTGGCTTCGTGATCGTCGCTCCCGCAGCGATGCCAGTCAAGCTCGCTACCGCGCTGCCTTCCTTCGAATCGAACGTCACCGTGTACGTCGACATCGGAACTGCCGTCCATTTCGCATACAACGTCGCATTCGCGCTTACCGTATCCGTTGCGAAGTTCCAGGCCGACGAGAAGTTTTCATCCACATACCAACCCGAGAATGCATAGCCCGCTTTTGTCGGATCGGCTGGCTTCGGGACGGTCGCTCCGGAGAGGATGCCTGTCTCGCTCGCTACCGCACTGCCTTCCTTCGAATCGAACGTCACCGTGTATGTCGGCACCGGAACTGCCGTCCATTTCGCATACAACGTCGTATTCGCGCTTACCGTATCCGTCGTGAAGTTCCACTCCAAGGCGTAGCCCTCATCCTTATACCAGCCCGAGAACGTGTAGCCCGCTCTCGTCGGGTCGGATGGCTTCGTGATCGTTGCTCCCGCAGCGATGCCAGTCAAGCTCGCTACCGCGCTGCCTTCCTTCGAGTCGAACGTAACCGTGTACGTCGGCACCGGAACTGCCGTCCATTTCGCATACAACGTCGCATTCGCGCTTACCGTATCCGTGGAAAAGTTCCACTCCGAAGCGTAGCCCTCATCCTTATACCAGCCCGAGAACGTGTAGCCCGCTCTCGTCGGGTCGGATGGCTTCGTGATCGTTGCTCCCGCAGCGATGCCAGTCAAGCTCGCTACCGCGCTGCCTTCCTTCGAGTCGAACGTAACCGTGTACGTCGGTACCGGAACTGCCGTCCATTTCGCATACAACGTCGTATTCGCGCTTACCGTATCCGTCGTGAAGTTCCACTCCGAGGCGTAGCCCTCATCCTTATACCAGCCCGAGAACGTGTAGCCCGCTCTCGTCGGATCGGATGGCTTCGTGATCGTCGCTCCCGCACTTAAGCCTATCGCGCTCGCTACCGCGCTGCCTTCCTTCGAATCGAACGTCACCGTGTATGTCGGCACCGGAACTGCCGTCCATTTCGCATACAACGTCGCATTCGCGCTTACCGTATCCGTCGTGAAGTTCCACTCCGAGGCGTAGCCCTCATCCTTATACCAGCCCGAGAACGTGTAGCCCGCTCTCGTCGGGTCGGATGGCTTCGTGATCGTTGCTCCCGCAGCGATGCCAGTCAAGCTCGCTACCGCGCTGCCTTCCTTCGAGTCGAACGTAACCGTGTACGTCGACACCGGAACTGCCGTCCACTTCGCATACAACGTCGCATTCGCGCTTACCGTATCCGTGGAAAAGTTCCACTCCGAAGCGTAGCCCTCATCCTTATACCAGCCCGAGAACGTGTAGCCCGCTCTTGTTGGGTCGGTTGGCTTCGTCACAGTCGCTCCCGCAGCGATGCCAGTCAAGCTCGCTACCGCGCTGCCTTCTTTCGAATCGAACGTCACCGTGTACGTCGACACCGGAATCGCTGTCCACTTCGCATACAACGTCGTATTCGCGCTTACCGTATCCGTCGCGAAGTTCCAGGCCGAGACGTAGACCTCATCCTTATACCAGCCCGAGAACGTGTAGCCAGCTCTCGTTGGGTCGGTCGGCTTCGTGATCGTCGCTCCAGCACTTAAGCCTATCGCGCTCGCTACCGCGCTGCCTTCTTTCGAGTCGAACGTCACCGTGTACGTCGACACCGGAACTGCCGTCCACTTCGCATACAGCGTCCTATTCACGCTCCACGCATCCAAGATTACCGTATCCGACGCGAAGTTCCAGGCCGACGAGAAGTTTTCATCCACATACCAACCCGAGAATGCATAGCCCGCTTTTGTCGGATCGGCTGGCTTCGGGACGGTCGCTCCGGAGAGAAGGCCGGACGCTCTCTCAACCGAACTTCCTCCTTGCGAGTCGAACACCACCGTATACGTCGGCGTCCACTTCGCGTACAGCGTCATATTCTCATTTACCGTATCCTTATCGAAATCCCATAAGGTAATATAATTCCCTTCCTTATACCAACCCGCGAAGAGATAGTCATCACGGGTTACCTCCGGCCTTGCAATCGTCGATCCCGGGCTAACTTCATACAAATCCGCGACCGGATCGACACCGCCATTATTCTCGACGAAGGTTACCTTGTAGCCCGACGGCGCGGCTGCCCGCGTTACCGTCAGGGTGTAGTTGGCCGTAGCCAACCCATTCTCCGACGTCACCACGACCGCAATCGTATTGCTCCCGACCTCCAAGGGAATCGCCTCGGATAACCCGCCGTTCGCCACGCTTTTTCCGTTTACGGTAATCGTTACATAATCCATTTTGGCTACCGGATATACTCTAGTGCTCGTCACGCCGTAGGCGAAGTTAACGGAGTATTTTTTGTTATCGTCAGGATCGACAACGGGTACGCCGTTGTTTAGCCCCAGTTCGATAAGCGAAGTATCCGCGCCCGGGAGACGATTAATAATCAACGTATAGGTTCGGGTTGTCGTCCCGTCACTCGCCGTCACGACGACCGTTATCGTGTTATCTCCCATTAGTAAGCCAACGGGTACTTTGACGCCTCTTGTCGCTTCGATTCCGTTTACAGTGACGGTCGCCCCGCTATCCTCGGGTTGGGGATCGATCAGAACCTTGTTCTGGCCGATGAAAGCTATCGAATCATAGAACGGCAAGCTCTTATTAAACCCGAAGCCGACGGGTAAATCCCCCGGTATTTCGCTTTCCAGAAATAGGCCTAGAAAATTCAATATGGTGTTGCTACCCGGTCCACCCGCTCGAGTTACCGTTAAAGTCGTGATTTTCTTATCCCTTTCTAGAGGCGGGGCTGGTGTCACCAGAATCTCTATTGTGTTAACTCCAACATTCAGGGCAATTGCTCCCGACGGACTGCCGCTAGGTACCTCTACGCCGTTTACCTCAATCTTGGAATCAGCGTCTACCGCCGTCGGCGTAACCGTTATCTCGCTCACGTCGTTCGCAACGTCCGCATAGAATTTCCAAGTGTCCATGAGATCCTCCACAGCCTTGCCGCTAGACAAAGTTAAAGAAGTTAGACTCGTGACCCCGCTTCCTGCAGAAGAATAAGAGGGAAATAACCCCACTACTATTATCAAAACCATAAACAATGAAATACTACGCCTAATCATTAGTTTCTACTCTCCTCTTATCGTTGTGTAGATAGAGTCCATTTGTCACTCTCGAGCTATACAAACCATCCTCTATACTATAAGAGATAGCAGGGCTGAATTGACCTACCCGAGAGGGTAGTTCAATGAGCTAAATCGGGTAGTTAGGTTCATGTTTACAGATTCGGCTGCCCCTTGGTTATAAAAAGGAAAGGAAACCCCTAAGTCTAGAGGTCTCCGCGTTCAATTCAATAAAAAACGCCAAGCCGGATGAGATTCAGAGCTTAGCGTCCTCTTGGCGTTCCGGTCAACCTTTATGAGCACTGAAGGCCACGCCTTCGTTTATCAGGCGAGTTGTTGATGATAAGAGGCCATTGCAATTCGTTCCAGGACCATAGAAGTTGGATGATGACGATCGCGACCAACGCGGATTTTACCAAAGGCAACATGATATATCGGAACGTCTGGAACAGACTGCATCCGTCCAGAGTCGGGGCTTCCTATCTTCATACCCGCAACGATTACTTCCGGCCATCGTACCTCCGGCCCGACCCGCTTGCCTTTCTAGCTCCGCAGCACTGCACTTGGGTCGAAATGTTCGATGAACCGACGCAGGAGAAAATCATTCAATAAGCCGAAATCGAATCTCGACAACGGCATACCCTCGGGATTCTAATCATCGACGATTACGGGATGTTGGACTTCGATAAATTTCAGTTCCCCGATCCGAAGGACATGCTCTCGGCGCCGGCTATCCGATAAGCGAGCTTAGCATGTGCTGGAAGCTCGGAAGGCAACCGCTCATCGCAACTCCCTCCTTAAATTGCTTTAGTCAGAATAATTTCCAAAGCCTGATTTTCCCACATCAAACAGCCCGAGTCCTTGTATCCCAGTTTCCGATAAAAATGCTGCGCATCCTCGTCCGCCTGCGTTGAGGTCATGACGAGCTTGCAGCCTTGCTCCCGCATATGCTGCTCCCAAAGCAGCGTCGCGGTTTTGCCGAAGCCCTTGCCCCGCTCCCGCTCATCCAGCCAAATCATGTTCAAAAACGGTGTATTGTCCCAAAAATAGCCGTACCTCATCCAGCCGATTCTATCGCCTAGCTCGTTCCGAAACACATAATATTCTCGATTCTCAATCTTCCTGCCTATAAGACTCGCTAAAATATGATGATCCCGATCAGCAATAAATGCCTCATCTGCCGCTGTCGCCCATTCAATCGTCATAGCTTCACTCCCTCATATCAATCCGTTAACGCTAACTATATCATGTAAGATTTACGCTCTCCTAGGTAAAGAAGCATTTAAGAACAACTCTTGAATGAATGACACACGGTTTTCTGCCACCATCAGTGAGCAAGTCCTTATCAAGCTCATAGAGTGCAGATTCAGTCAAAAGTGCAACCAAAAGGACCTCAAATTCCACTGAAAGCGGAGATCGAGGTCCCTTGGTTGAAAGAAACTAAGTATTTTTCAGCTATTACCGATCTCTAAAAAATTAATCACACATTACATTAGATAAGTTTGGTTTGCTGTAAAAGCTTCCATACGATCATAGCTACTTCCGCCCGATTGATATAAGCTTTCGGCGATAGCGTGTTTCCTCCGCGGCCCGATACCAGACCAGCCTCCACGACCATCGCCGCACCGCTTTTCGCCCATTCCGATAGGCTATCCGAATCTACAAAACGGTGGAGCGGAGCAGAGGAATTAACCGTCTGCTGGCTTTTATCCGTATGAATCAGCATCATGGCTTTGGCAAGCATGATAAACGCCTGTTCTCGCGTTATGTTATCGTTCGGTCGGAACGTCTCGTCGCCGAAGCCTGAAATTAAGCCATACTCATAGGCCGTTTGTACGGCGCCGCTATACCACTCCTCCTCCTTCACGTCCACAAAACGCATCGGCCCCTCCACCCTGCTCAGCCCAATGCTCCGCACGAGGATTCCCGCAAACTCGGCTCGGGTTATGTCGCGATTGGGATGGAAGAATCCGTTTACCGGAGCACTCAGAATCAGACGCGACCCCAGGTCGTTTACGGCTGGTTCGGACCAATGCTTCTCCACGTCGATGAAGCGTTGCGAATGATGAATAACGGCATAGGTGCCATTCGACAGGTCGCTGATTTTCACATAGCGTTTGCCGTCGACCATCACGATTCTACTCGGAACATGACGAATCGTTCCATCCGGTTCAAGAGCGACTGCTGTCGTGATCCGATTCACATCCACCTCCGGCGCAATCGCCAGAAGTCTATCTGGGTAATTCGAATACCGGATCTCCTCCTCCGTCTTATCGCCATACTCCACCTTGATGGCAAACGTGATAGCTGGCGAGATGATCTCCGCATCTAACCGCTCAGTTACATCCTGCAAGCGCTTGGATGTTTCACTCGTAGCATGGCCGACGGAGAGCCATACCTTTACGTCTTGCAGCAGCATTTGGCTACCCAAACGCTCCGCGAAGATCGCGTCGCTATAGATTGATTGAGCAGGCAGTGTGAAAACTGTCTTCTCCGTCTGAATGACCAAGGTCGTCGCTTTCTGCTTCAGGTTGTGGAGCAGTTGGCCGTTTAGCTTGATGTTTACCGTGTCGGTGCCATTAGCCGCAACAATGGACAGGACAGCTCCCGGCTTTTCTTGCCCTAACCTGGCCGTTAGCTTAGCGGAATCCAGCTCGGCCGTGATGACCGTTCGCCCCGCTAGGGTCGTTGCAATGACAGGACCAAGCTGTTCCACCTGCTGACCGTTCACCAAAAACTTCACCCATTCCATCGTTGGGGACGAAGTCTGCGCTGGTGACGTTGTGACGCTCGCCGTCGGCCTAACGGAATGAGATGCAGCAGATACGGCACCAGGTCCGACGCTGTTGATTGCCCGAACCGTAAACGTATAGTCCGTCCCATTGGTCAGCCCTGTGACTTCCATTTGCGTTGTCGTTCCGATTACCGTAATTCCGCCCGGGCTAGCCATCACCTCATACCGAAAAATGGCGCTCCCCCCATGGTCAGCCGGAGCATCGAAACGAACGGTGGCTATCGTGTCGCCCGCGCTCGCTCGCACGTTCGTCGGAGCTAATGGCACCGTTGCAGGTATCGCACTGGCTTCTTCCGAGAAAGGGCTTGAGCCGCCCGAATTGCTAGCCTTGACCGCAAAATAATAGGTAACTCCATTGGTTAACCCTGTCACTTCGTAGGTTGTATCCCCCACCGTAGCGACGGAATCGCTGAAATCGCCCGAAGCCGTCGCTACATAGATCTCATATGCATCAGCATGCTCCACCGCCTCCCAATTCAAGGCAACGCTTCGATCTCCAGCTATAGCTTGTAGCGAAGTCGGGCTTGCAGGTACGCCAGGCAGGGTAATGTTCTGCGTAACGGTAAAGGTCCGATCGCTCATAAGGGCAGCGGATACGGTAACCGTTGTGGTGTAACTCCCGGCTGCGAGACCATCCTTGACTTTGACTGTAAAGCTGGTGGACGGCGCACCGCTATTTAAGGTGGAGGCAGGCTGCGAGATTTCAAAAGCTCCGGCGTCTGCTCCCCCCTTCGCTACGGATAAGCCTGTTAAATGTCCCGTACCGGTATTCGTAACGGAAATCACCAGCGTTTGCTGAGTACCGGGTCCATACCCTTGCGTCAAGGCAGATGCAGTCTGATGATCTATCGCTTCTATTTCGTAGGTAAGAACCTCGGTTGCGGTGACGGAAACGACATTGCTTGTTACGCTGGCGGTCTTCGTTCCATTCACGCTCGCATTCGTGTTCGTCACTACGACGTAATAATACCTTGTGCCAGCCATTGCTGTCGGTGCGTTGTAGCCCGCGCTGGTCGCTCCATTCACCAACATGCCTCCGCTCGTGCTGTTGCTGCCGTTGCTGTACCACTGGTAGCTCAGCACACCTCCATCACTCACACTCGCCGCTACATTAAGCGTCGCCGTTCCTCCAACGTTCACCGTCTCATCCGCTGGCTGTGTCCCAATGTTTGGCGTAGCGGCGTTCACTAGCGCGTTCACCGTCACCAATGCGGTTCCACTCGTCACGCTAGCCATCTTCGTTCCGCTCACGCTGGCATTCGTGTTCGTCACTACGACGTAATAATACCTCGTGCCAGCTGTTGCCGTCGGTGCGTTGTAGCTTGCACCGATCGCTCCGTTCACCAACGTGCCCCCGCTCGTGCTATTGCTGCCGTTGCTGTACCACTGATAGCTCAGCACACCTCCATCACTCACACTCGCCGTTACATTAAGCGTCGCCGTTCCTCCAACATTCACCGTCTCATCTGTCGGCTGCGTCCCAATGCTCGGCGTAGCCGCGTTCACCAGCGCGTTCACCGTCACCAATGCGGTTCCACTCGTCACGCTAGCTGTCTTCGTTCCATTCACGCTCGCATTCGTGTTCGTCACTACGACGTAATAATACCTAGGGCCAGCCGTTGCTGTCGGTGCGTTGTAGCTTGCACCGGTCGCTCCGTTCACCAACGTGCCTCCGCTCGTGCTGTTGCTGCCATTACTATACCACTGGTAGCTCAATATACCTCCATCACTCACGCTCGCCGCTACGCTAAGCGTTGCCGTTCCTCCAACGCTCACCGTCTCATCCGCTGGCTGCGTCCCAATGTTTGGCTCAGCTGCATTTACGAGCGCGTTCACCGTCACTTGAGCTACTCCACTTATCACGCTAGCCATCTTCGTTCCGCTCACGCTGGCATTCGTGTTCGTCACTACGACGTAATAATACCTCGTGCCAGCCGTTGCCGTCGGTACATTATAGCTAGCGCTTGTCGCACCATTCACCAACGTACCTCCGCTCGTGCTGTTGCTGCCGTTGCTATACCACTGGTAGCTCAATACACCTCCATCGCTCACGCTCGCCGCTACGCTAAGCGTTGCCGTTCCTCCAACCTCCACCGTCTCATCCGCTGGCTGCGTCCCAATGCTCGGCGTAGCGGCGTTCACGAGCGCGTTCGCTGTCACCGAAACAACATTGCTCGTAACGCTCGCCGATTTTGTTCCCTCAGCGCGCGAATTTGTATTCGTCACCTCGACGTAATAGTACAGAGTACCTTCAGTGGCAGTCGGCGCGTTATAGCTTGCGCTGATCGCTCCAGTCACAAGCGTACCGCCGGAGGTGCTGTTGCTGGTATTGCTGTACCACTGGTAGCTTAACGTCCCGCCGTCGATGGTGTATGCCGTCACTCTAAGCGTCGCCGTTCCTCCCACATTTACCGCCTGATTCGCTGGCTGTGAACTGATGGTCGGAAAATCAGCGTTAATCAACATCCTGGCTGCCCTAACCTGACCGGAATAACCATTGGCTTCAGCCCAAAACGCATATAAATCACCATTAAATTGTTGCAGGGAAGGTTCCCAAGCTGTATCGGCAAAGCCGGCATTAATACCATTTGAACCTCCATCATCTACAGATGACCAACTTGTTCTATCATACTTTTTTACCCGAATTTGAGCTCTAATAGTACCATTATCTTCAAGCCATGTAACGTATAAATCATTATTGAACACCATCGGTTTAGGAAAAGATGCTTCCCTGTTAGTATTTACATTCAAGCCAATTGAACCCCCGCCATCGACGCTCGTCCAGCTTGCTCCATCATACTTCTTGACTCTAATCTGACTACTCTCATACCATGTTGCATACAGCGCATTATTAAATTCGATTAATTCGGGCGCTAATGCGTTTAAAGAAGGATTTACGTTTATACCGTCGCTTCCTCCACCATCGACACTAATCCAACTGGAGCCATCATATTTCATTACTCTCACTTGTGCAGCACTACTATTATATTCATACCAAGAAATGTATAAAGCATTGTTGAATACAGCCATCGTCGGATAGGTTGCAGAGCTCAATGGATTTGCGTTCAAACCTGTAGAGCCTCCGCCATCGACACTGGTCCAATTGGTACCGTCAAAGCTCATTACTCGAATCTGATTAACTCCGCCGTCTACCTTCTCATGCCAAGCTACGTAAAGGTTGTTATTCATGACGGCCATGCGTGGAGCAGATGATGTTGCCGAAGCGCTTCCATTCAAGCCGCCTTCATCGACACTGATCCAACTGGTTCCATCGTATTTTTTTGCGCGAATCTTACCCGTTTCCTCCCAAAGCAAGTATAAAATATCCTCATAAACAATTAAGGAAGGGTTAAGCGCTCGATCTGCTGGATTTATATTCAGACCGGTCGTACCGCCTCCGTCTACGCTTCTCCAGGTTGTTCCATTAAAGCTTTTTACTCGAACCTGATTAACTGCCGATGCCCTTTCAATCCAGGCTGCATAAAGAATATTATGGTGTACGGCCGTACGCATAGCTTGCGGTGCATGACTCGAAGTATTCACATTCAGGCCAGTATTCCCGCCGCCATCCACCATAATCCAATTAGAGGCTGCTGCTTCAGCCGTTCCAGGTCCAGCTATCAACGTCAGTATCATACTTACTATTAACAGATAAATCAGCGATCTGCGTTTCACAAGCTTCATAAGTATCTTGTTCCTCCTTGTAATCCCATTTCTATTCTGAAAAAAATAATAACCATACTCGACTACCCCACCTCTAAACTCTCTCTCCCTCCCGTCAAAGCTTATGATGCGATTCCTGTATTTTTTGTCAGAGTATTTCTGTGTTGGTCTGATCGAGCAATGCTTGCAGCAAAGATGGTGGACCACTTGCGTTACCTTGTGCTGAGGAATGGAGAAGAGCCCGGGGACATTATGTGCCTAAACGTATGTATTGACTCAGAGGCCTCTTGATTAGCAGCAATTAGATGTTGGAAAGTGCCACATTTAAAAAGATCTAAATACTCGCTTTCCGTAAGGCAAATCTAAATTAAGTATAATGGTTGAAAAACAAAAAATGACCTACCCAGACGGGTAGGTCAACAAGGAAAAGGGGTAGGTACACGTAGGCGTTCTATAATTACATTTCAAACTAACTTGTCTCCCACAAGCCCCAAACGACGCGCTATAATCACATTTCTAACCATACTATTACGTATATTCTAACGTTCAGGCATGGCTAAAGTTCCTTCGGGTTGGCCAGCGCGCCGGAGGCAAACAACGCCCAAAACGGTATAAGGTCCCATCGTAGCTTCTCGATCCTGTTTGGACTGCCATAGCTGAGAACAGCAGGTTTATTGGTCATCGGAGACACGTTGTAACTGGCGATTGGAACGAAGCCGAATCCCGGGGCTCAGCTAGGTAACTGTAGTATCCGGCTGACGATGGCTACGCCCAGCGCGTCCGGAAGAACCAGGAGCACGAGCCGAAGCTTCATGTAGTAGCTACATCCCGGTCGCTCCACCGAGTCTAATACTTTATTTGTTCAGTCTGCAACTTAATTTTCTTAGTCTAGTACTTTATTTTCTTCTTATATCAAAACCCTCGCTTAATCCTGAACTGATCGCCAACGTCTCATTTTGTATAGGCGAGTATGGGAAAGTAAAAAAACAAGTGAGATATAAGGATATTTCTTGGTCCACGATCGTGTTATACATATACGAGGTGAAAACATGGATGACATTTATAAACGGAACGTAGAAATGATTTATCGCATTTGCTTCATGTATCTCAAAAATTCAACCGATTCGGAGGATGCTGTTCAATCGATTTTTCTAAAACTATTGAAGTCCAACACGTCTTTTGCTGACCCCGAGCATGAGAAGGCATGGCTTATCGTAATGACCAGGAACTATTGCAAGGATATACTGAAAAGCTGGTGGAGAACGCGGAAAGTCGAGCTGGCACGCTTGCCGGAAGCGGTTTGGAGGGATGACGGCGATCGTTCGGGAGAGTTGCTTGATCAGCTGCTGGCGTTGCCTGATAAATACAAAATCGTACTCTATCTTTATTATTTCGAAGAATATTCAATTAGAGAAATCGCGAACATGCTCATCCGCAAAGAAAGCACGATCCAAACACAGCTGGCGAAGGGGCGTACGCTCATGAAGTTAAGCTTAGGAGGCCATTATGACAAATAATCATATCAAGCAACTATTCGAGGCAATTGCTCCGGACGAGAATCAGAAAGAGAACATGTGGAAAGCGATCGAACGGCAGCGCCGGGTCGCACATGAACCAAGCCGAGAGATGCGCGGACGAGCCTCCTATCGCAAAATACTGATCACGTTATCTGCCAGCTTGCTTGTACTCCTCATCTCGGCAACAGCGTATGCTGCAGTATCCGGCGATATCGAAAAATTATACGATCGCTATTTTAACGGAAAAGGACAGACGGTTACCTTTGCAAACGGCGATACCTTGCACTATGAAATGGACGGTAAAAATACGAAGGTAGCGATCAGCGCTGTCACTGGGCCTTGGCTCGTTAAGAAATCCTGGGGGCGCCTCATCGTAAGCGTAAACGGAGAAAAAATCAATATTACGGAGGCGCTTAAGAAGAAGGGATACTTTTACTATAGCTATCGAGACGACACTAACATCCTGCATCGCTTGTATATCGTGAAGAACGCCGGCGGAACCAAAGATTATGCGGAGCGGTGGTACTCCCAGATGGAATGGCTGCCCGAGCTGGGCATGTCAGGAGGAGTGCGAGGACTTAGCCAGCAATTGGCGCAAGCCATCGGGATGGCCCATCTGGATGAAGAGGAAGGGAAAGATCTGGACGCTGCACTTCAGGACCGCTTAGCGAAGTATTGGAAAGAGTATGGCAATTAGACGTCATAAGGGGTCTTCTTTCAAGGTGGATAACGGATACGCTTCATTTACTTGATCGACACAGCAACTATTTTCAAGGCCGTCTCCAAACAGGGGCGGCCCTTTTCAGTTTTGCCTTACTTATGCGCGCAGTTCCAATGCCTGAATGAGGTGGACCGCTGATTCGATTGCGAGTGGATACTTCTAATAGGATTTTGACGAATCATATTAATAAAATTCATGGTCGACCTTGTTAATTTCTCATTTTTGCGAGTACAGATAGCTATTTTATTTTTTAGATGAATTCTTTGTATTTAGCTAATGTATTGGAAGTAACCTCCCGCTTAATGAAGCATCGTCAGTCTACAACTTTATTTTACAATCTTGAACTTTATTACTTCTAACAACTCCTAAGAAAATCTAATCATCGATTCTGCTCATAAAACGCAAGGTCTCTGAAGCTACTAATTAATGATTTTTCTATCTCATTAAGATGTTCGGATGTTTCTCCTTTTACTTAATAAAAAAAGTCCCAATGATTAAATGCCATCATCGGGACTTTTCTTCTCCGTACAGTAGAATGTCTTTGACTCTTCTAATTTAAGAAGCGGAGTACTGTCATCGATTTTCTTGTAAAATGATAAGTCCGCGGGCCTTTACCCCACGCTATGTCCGCTTCTTTTGGCGCTATCTTATTCGGCTCCTCGAAGCTATTCCGATCCTCATCTGCATGACCAGAGAGCGTATATACTTTAACACCCCGATCGGTTGTTATATCTCCGTTCAGAACAACATCAGCAGTTACATCGTACTCTTTCAGGTTAACAACCTTCATAATAATATCACCAGACTTCTCATCCAATGATGCTGAATAATATAGTTCTTCAGTAATAGCAGGCTTATCCTCAGTGTCTGCAAGAAGAACACCATCAATATAAGTGCGTATTTGGCGCCCTTTAACCTCTAAACGGTATTCGTACTTCCTCCCTGCTTCAGGATTGAAAACATAATTTATAAGTTCGCAATGTCTTCCTCCTGTAATGCTGCAGATACTGGATAGATTCATCCACCAATCGAGCTTCCAAATGCGCTTATTATTGTCATCGGCTTGTCCAAATGTTATTTCAAACGGATGGCTTCCAGAAACATCGACTCCACTGCTTTCATCGAGCTTAGCTGCACGAAACGACAAATGATAATGGTCCCAATCCACCGTATCGAGGAAGCTTGATGTTGATTCTGGTGAAATCGATCTTCCATCATATTTCTTAACTTCGCCAGTCTCAAGATTCTCTAGTGTAATATCGACAATATCAACATGAGCAGATTTGGTGTCAAAGCTAATCGTCCCCATAATCGGCGGAGCAGCTTGTTCTTGCTCAGGTAATCCTATTGCTTCCGTATGAAGCAATACATCTCCCTGATGCTGCATAAACAGTTTCTGAACATGATAACTAGCAGTGCCATACACCGAATGATTGTTGAACCATATCATATTGGGTTTCCAATTTACGTAATCTGCGTTGCAGAGCATTGGCGCATAACAAGCGAGTCCTACAGCTGGCGCCTTCTCCATGCCAATCATATAAGCCGCCTCAACAACTGCGTTGAAGTAGGTATCATCGCCTGATGCATATTCGCCAAGAAATACTTTAGGGCCGTCGGCAGGATATCCATCATAACGATTCATATTCGCGATGAACCAATCTGGCGATTGATAGTAGTGTTCATCTACATAATTGGCCTCATGTTTGCAAGCACATTCCCAACCGCGATCATATTCGCTGCCAGCAGCTCCGGGGCCCCCAGAACCAATTAATTTAATAGCAGGATATTTCTCACGAACTGCCTGATGAATAATCACATAGCGTTCAAAAAACTCCGCCCCGACTTCTTCATTCCCAATGGCCAGATACTCCAAGCCAAATGGTTCAGGATGGCCTAGATCAGCCCGTTTTGCTCCCCAAATAGTATCCGTCCCCCCATTAGCAAACTCGATAAGATCTAAGGCTTCATCGATCCATGGCTGCATCTCGTCAAGAGGAGCGGCACGCCTTGTATGAGGATCGTAACCTGCTGCAATGACTGGAAGCGGCTTGGCTCCGATATCTTCGCAAAATTGAAAATACTCATAATACCCTATCCCCATGGTCTGATTGTACTTCCAAATGTTACTCTTCGTCGGTCTTGATTCAACCGGCCCCAGCGTATTCTTCCAACGATATATACTGTTTCGATCATTCGGATTTAGAGAACCAAAATGGGCAAGACAGCCTCCTGGAAAACGCATAAACCGTGGCTTCATGTCGGCTAGTAGCTGTGCAATATCTGCACGCAGCCCATTTTTCCTCTCCAAGAACGTATGTTTAGGGAATAATGAAACCATATCTAACGATATTGATATTTTATCTTCAGCTAGCAGCGTTAAACGAGCATAGTTGTCCGTCATATCCGCAACAATCTCCAATTCCACTTGCGTCCATTCCATCTGATCGGGGTCAAAAGTAGTCTCTCCATAACATAGGGTCCCCTCCTCATTCTCCAGACGGATTCGCATTGGAGCAGAGTTAGAGCTATTTCTCCGATAATAACAGGAGAAATGGTATGTTTCGCCCTTAACAACAGACATGCCTGTGTTGAATCCTGCATTTTGAACCCCAGCACCTTTACCTGGCAGCATTACTTCCATAACCAAATAATGCAAATTGTTAGCGTTAAGAGGGGAGTCCGTCTCTACATGAATTTCAACATGTGCCGGCCCTCTCGCTACCTTATTCCATGCTGTAAGTGAGTTATAGTCCTTATTATCTGTATAGTCGAACTCGAACGAGCGATTCTGCACCATTTCCGCATACAGACCACCATCCGCTGCATGGTTAAGATCCTCGAAAAAAATACCGAACAAATCTCCTAATTCTTTTTCTTTCTGATCAACAGATACAACAATCTTAGGTTGACTCATTTCCAAATGCGCCTCCTTGGCTGCCCAATCTATGAATGGATAACGATATAATCATTTCAAATCTTCATCAACATCAATATCCCGATACTGACCGGGAGTTAGCCCTGCATATTTCTTAAATACTTTGAAGAAGTAACGCGGATTCTCATACCCTACCTGAAATGAAATCTTGTCTATTGCCATCTTAGGGTGTTCATTCATAAGTTGCTGAGCCTTAAATACACGGCACGTATGCAAATATGGAATGAAATTAATTCCGGCTTCTTTCTTGAACAATGCACTTACGTAGCTTGGATTCAATTCAATAAACTCTGCCACTTGTTCTAATGACAGATCAAACTTTGCATAATGTTGATGGATATAATCTAGTATTTTACTCATCGGTTCTGATAGCAGCTTGTTGTCTAAGAGACTCGTGAATTCCGTTATCGTTTCCTTGTACTCCGTCGCCCCCTTCACCTCGCGAAGCTGCAGATCTTCATGAATTAATTGAGCTGCGTTCTGCAGGGCGGACACGAGCTCTTCTTTATCGATCGGTTTCAAGAGATAATCAAGTACTTGGTAACGTAATGCCTGTCTAACAAAATCAAAATCATTATAGCCGGTTAAAATAATGAAGCGCTCGCAAAGATTGTTCCGTTTCACTTCATGAATCAATTCCAAACCCGTCATCTCGGGCATCTGAATATCTGTTAGAATTAAATGTGCTTCATACGACTGAAGCTTCTCGAGCGCTTCTATTCCATCGTTAGCCGTCTCCACCCTAAGAAATCCAGTATCTGCTTTCGTAATAATAGAATGGAGCCCGGCTAGAATTAGTGGTTCATCATCTACTACCAGTAGATTTAGCATGATTCAAGCTCTCCTTTATACATTTGAATGATGCAAATCATACCGTTCGGATCGTTACTATTTAGCGACAAACCAGATTGGTTACCATAGAAGCTTTTTATGCGCTCATGAACATTGTATACGCCAAGCCCTCCCGATTCGGTCTGCAGTCGCTCCAAGTCCAGTTCTCCATGCAATACACCTTGAATCATTCGAAGTCGATCCGCTTCTATTCCAACTCCGTTATCCTTAATCTCCACTTTAAGGTAGCCATTCTCTTCATAAATCCGTAATCGAATCATCCATTGCTTCCGCAGTCTGCTTAGACCATGAATAATACTGTTCTCTACTAATGGCTGCAAAATAAACCGTGGACACACGAAACGATTAATTCGAGCATCTACCTCAATTGCGTAATCTAGTCGCTCACCGACTCGGATTTTATGAATCTGCAAAAAATTTCTAACATGCTCGAGCTCGTCATGAAGTGTCGTTTCAAATTTGTCATTCGATAGACTGTAACGAATGAGTTTGCCAAACGTATGTGTAAAATTGGCGACTTCTGGCGCTTCATTCACTTCAGCCATCATCCGAATAGACTCCAATGTGTTATATAAAAAGTGCGGTTTTATTTGGGCTTGCAACACTTTATAATCAGCTTCTTTACGCAGCAATTCTTCACGGTGCACCTTGTTTACCAAGTCATCGATCCGCTGAAGCATCGCGTTGTATGAGGATGTCAAATAGTCGATTTCATCCCTATCATTCGTACGCTCAGTATACATGGATAAATTATCAAAGCCGACCCTACGCATATGCCTAGAAAGCTTGACAATCCGTTTAGTTAGAGAGCTGACTATCCAATAATAAACAGCGGAAAGCATAAACAAACATATTACCCCGCCAAGTGCGACAAATTGTAATTCCTTCTTGAGATTTTCAAACACACCTTTCTCGTTTGTATAAGATATCACGACAACGTCTAATGACTCGACGGTTACCATATTACTGAGAAGCCTCTTACCCCTAACAATATAATGACCGGACTTGGACTCTTGAATAATAGCTGAAGCCGATTTTTGTACTAGTTGTACTTCCTCTGTGTGATCAAGATCACCAAATAACAGCTTGCTATCAGGCGAGATAATCAATACCCGATCATCTTTCTTTGTCTTGATCTTCTCCATTAGCATATTAATTACGTCGTCAGATACTTTAATTTCCATAATCCCAATTTGCTTGGAAAATTGTGAATTATAAATCTTCTGATAGTAAATTAAGCTCGGATATTGTTGAGAGGTTGATTGTTTCATAACCCATAAACCTTTGCCCGGAGGCAGCGCTTGAATTTCTCCATATTCCGGTTTATGAATTAACTCATTCGTTTCCCCAAACTCTGGCTCTAAAGTTTCAACCTCCGGATTGATGCTATACATCCGAATTCCTTGTATTTGCTTATTCCCGACACTTACAAACGAGTATAAGGGCCGAATATTTTTCAGTAAATTATAGACGTACTGAGATTCAGAACGATAATTTCCGCTCAAGTATTCAAGCATGTACTCATTGTATTGAAATAACTGATATACTGATTCGACTTGTGTCAAATCAACCTGCAGACTATTACTCGCCTGTTCGATAAGCTCCTGCCTATTTCGCAAATATTGTTCAAGAAAACGACTTTGCGCCTGGTTGTAAACAAAATATCCAAAAATCAAAAATGGAATTAGGACCATCAGCAAATAACCCACGAACAATTTTTGTACGATTTTTGTCTTCGGCAGCATGAAAATCATTCTTTTAGCTAGTAACTCTAACAGGATCATCACTTCTTTACTTTTCAGAGTATCGTTTCGTAATAAAAAGCAGGAAAGTCAGTGCATTAGCTCTGACTCCTCCTACTTCATTTATTTTTTATTATTTCTGAAATAACGGTTTTACTTCCTCATACTTTTTGTTGAGCCATGCCTCATATTTACTCAGGCCAATTTGCTCAGCTTTCGCCAGCATATCGTTATAAGCTTTAACCGCAGATTCTTCGGAGTCAGACATGAAAATCCTAACTTCCTCTGTACTTATCATTTCTTTCAACTTGGATAGGATCACTCCTTCTTCGGAATCGGATTTAGGCACGAGTAGCCCTAATGCAGGAACAAGTACCATTGTATCCTTTGCAGCTTTCTTTACATGTGAAGACTCGATATTCGGATCTGCAATATCAATAGCAGCGCTATTCGACATCAATCCCCAGAACCCTATTCCTTCTTTATTAATGTAATCGCTGTCACCTTGCTTATAAAGCAGCTCAGGATATTTGCCTTCGTTATTCCATTTATAGTGTTTGCCTTCAATACCCCACAATCCCAGTTTCTGGCCTTCTTCAGAGAACATGTATTGCATAAACTTGATGGAGGCTTCTGGGTTTTTGTTTTCTTTGGTTATATATACACCAGACCAACCGACACTGGCATTATAATATTTAGCATCGCTGCCCAAAGGTTTTACCAACTGGGTAAGTTTAGCGTTATTGTCCAGCTTAATTTGGCTGTTCATGTTATCAATATCATTCGTATTATCTGCCTCAGCAAATACTTTGCCTTTCAAGACATAATCATTATCTCGAAGCGTGTCTTTGAAAGCAAAGTTCTCACCGGTAATATATTCGTTACGATAAAGACTGTTTATATATTTGTAGTAGTCAAGACTCTTCGGATGGTTAATATAGTATGACACTTTACCATCCTTCTCATACAGATCCGTCGTTATCGTCGGGATACCGAATTGCTGCTTTAAATAATAATAGCCCCAGTTTTTATCGAGCATAAGTGGAATCATATCCGGGTATTTCGCTTTCACTTGCCCGAGAATGTTTTCAAGATCTTGCAAATTGTTGAGAGCAGGTTTGCCCAATGCATCCATAATATCTTGGCGAATCCCAAGTGCGCCAGGTGAAACCGACGCATTAGGATTGGCATCCCATTCCGCTTGCGTAGCGAAGTTATTTCGGATCGTATAGAAATTACCATCAGTTTCCGTATTAATTGCAATTCGATCCTGGTCTGGCTTAAAGTCAGGTGCGTATTTCTCAATCAGTTCATTCCAGGAGTAAGATACTGCAGGATCCGCCAGTCGATCTAGATTAGTAGATGTGAAGACCAAGTCAGGCAAGTCGCCAGATGCAATCATCAATGGCAGCTGCTTATCATCTGCTGCTACAGTCACTTTAAGTTTAACGCCTGTTTTCTCGGTAATCATTTCAGGAATGGAACCAGACCAATCTTTAACAGGGAACCACGGATGGTTGACGAATACACTCAACTCAACAGGTTCTTTACTGCTTGTCGATTCTGATGGAGTTACTTGTCCTCCGGCATTAGCTGCCGGGCTTTCGGAACTGCTGTTCCCTGAGCAAGCCGAGAGTAATGAAACCATCATGCCGATGACGATGAATGAGTTGACCCGTTTCTTTCTGCCCATTTGTTGCATCGATATTCCCCCAATAAATTGTTTTTTTATATTAAAACCATTCGATTTTAATAGCAGATTATTAGCCTTTCACTGCGCCGAGCATTACACCTTTTACGAAATGCTTCTGTAAGAAAGGATAGACGCAGACGATCGGCAATATCGCGACAACCATCGCTGTAATTTGAATCGAAAACGTCGTAACCGTGGTCATTGTGCTCGCGTAAGCAGAGCTCGCTGCATCAAGCGGCATCGTACTTTGATTCGTTATTTCAATCATCCGGTATGTCAATGTACGAAGGTTCTCATTCTGGACGAAATAGGCTGAATCCATCCATGAATTCCATTGGCCAACACCTAGAAATAGCGACATCGTAGCCAGAAGCGGCCGTGATACAGGAAGAATAATGGTATAGAAAATCTTCAGATCACTTGCTCCATCAATTCGCGCTGACTCTTGCAAATCTTCCGGAATTTCTCTAAAGAATGAAATCGCAATGAGCAGGAAAAATAAATTTAACATCGTCGGAATGACATACACACCAAAGTGATTCAACAGATGCAATTCTCGAAGGACAACATAATAAGGAATTAAGCCACCTGAGAAGTACATGGCTACGATAATGATTGGAAAGTATATCTTCTTAAAAATCAGATTCTTGTACGACAGGCCGTAAGCAACAAGGCTTGTAAATAACACACCTAACACTGTTCCAACGATCGTTCGTGCAGAAGATACAAGAAAACCAGCTCTCCATTTATAATCATTAATGAAGGTCGTATAATTTTCTAAAGTAAATTTCCTCGGCCAGAAGTAAATCCCTCCTCTTGATGCATCAACGCCTTCATTAAATGAAATGATGAGAACATAATAAAATGGATATAAAGTAGCGATTAAAACAACTAGCATCAAGAGCGTATTTAACGTGTCAACAACCCAATCCTCAAAGGTTCTTCGTCGCCAATGTTTGAGTATGCTATCCATTAGAATAACCCCTGTCCTGAAAATTTCTTAGCCAAATAGTTGCTTGTGAAAATTAAAAATACCGAAATCATTGATTGTACAAAATCAATCGCTGTCGCATATGCAAACCGTCCCTCTGCAAGACCAACCTTAAAGGCATAAGTTTGGACAATTTCAGACGTATCACTGTTTACAGAATTTCCGAGCAAGAAAGCTTGTTCAAAGTTTGAACCAACCAAACCGCCGCCCAGTAGACTACCGATTGACATAACCATTACAACAATAACCGCACCTTGCATACCAGGCAATGTTATATGCCAGATTCGTTTTAGACGACCAGCGCCATCCATCTGAGCTGCTTCATATAGGGAAGGGTTGATTCCTGCAATCGCTGCCAAGAAAATGATCGTCCACCAACCAGCTTCTTTCCAAACAGCACTTCCGACTGCCAATCCCCAAAACTTGCTTGGATCGGTTAATATGTTTAATGGCTTGTCGATAATATGCAGATTCATCAATAACGTATTGACGATACCATCTTGAGCGGAAAGAAATACATATGCCAATCCCAACACAACAACCCAAGAGATAAAGTGCGGGAAGTAACTGACGGTTTGTACAATTCGCTTGAATGCCATTCCTCGCAGCTCATTCAACATAATGGCGAACAAGATCGGGATTGGAAAAGCAAAAATAATTTTCAGAATACTGATTACCAATGTATTTCTAACCAGGTCATAAAACCTGTAATCGTTCACAAACTCATAAAAATATTTGAGTCCAACCCAATCGCTCGTGAAAATCCCCTGAACACCTGTAGAAATTTTGTAATCCTTGAACGCCATTATGATCCCAATCATTGGAATGTAAGAAAAGATTAATAGGAATAAAACCCCTAAAAGTACAAAGGTCTGCGGATATAATTGCCGTTTAAACTGTATCCATGTAATGCGATTAATTGGAGCGCCTTTGTTCCCAATCACACTTGAATCCGTTTTCATCTCTGTTTTCCCCCTCCTTACCTTTATTATAATTTCCGTTTTTAATCCAAGATACGGACCATTTTTTCAAAACATACTGTCCGTTTTTGTGATATCTATAAACTTATCCACATCGTTTTTCAAACATAAAAGGGCTGCCAATAGATCCGCAGCCCATTGTATTGCTATAGTTAGAAACACTTAGTCCAGCTTTTCAGTAAATAAGTTGAAGGCATGGTCCAGGAAAATCGTTGTGTTATTGCCACGATAAGTGCCGATAGCTAGAGTATAAATTCGGCCAGACTTTGTTCGCACAATCGTATGACCACGTCCCCCTTGATCGTCTTGATTGCTCCACAAGACCGGCTGTCTGCCGTTCACCTGCTCCCAGTTAAATCCATCAAGGCTGACACCGAAATACACCTGCTCCTCATCTGGCGTCTTCTTCTCGTTAAAATGAACGAATAAGTAGGCGCTCTTCTACTTCTCCTCCCGAATGTGGACATTCGATAATTTCTTCATCCGCAATACGGTGAACGATTGACCTGAGAACGTATAGTCGAAGCCGTTACCTTGCGAATGGAGCACGGTATATGACGGTACAATTCGTTTCGGATCTCCGAAGCTGTTCTCGTCCTCAAGGGCATATCCTGACAGTTCCGATATTTCAATATTCAATGACACATTATCGAGCCCTTCCAGATTGATGCGAACAGGCGCAACCTCATTTTGAACATTGACAACCTTCAAAATGACATCGCCATTTACCTCGTCTATGCTAGAGGAATAGTAGAGCGGTTCAATGACGGGTAGTCGATCTTCTGTATCAGCAACTAGGGTGCCGTCGATAAAGGCTCGAATCGTCCTCCCCTGAACCTCCAGTACAAGATGGTAATCGACATCTGTTTCTACCGTAAACAAGCTTTGGGTTAGGATAGAGCTTCTTCCGTTCACGAAGACGTTAATCATCGAGTCCTGATTCTGCCACCCTCCAATTTCCCATAAAATCTGATTCCGGTCATCGCTTCTGCCGAAGTGGATGAATAACCCTTTGCGTCCTTCTATCCTCCTTGCCGTCATCGACAACGTGTAATGCTCACTCGCAATTGACTCAATCTCCAACATGCGACGTGCCGTGCCATTCACACGTGCTTCCTGCGTGTCGGACAGAAGGATTCGATCACCGCTAAACTCTTGGATATCCCCGGTTACGTGATTGACAAGACGAATCCGTGAAAACTCGACCGAGCCTTGATCAGCCCCAATCGCAATGATCCCTTCAATCGGTCTGATTTCCAGCTGAACGAGCGGCTTGAAACCTTCCGCTTCAACCGGAAGCACATAATCGCCTTGATGATGCATGAATAGCTTCTGCACATAATAATTGGCCGAGCCATAAACTTGATGATTATTGAACCAAATTAAATTTGGACTCCAGTTCATATAATCAACGTTGCAGAGCATAGGCGCATAGCAGGCAAGGTCGACGGCATGTGCATTGCGCTCCAGTCCGGTCATGTAAGCCGCTTCCGCTAGCGCATTGTAGTAGGTACTGCCCCCTGAAGCGTATTCGCCCAGAAATACATGTGGATCTTCCGCCTTAAATCCGTCGTAGCGGCGGTGATTCGTCAGCATCCACTCCGGTGATTGGTAATAATGCTCATCCACAAGGTCAGACCTATTCTCGCGCGCAGATCGCCAGCCGCGCTCATATTCGCTGCCTGCCGAGAATGGACCGCTGGAATTAATTATTTTGATGGCTGGATATTTCGCCTTAATTGCACGATGGAAGTAAGCATATCGCTCGAAGAAAGGCTCACCTACCTCTTCATTCCCGATTCCGATATATTCCAAATCGAACGGCTCTGGATGGCCAAGTCCGGCACGAATCGAACCCCACTTGCTTGTCACATCCCCATTCGCAAATTCAATAAGGTCGAGCGCATCCTCTATCCATGGCTGAAGCTCATCTATTGGTACAATTCTCTTATGATGTGGATCATAACCTGCTGGTAAAATCGGGATTGGCTTGGCAGCAATATCCTCGCAGAACAAGAAGTATTCATAATAACCAAGACCCAGCGTCTGATTGTATCGCCAGTTGCTGCGACGTGCTGGCCGCTGCTCAACAGCACCGATCGTGTTTTTCCAGCGATACATCGAATCACGGTCATCTGCGTTTAGTGATCCATCATGAACGAGGCAGCCGCCTGGGAATCTCATAAACTTAGGCTTCAAATCAGCGATCATCTTGGCGATATCTTCACGCATGCCATTCGTTCGATTGTGGAATGTTAGTGCAGGGAACAGAGAAATCATGTCGAGATAAAGCTTTCCTGTACCCTTGGTCTTGACAACGAGCCTTCCACTATAATCAGTAGCTGAAGACGTTAGACGCGCCTCGTATTTCGTCCACTTGTCCGACTCCACCATGATAAAGGCTTCAGCATAGATACTGCCATCTAACCCTTGCAGTTCAACCTTAACAGGCGCGTCGAAGCTACTATTTCTACGTGCATACATCGAGAACAGATAGTTTTCCCCTGATTTAACTGGGATGCCGCTATTAAAACCCTCATTCTGAATTCCGACGCCGTCACCCTCAACCTCAATATCAATGACCGCGTAATTGACATTTCGGCTGTTCAAAGGGATATCTCGTTCAACCCTAACCTCACACTTGCCGCCTCCATGCTCTACCTTGGCCCAAGCCGTCAGTGCATGAAAATCAGGATGATCAATCGGATCAAACTCAAAGGAGCGGTTGCGGACAAGTTCAGCATACAGTCCTCCGTCTGCAGCATGATTCAGATCCTCAAAGAAAATACCGAACAAGTCACCCATTGCTGCCCCGCGTTCATTGGCATGGATAGTCAAAGTACCTTTAACAGTCAATTCTTACCTCTCCTTCGTTAGGCAATAGAACCAGTAGTAGCATGTTCTGCGTTTCGAATTAATGTGAGCCCCACTATATTAAGTTAATTGGCTATTGAAACAGTAAGCGTTTGCATGCTATCTAGTGATTCCTGTCTTCGCCTATACCTATAGTCGTACAAATGATGAAACCATCATACTTCGCCATCAATCGAGGGAGATACTGACCATTCTTTATACGAATACTGTCCGATTTTTAGATCATGACATGCACAAATACTAACGTAATTTGGGAACAGTCTTTTATATTGTAATCTACCGCTCATTAGCCGACGTTCAATCAGATAATCTGCGACCTTGGCGAAAACAGACACATATGGAGCTTGCATGATTGTGGTCTACTCCTATGGATGAGGACAGCTATTATCGCCCCTGTACGGTGGAGCAACTGACAGATACACTTCCATGCTATCGAAATCAAGCTTCTTATTCGGTATTTACAGCTGTCATTCTACACCTCTACCCTAGCGGAAAACATCTTTAGGATCAGTCAATTTGAGGAAACCATTTCTCATCATATCTTGCCTTCTATTCAAAAATTCTTTAGAAGGGTTATTAATTTTTTCGAATGGTTTCTTTGGGATACAAATATCACGACTTTCCTCTAAGTTGCTATTAAATTTGATTTTATCTTTCTCAAGCCATTTGTAGACCCGCTTGTTTACTAATATCAATCACCATTTATTCATTTATTTGAGCTTTTTAAAGCTAGTCTAAAGGATTCAATAGTACAGCGATTTAAAAATCACAAAAAAAACAAGGGTAGCCCTGTAAAATAACTTAGGACTACCCTTGTTGATTCATAAATTTTAATTTCCGTTTTGCAACTCCCTATTTAGAAAGAAAACAAGACTTTATTGTGTTAATTTTAAAGAAAACAAAACTTTATTGTTCAGAACAACACTTTATTGTAATGAATCACAATGTGTGCAATCGTTAAAAAGTCGTGTTACGCCCCCTCCCCCACCAAATCACCTCAAAGCCTTGCCGCACCTGCCTTTAACGCCCCTTTTCTCTTCTCACCTATTTCACCCTGAGCAAATAAAGTCGTCCTACAAATCGGAGAAAAAACGTGATAAAAAAGTAAATAAATTCGAGTTGAAAAAGCAGGAGTAAAGGCAGGGTAGAGCAAGGGAAAGAAAGGGATTAGGGCAACGGCATCGGAGTGAAAATTGGAGAAAGAAATTGAGGTAAAGCTTGATAGAACAAGGGATTTGAGGCGTTTAAGATCCCCCCTTCTCCCTAGACCCGCTTCCCTGATTTATGAAAAGAGCCGAGGAAAACAGGAGTGGATACCTGAGTTTCGCTCGGCTTTTCGATACGACTTTATAAGCTTTGATGCGACTTTGTAATTCTTAGGTCAACTTTTTGAGGTTTTCACACAAGTGTCGGGTGATAAAAAAGTCTGGAACCAAAATTATTGATACTACTGGGTTTGCAGCGGCTCTTGATAAATACGAAAAAAAGAAAGTCTGAAACCGCTAAAAAATACCATGTAAAGAAAGTTGGAAACCAGTTATCTTGATTTCAATGTCACAAACAGCTCAAATTTTGAACCCCTGATCTCCTGAATGTTGGATAACATTAAAATTCAAACTACCTATAAAATATAAGCATGTCTCTAGTGTTAATTTGAAGACTGTTTTTCCATTTTTGTTACTTCAAACAAGAGGCTTTATAATAACTTTCGAAATGCCATCAATAACAAAGACTTCAGATGTTTTAACACATTCAAAATGTATACGACATTGTCCGTATAATTCAAAATAATCTTTAAACGACTTAAAACCATCGCCCTTTTGGTCTGTAATACCAACAACTAGAGGTTGATCGAAAAAAAACATCTCTATTAGTACATACTTTTCGCGTTCTTCAATATTTATCTCAATACTATGATTAAAGTCTACGAAAAGTGGTTTATCAAAAAACTGTTCGAGTTGAGCGGTTTCCTGAATTTTATATATCAAGGCCTGGAAGTCTTCTTTCGTCTCCATAAACTTTCCAACCGTTGGGTATATAATAGTATTAGTTTCAACATTAAATTGAACACAGCCTATAAAAATATAATCCTTTGCTACACTGAGAGAAACCTTTAACTGCACTCCAGCTATATCAACATAAATTAAATTTTCCTTAATGACTTCAAAATGTCCATAAACGGTTCTTTTCCAGCCTAAATCAACAATTATGGCCTTTCTTCCAATTGAATTAGAAATACCATTTTTAAAGAATTTATCTGAATGAAATTTGAAAAATCGTTTATAATAGATAGCGGCTTCCGAGAGATAGCCTTTCTCCGTAAAGCAAAGAGCTAAGCCAAAAAGTGCCTGCTGATTTTCTTTTTGTTTAGTCAAGCATTGTTCAAAATAATCTATTGCATCATCATATAAACCAAAGAATCGGTAAAGTTCGCCTTTATGGGCTAGGGCTTCATAGGATTCTGGATCAATATCGAGAGCTTTGTTTATATGCTTTAAAGAGTCGCCATATATACCCATTTGAAAATAGGCAATACTTAGGTTGAGATGCGCGTATTTAAACATACTATCTATCTCAAGGCACGATTTGAAGTGCTCAATCGCTTTCTTAGTAGAGTCAACACTTTGAGATGTGAAATAGATATAACCCAAATTATAATGTGCCAGAACAGAAGCCTTTAATGATAGTGAATACTCAAACTGTTCCATAGCTTCTTCAAATCTCTTTAAAGCTTTCAAACTCAAACCTCTAATTAAATATGCTTCATAGTGGGTGGGATCCATTTTTATAATTTCATCGCAATACTTTATTGCGCAGTCATAATTATTTAATAACTCATGAAGTATAGCACATTGAAATTTCAATAGTTTTTTTCGGAATATCGTTTCTAAACTTGAGTATATTTCCAAAGATTCACTAAATTCCTGATTATTAAAATGCTCTTGCGCTTCTTGAATCCTTTTCTCTAATTGCCTATAAATCTCGTCTTTTGTTTCGCCTAAAACAGACATTAACTCAGTAGGTTGAATGAATTGGGACTTATACGCTGTTTCTATAATTTCTGTGACCAAGGATTTTGTAGAATGTTCTTCTGCAAATTCTTTCAATTGTTTTAACGAAAGTGAACCGCTTGTTTCTCGCAATTTCTGAATATATACTGATAAGCTATTCATAAAGCCTGATATATCCACTGTACGTTTTTCTCTCTCAAGCCATTTCATTATTACAAAGAACAAAGCCATATGCGCCATATCTGCGGGTAGTTCAACATATTCGCTTTTAACGAATAAATTACTTTTAGGATCAATTTCTTTTTTTACCAACTCCGCTTCAAAATCAGAAATTATCGTTTCTTTCCAATCAGAATCTAAGTCAGATTGCATGGCATACCTGAATCTTTCTCTCTTCTTTATAATTTGGCGCAATTCATCATCAAATTGGGCACAAACAACCAGGATTGTATCATTTCTCTTCAGGGGAGTTTTCTCTAGAATTTTGAGCATATCTTTAAGGGATAATGTTTGTTTTTTTACCTGTGCAGTTATTATATTCCCTTCTTTGTGAATAGAAAAGTCATTTACCATTTCAACTCCAAGGCTCAGTAGCTCATCGTCCTTATTTAAGTAAGTGAAGAAATTGTATAAGGCACATGTATCTTGATAGGATAGGCCCGCTGAATTATGAATTCCTCCCATTAATTGTGGACCAAAATACGACGGCATCTGCATATTATCACCTTCACTTTTCAATAAAGAAAATTGTACCTCCACCATTTTGAATATGCAAAAAATAACTATGTCATTTAAAGAATCTCTATTTCATCCTCTCCAAACCACCCCTCTTGTAATACGTGCTTCTTTACCTTTTCTGGTTCTGCTGTGTAAGCAACAATAGCCAAGCTTTTTTCAGCTCTGCTACATGTGACATAAAAGAGACGACGAGTTCTGCTAATACTACTATCCCTACCTTCTTTTTCATTTTTTATCTCATCGACTGTTCTCTCCTTAGCTCCAAACAATTTTTCATAGTTAAACGTTTTCCCCCGTGAATCATGATCATCTATAATTACCATAACGTTAGGAAATTCAAGACCCTTTACTCCTTGATGTGTTCTAAAATTTGTTTGTTCGGATATATACGATTCGTACGCTTTAAATTGACTGAAATTAGAACTTAAGCATAATCTCCAGGCATCCAGTTCCGGATCACCAGCACCTTTTTCAGAATTAGATACAGACTCATTAGTCTCGTTGCATTTCTGGATTGTTTCTGGAATAATTAATGGAGTTAAACTCCCTGGTATATCAAACAATTTAGATTGTGCAACACATTGCAATATATCATTTCCCGTTGGTTCTTTTCTATCATCCCACAACGATAACAACTTTTTCATAGCAGCATTTGCTAGTTTCAATTGTTTAAGTTGATTAGTACTTGAACGCATTGTCTTTTTAATGAGTAACGGTGAATATTTTTTCACTATGCTGGTTATTATAAATTGATCATTATTATCTCTTGCAATCGCTATTGGTAATATGATTTGTGTGAAGAACTTTAGTTCTGGTAGCGAGCCTTCCCATAATCCTGTTTTTAATTTATCGACTGGGTTTAAAGCACTGAATATATTTTCAAAACCTATTCTGCTTGCTGCCATATGATGTTCAAGAATTAATGAAATATAATCTGAATTCTCACCCCATGACAAGTCTTTTGTAATTTCAAACATTTGTTTTACTACTTTATTTTCAGCAGTTTTCTTATCAATTTCATTAGGAAAAATAAACAAGCGTACACAACCTTCTCTGGCATCAGTTCTAGGTAACTGCTCTTGATCATCTACTACCGAACGAATCTTATTAATTAATTTAATGATTCTATTAGGAGAACGATGATTCATTTTTTTTATGGGTTTCGCCCAATCTGTTGGTAAGTTCATTCCCAGATCCGCTTTCCCATCAAGGTAAATCCTCTGCATAGTATCACCAAATAGCCCAAGAGCAAACTCAGATGAGTAATCGCTTTGTACTTTAAAAAAGGCATCCATTAGTTTTGTATTTGTGTCTTGGCTTTCATCAATCAATAAAAAAGGAAATTTTCTTATTAGGATTTTTTGCAATAATGGTTTCTGAGTTAAAAAATACACTCCTATGTTTATTACTTCCGAGTGGTTTAAGGAATCTACTCCCTTATTTTCCCCATTAGGACTATACGAGAATTTAGTTATACTATTTAGCTTTTGAATTCTCTTTGTTTTATATTCAATGTTACTTATACGATCATTCGCAGTTTTTGTTCCCTTACTCCCTTTCCTTTGTTTTTCTTGTAGTTCTTCAATTTGTATTTTGAGATTATCATGTAACCATTTTTTTATGTCAAGCTGGTGATCCTTGATTAGTTCCCAAATAAAACTGTGGATTGTCGAGACAATAAATAATGGATTATAATCTAAACGTCTTTCAATCTCCTCACTTGCTACATTAGTGAATGTAATTATTGCAATACGCTGGCCACTTAATTTCATTCGATTAAAATTTTTCTCCTGAAATCTATTAAGCGATGTAACCAAAGATTTAGTTTTACCGGAACCAGCCCCTGCAAACAAAAAAAAGCTCTTCGGTCTATCCAAATTCATACAGCTGCATATCTCATCATCCACATAATCATCAACATTATTTTTATCTACGATTGACATTTAAATCAACACCTCATTTTTTTGCTCAACTGTTTGAACCACAAAATCTTGATGTTTTTTTTGCAGTTCGTTTTGCAACCAAACAAGTCCTTCATTAATATAAGTAGGAACATTAAGTGAATCATTCTCTTTTAATAATAAGAGATCTAGGGCAAACTCAGCTTTTTTTACACTTTTTAACAAGTTAAAGATACTAAGTCCTAACTCTGTTGCAGTAGAAGCTCTATTAACTGTATTTTTAAAGCTATTAATTATTCCATCGCCCTCGATAGTTTTGAAAAGTGATATATTATTGAATACAATTGCATCTTCAAATGTATTTGACAGCGCTTCTTCTTTTCCGCATATCGCATTTAATTCAACTAAAACCGGGCATTGGTAAGCAACTCTAATAGAGAAAAAGTCATCGTAATACTTTGTTTTTCCTGCATCATCCATGTCTAATAATAAATCGATCTCTTCTTTCTCTGGCACCCATGTTTTCAAAGTGTTATTACCAGTTCGAAATTTTTGCCTCCTACGAGGATGAATTGCATTAGTGCCCTTACCCTTTGGCTTAATTGAATCCAAATCAGTAATTATAAGACTCGTTAAACCTAAGTGTTCAATAAGTGGCCTTAATCTATGTGCATGGCTTCCACCAATCTCAAGTAATGATACATAGCTTTCATTAAGCTTTTTAAAGTTACGTCTAATAAAATGAGGAACTAACATACGCTCTGCAGGTCCTTCTACCAAGATAGCCGCATCTGCGAAAAACAAATCACAATGTGTTGTTTTTAAATATCGAGTTACAAACTTGTCTGTTTCTTCCTCAGGACCAAATACTTCTGAAAGATTCACAACCGTTGACGTAGGCACCTCATTAAGACTTCCTGCTGGTTTTCTTCTAAAATAGCGCAGACTGGAGAATTTCATTTCATGAGCAATGTGGCTTGAATGGGTACTTACAACCATTTGAGTCTTTAACAACTTTTGATTACGTAGATTTTCATGCTTATTTAGTATGTCATAAGCTTTTCTAATAAATACTTGTTGGACCTGTGCATGAAGATGTGCTTCAGGTTCCTCTATTAATACCAAATGTATTGGAGGAAGAATAACGTCCTCTTTATCGATAGACTTTCTTTTACCTACTTTGCCAACTTGCATCCAGTCATCACGAAAACTCATTAATTTGAATACCATTGAAATAAGGTTTTGATAGCCTAATCCATTGTATTGTTCAGGTAGACTTAATGGAATATTAATTGATTCAGCATTTCCTCCTAAAAGCTCGAACCGAACCGCAGAATTATGATTTAACCCATCCATTGGCTGTATCTTAGTAGAAATAGTTATTTTAGGATCATTAAAACCTGGATAACCTAAGCTTTCCAATTCTTTTTTTGCGTTCTCAAACCCCTTAAGCAGTTTCTCATCAAATGAATACTGAGCATTTTCTATTGCTTGTAGCGCCTGAATATCTGATGAATCAGGATACTCGGATGGGTTTAAATGATGGTTATAATAACTTCTGAGTTGAGATGAAAGATTTCCGTTTGTATTAGTAAAATCTCCCGACTCCACCGAAGCTTTTCCAGTATCTACATCAGTAAAACCTCGCTGCGCATTTATGATATTTATCAGAATAAGACCTTTAAACGGGTCTCCATCAATTTGCCCACGGTCCTCAGGTATTATTTGAGCATTAGCTATTCCCTTAGTTGGTTCTATACACTTTGAAGGATCCAAAATATATGCTTGGATAGTAAAATGAGACTCCAGTTTCCTAGAAAGAAAGTCATGCATATCTTTAGGCCATAATTTTAGTGGTCTTTCATTAATTTGAGATATATTAGCTGACTTAATAGTTTCAATGGCAGCTATTCTAGAGATACGGTACTCTTTATATAACTGTTCAAAGTTTCCTGGCTCTAGTCTCAAACGTACTCCAAGCAATCCACCTTCCCAATCCAATGTTGGTATTAGATGCGATACGTGATGTATTTCTGTATCATTAACTTGCAACCAAACATCTAAAGAGGGCAAGCACTCCGACCATCTCTCTGACAAGGGAAGTTCAAAATCATCATCCCCCTCCTCCCACATACGCCCAATTTCATTGATTTTTTCCCAATGTGATAGTGTAAAATCATTTGCGGTAAATTTGTTCTTTCGGATTAAAAATTTTCTTAAAGCATCCATAGCGGAGGTTTTCCCACTATTATTTGCGCCTACGAATAGAGTGGTATCTTCGGAAAACTCTACTCGGCAAGATACTAATTTTCTGAAATTCTGAATTTCTACATACTTAATATGCATTTCAATAACCACCTTTTCAATCAATTTATTATTTGAAGGCTTCTCATTTCTCTACATCTTTTTCCAATCAAATCTAGCTAGATGTCCCTTCAACCTATGGGGCCATCTATGCGTATTAAAGCATTCTCCAAGCCTTTGGTTTTTTAGTCTTTCAGCCCTTATCCCACATGCTATACACTTGTATTCTGCTTTTTCAGTCGCATAATTTTTGCTCACAAACAGATTCGATGCTGATTTTCTGTTTATCTGAACAAAGAAGGATAGTGCTGCTGTCAAAAAAATATAAGTAACTGCTATTGAGATAGTTGTCCAGATGAACATTGCGCCCTGAACCAATCTACTTGAATATGTATCGCTAGCAAAAAATAAAACCCAGAATGCAATCGTACTAAAACCAAATGTTCTTATAGCCCTTGAAGCCAGCCATTCTTTGAAGGGTAATGAATATTTTTTTTGATAAGCTTGAAAACCACGGTTATATGCATCATGCAATACAGCATATTCACTGCGAAATTCGAAGACAAGCTTTTCTCGCAAAAACTGATATTCAGATTTTTCTTGATTATTCAAGCTATTAAACCGACTTTCGATTTCAATAATTTCTTGAAACTCTTCTAATCTGCTAATTGATAACAGATGCCCATCTTGTCGTATAATTAATTCCACTTCAGCATCTATCATTAAATCATCTCGTTTTCTATTATTAAGTAACATTAATAAAGGTGAGTAGACTCTTATCATTTTGTCCGCAAGAGTCTTCTCATAGTAAATTTTTTCTTCTCTCTGTTTTTTCGAATTCGAAATGATTGATTGTGCTAGACCACTAACCAAAGCAATAGAACTACTCACAATAGCTGCCATTAACACTGGGTTTGAGATTATTTCCATATCAATCGACTGCCTTTCACTTTATACTGCAAATAAAATAAAAAACTATTTACAGTCTTTTATTTTCACAATAAATTCTATACAAATATATCTGTGTAACTACTACTTTTGTTGAACTAACTTTTGAACTACATCTTTACTCTGTTCCAGAAATCTCACCTCAAATGTCACTTTATTATATTTATCTCCATAGTGACGGGAATTGGCCATTTCCATAATATCCTCAATCATACTCTTGTCTTTATTGTAATGTCTTTCTTTGAAATCCAGATAATCAGACTCATAACCATCTTCGATTAACTCATAAATCTAATCTATCTATACCTAACCCTAAACTATTTCATAAGCAAAATGAACTATACGATAGCTGTAGAAATTCGACAATTACCAAGAATATCCTTCTTTTTTTAAAAAAATACTTCAAAAAATTAGGACCATACAACTATAAAAGCACGAAAAGGAAAATATTTAAACTATCTACTTATTGTAGACCAATTTAAAATTAGCAACTACTGTGGTGAGGGAATAGAATTTCAAAACTACCCAATTTTGATAGTTATTAATTGCGTTTGTTCCATTGAGAGATTAAAGGCCGAGGTGAATAAAGCAAAATAAATTAGACGTAAAAGCAGAGGAATCATTGTAGAACTACTGGAATTTAGGTATAAAATCAAAGTAGAAACTCAAAAAACTTGATTCAGCAAAAGTTATAGAACACTTGTCTGCTAGGAAACAAGGGAAATAATAAGAAAAAGCCGTACGGAATTCAGGAGTGAATACCTGAGTTCGTCGGCTTAATGGCAAACTTTAAGTGATCAGTGTTGGACTTTCTGTGATAAGTGGAGACTAAAATTGTTTTCTATACAGGGGGAATTTATTACTCTCCCCTACTCCACCGTAACACTCTTCGCCAAATTTCTCGGTTTATCAACATCATGCCCGAGCGCAAGCGAAGCATAGTAGGAGATCAATTGCAGTGGCACAACGGACAGTGCTGGAGTCAGGATCGGCAGTGTGCGAGGAATCGAGAACAGTGTATCAACCGACTTGTTCGCTTCCTCTTCATAGCCAACATTGCCAATACCGAGCACATTCGCGCCGCGCGCTTTCACTTCTTTAATATTGCTCAGTGTTTTCTCGTACAGCTCTTCCTGCGTCACCAATGCGATAACGGGAACGCCCTCTTCGATCAATGCCAGCGTACCGTGCTTCAGCTCGCCAGCCGGGTAAGCTTCCGAGTGAATATACGAAATTTCTTTCAGCTTCAGCGAGCCTTCCAGCGCTACTGGATAGTCAATGCCGCGGCCGATAAAGAACAGGCTTGGATGCGAGGAGATCGATTCAGCAATATCGCGCAATACCGGCGCTTGCTCCAAAATGCTTTCCACTTGCTCAGGAAGCTCTTGCATAGCAGCAAGAATTTCGCTTACCTCAGCTGTATTTTTCGTTCCCACCGTATCTGCGAAATATAAGCTGAGCAGGTAGAATACTACGAGCTGCGATGTGTAAGCTTTTGTCGAAGCAACCGCAATTTCCGGTCCTGCCAACGTTACCAGCACATCATCCGCTTCGCGGGCAATCGAGCTGCCCACTACGTTCGTAATCGCCAATACGCGAGCGCCATTGCGCTTCGCTTCACGAAGTGCAGCAAGCGTATCCGCTGTTTCACCGGATTGGCTGACTACAATTACGAGCGTGTCTGGCGTAATAATCGGCGAGCGGTAACGATATTCCGAAGCGACATCCGTTTCAACCGGAATGCGGGCAATGGACTCAATAACCGTTTTACCAACAAGGCCAGCATGGTAAGCTGTTCCGCAAGCTACGATATGCACTTTACGAATTGTCTTAATATAATCCTTCGTCATTGTCAGCTCAGACAGCTGTACCGATTTGCCATCGTCAGCAACGCGGCCCAGCATCGTGTCGCGGTATGCTTTCGGCTGCTCATAAATTTCTTTCAGCATAAAATGATCAAATCCGGCTTTTTCTGCGGTTACCAGATCCCAATCGACATGGAATATTTCCTTGGAAATAGCCGCGCCTTCTGTCGTCATCAATTCGACACCATCACGTGTCAAAATAGCCATTTCGCCGTCGTCTAAAATATAAACGTCACGCGTATGCTCCAAAATCGCCGGAATATCCGAGCCGATGAAGTTTTCGCCTTCGCCTACGCCGATGACGAGCGGGCTTGCAAAACGAACCGCTACCAGCTTCTCCGGTTCAAATTCCGTCAATACGCCAAGCGCGAACGCTCCGCGCATACGTTTTACCGCACGCTGCACTGCTTCAATGATGTTGCCATCATACTCATCAGCTACGAGATGCGAGATCACTTCTGTATCCGTCTCCGATACGAATACATGGCCTTTCGCAGTCAGCTCGTCTTTCAAATCCAGGTAATTCTCAATGATGCCATTGTGAACGACCGAAAATTTAGCGGAATTGTCCGTATGCGGATGAGAGTTCACATCGGATGGCTTGCCGTGTGTTGCCCAGCGCGTATGCCCAATGCCGACGGAACCGTGCAATGGCTCGCCTTGCAGCTTGCCTTCAAGATTAGCAAGACGTCCTTTTGCTTTCGAAACTTCAAGACCGTTGTCTGTGAATACAGCAATACCTGCCGAGTCATAGCCGCGGTACTCCAGCTTTTTCAGCCCTTCGATCAAAATCGCCTGCGAGTCACGTTTACCAATATATCCTACAATTCCACACATAATTTAATAGACCTCCGTTATAGGTATAATGCCCTTATGACGGATGCCTGCCTATATGCGGCACAGGCGCTATTCGGTTGTCACAAATTCAGTTCTGCTTTTGTCCAAAGAAGTTGTGTAACCCTCTGCCCGTACCAGCCCCACAGGCGGCACCATAGACATACGGGAATAAAAGTTCAATTATTTCGTCTGTTGATGCCTGCTGAACGTTTGTATGAATGGTCGCCCAAACATTTTGCGTCTCAGCTTTCGGTTGGCATGCTATAACCGGGAGGCCCCCGCCGAACATTTCGAACACCTCCACCTCGTCAGCTTCCCGTATGATTGCCCCGACTGCATCTCCATAACCGCTGTCCGCATATCCATCATGCAGCCCATTCATCGGTCACGTAGAGCATCAAAACAAATCATCACGCAAGCTCTGGCGCTTATATTGCAGTGTAACCTCGATCCTCGCTTTCCTTCTGGAATGAAATCATACTCTTTATTGTATTCATTTTCAGGCAAATATGCAACAGCATCGGGCTCGTGCCCATTATAAGCAGCTATACCCACCGATTGCCTCCATTGCCTCCTTCATTCTATGTCTCCATAAACGTATCGGTGCCTAGCCGCCTGCCTCCCGCAAATCACCTTAGCATGCGCTCAAGCTTCAACGCGTATGCTTCGGTTCAATCGCCGGAGGACAAGCGGCCTTAATCATTAAAGGCACTGATTAATGTCATTTATGCCGCTTAACATTACTATCGTTTACTATTGCTCCCATTAAAAATAAGTCCCGTATACTATTACTGCCCTTAAAGTATATAGCCGTTAACCCTCACGGACATTGAAAATTATGGTTGAAGATTCCGATCGTTAACGATTATCGCCGCTGAATACTCAGCCCATTAATCATTAACCGAGTTCTTTTTTCACCACATCAACGATTTTTGCCACGTATGCTTCAACCTGAGCCTTGTCTGGCCCTTCTGCCATCACGCGAATGAGCGATTCCGTACCGGAAGGACGAACGAGCACGCGGCCATTGTCGCCAAGCTCACGAGACACTTCTTCCGCTGCTGCTTCAATCGCCTGGTTGCCCAGGTATTTGCTCTTGTCTTCCACGCGCACGTTGACGAGCACTTGCGGGAACTTGCGCATAATGGTTTTCAGCTCGCTAAGCTTGCGGCCGGAAGCTTTGATCGTATCGACCAGCTGCAAAGCGGTCAGAATGCCGTCACCCGTCGTAATATAATCCAGAAAAATAACATGGCCGGACTGCTCGCCGCCCAAGTTGAAGCCGCCGCGACGCATTTCTTCCATCACGTAGCGATCGCCAACAGCGGTTTGTGCGGTTTGCAGGCCAAGCTGCCCCGCCGCCTTGAAGAAACCAATGTTCGCCATAACCGTTGTAACGACGGTATCATGCTTCAGCTTTCCAGCCTGTTTCATAGCGTCGCCAATGATGCACAAAATATAATCGCCATCGACCTCTTCGCCCTGGTCATCAATCGCAATCAGGCGATCGGCGTCGCCGTCAAAGGATAGTCCCAGATCCGCTTTATGCGCCAGCACCTGCTCACGCAAATATTCAGGATGCGTCGATCCGACGCCCGCATTGATGTTGCGGCCATCCGGCTCCGCTCCTACCGTAATAATTTCCGCGCCAAGCTCGCGGAATACAGCTGGCGCCAGCTCATAAGCAGAGCCGTTCGCGCAGTCGAGCACGATTTTAAGGCCGCTGAACCCGCCTCTAATCGTCGTTTTCAAAAAGTCCAGATAACGCTTCTTCGCGGAATCGTCATCGGTTACAGTGCCAATATCGCCGCCTACAGGGCGCGGCAAATCATCCTGCTCCGCATCAATCAGCTGCTCAATGCGAATTTCAGTCTCATCCGACAGCTTGAAGCCGTCGCCAGCGAAAAACTTAATGCCATTATCCTCAACCGGATTATGCGAAGCGGAAATCATAACGCCCGCATCCGCCTTCAGCTCGCGTGTAATATAAGCGACTGCCGGCGTCGATACGACACCTAGGCGCACAACGCTTGCGCCGATAGACAGCAAGCCGGCGATAAGCGCTGATTCCAGCATTGGACCGGAGATACGCGTATCCCGTCCGATGACGACTACCGGCTTATCTGCCTCTCCCGTTAATACAAATCCGCCGCAGCGGCCAATTTTATAAGCAAGCTCCGGTGTCAATTCCTGATTCGCGACACCGCGCACGCCATCTGTACCAAAATATTTCCCCATTGTCGTTCTAGCCCCTTTTATTATATCGATATTGGCTGAAAAACACGCCAATCCTATGCTGTTGCTCATTAATCAATTAACCATTTGCGTTTGCGGAGCTGCCGCTGCTAGGCTCGCCGCCCGCATTCGTAGCTCCATTGCCATCATTGCCGCCATCGTTTCCCGAGCCAGGACTAGGCGTACTTTCTTCCTCATCCGGCGTTGCCGATGGCTCAGGCGTTGGAGTCGGGTCCGGCTTGGTCGTACCGCCGCTTGTTTCCGGATCTGCCGTCACCGGATCAGACTTCTCGCCAATAATTACCGTAGCGGTCAATGCTGCTTCTTCGTTCGTCACGGTCACGAAACGCGGCACCGTTGTCGACAGCTTAATCGTATGCGTACCCGCCTTAAGTCCCTGCAAATCAGCTGTCAGCTGCAAATCCTTGTCGCTAATAGCCGATAGCACATCTGGTGCGCCGTGAATAGTGAGGCTCGCCTCGCCGGTCTGCGGCTTGCTGATCTCAGCAAAAAGCCCTTCGCCGACATTCGTTAATTGAATCGCTCTCGTCAAGGTCAGCGCTTCCCATGAAACGACATTCACCTCAACATTAATTTCAGCAGGCTCAACCATCACTATGCCGTCCAGCTTCGTAACCTTCGCCTTCACCGTGCCCGACTGCTCGACTGCTCCGAGATCAATCGTCACCCCATTATATACTTCGAGAGCATCAAGCGTTTTTTGATCCGCATAAACAGCAACTTTGTCGATTTCCGGTTTAATCGAAGCGATGCTTAAACCTTCCGGCAAGCTGCCCGTATAGCTGATCTGGAGCGGTACCATCTTGATTGGCGGCGTGACAGGAACCTCCACATCGACGATTTTCGGATCGGTAATCGCATGCTCCATCACTTTGCCTTCCGTATCATAAACGACAACACTTGCTTTTTTATCCTCAACTGTCGATTTCGCGCCTTCCACACTAACGGTCGCGCTTACCGAACCGACATATTCCATTTCATCCTTCGGAAGCGTCACTTTAACGGACGGAGCTGTCTCCTTGCCGACCAGTGATGGCGTTCCAACAATATAGCCGCTTGAAGGCGTACCAGACGTCTTCAGCCCCAAATCAAAGGACTTCGTCTGAATTTCTTCGATATCCACCTTTATCGTACGCTGTGAAATTTCCAGCAGGTTGACGCCGCTCGGCATCGTATACGTTAACGGCACAACATGCTCGCCTTCCCCAAGTCCGGTTAAATCAGCAGTAATAATATAATCCTCGTCTTTGGCAGTGAGCAGCTTGGAACGGCGGCCTTCTACCATAATCCTTACTACGGTCGGCTCCATCTGCACGAGCGAATATTTAGCTTCATCCAGCCCGGTTGGAATAATTTGTGCGGCCTCGATAATTTTTTTATCTGTATTGGAGGTCACCGCAGCAGGAGTCGATTCCGGATCGAAATGCACGACTGCCCACAGCAGCAGCGCAATAACGATAGAAATGATTTTGATCGCTGTCGGATGACTAAGCCATTTATCCATCCCGGCCTCCTTTCCGCTTCCAGAACGCGAACGACTGGCGTTCCTTTGTGCGTCCATTCGTCTTCGGAGTCAGCTCCTCGAACAGCTTCGAGATTAGCGATTCTTCTTTAATATCACGGACAATCATGCCGTTGAGCGCCAATGAAACTTGTCCCGTTTCTTCCGATACGACGACCGACACCGCGTCACTAACTTCGCTGACGCCGATGGCCGCACGATGGCGCGTTCCAAGCTCCTTGCTTATAAAAGGATTTTCAGACAGCGGCAAATAACAGCCCGCCGCCATAATTTGATTACCCCGAATAATGACCGCTCCATCATGCAGCGGCGTATTTGGCGTAAAAATATTGTTCAGCAGCTCGGAGGTAATCCTCGACTCCATCTGTACACCTGATTCAATCAGTTCATTAACGCCGGTTGTCCGTTCAAATACGATTAGCGCGCCAATTTTCCGTTTCGCCATAAACTGGACAGCCTTCATCACTTCATCAATCTGCTCATTGACGACATCTTTGTCCATGAAGGAGGAGCTGACGAACAGCTTTCCCCGTCCCACCTGCTCCAGCACCCGCCTCAGCTCCGGCTGAAAAATGATGAGGACAGACACGACGCCAAAGGTGAACATTTGGTTCATTACCCATTTGAGCGTATATAAATTAAACCATGTGCTAATCGCCCATACAGCAATAAGCACAAGGATTCCCTTCAAGAGCTGAACCGCTCTGGTTCCTTGTACAAGCAAAATGATTTTGTAAATAATATAGCTGACGATCCCGATATCAATGACATCCTTGATGCCGTTCTGCCAAGTCAAATCTGCAAAGTAACTCATGTATGAACCCCCAAACAACCGAGCACGTATCGCATGTATTTTGAATTTCAACTTATTATTTTCTATATTTGGTGTGGAAACTCCTTTATTCAAGGTGAAACGGCTGTCGCCATTCTTTGGCGGTGCAGCGCGTTTCATTCCGAGAAATATAGAGAAAGGATGAAACAATCATATCCTTCCCTATATTTTCGAAAAAAAAGCTGCCTTCCCGTCAGGAAGGCAGCTCACCTAAGAAGCCAATCCGCTGAAAGTTGTCGTCACCTTATACCAGAACCAATCCAGTGCCTGATCAATGGTCCGGCTTTGGCCGGCAATAAAACCGGTCGAGGCCAAATTGAGGGAACCGTCAATGACCGTTACATTGCCATCGATTTCGCCTCTAACGTCGGCCATGCCATTTTCAACGATCAAATTTCCTTTAATATGCACACCTTCTGGAATTGTAACCGTGTTGCCGTCAATAACGACCTGATGCAGATCCTCGCCCGATACCACCAGCTTCGTATCATGTCCCCACATGGAGACAAAACTGCCCAGCATAACCAATACAAAAATCGCTGCGACCGTTACGCCTGGGTACTTGTAGAGCAAACGCAAATACTGCGGACGAGTCTTCGCCTGCGGTTTCGGTATTTGGTCCAAAATAAGCTGCGTCAGCTTCTCGGAAGCCTGTATATCGTAATGCGGGACCACTGCGGCATGCTCTAAGGCGGAAAAAGTCATCGCTTCCGTCTTCTCCAGCTGTTCGAACCGAGCGAGGCAAGCGGGACAAGTACTCATATGCCCTTTCAAATCCATCGTACCTTGCCTGGTCAGATCACCGTCAAAATAGTCGTGCATCATTCCGATGGCGACTTTGCATTCCATAGCAGCCAGTCCTTTCTTTCTTTTGCTCACGTTAACGCCCTACTACAACTATAGGATACGTATCAAATCCGAAAGTGTTTCAAAATTACACGACAAGCTTTCGGCCAATTTTTACAGCTTGTACTCCAGCTTCTTGCGCAGAAATTCCCGTCCCCGGTGAACCCTCGTCTTAATCGTCGTGACCGGGATATCCATGACCTCGCTAATTTCTTGAAGAGACAAATCCTCAATATAGCGCAGCATCATCACCGTCTTGTATTTCGGCGGAAGCGAGGCAATCGCCTGATGGATAATCCGCTGCGTCTCAGACAGCAGCGTCTCCGACTCGGGCGTTCGATTGTCGCTTGGAATCATCGAATATCCATCCAAACCTTCATGATCCGTCGATTCCGCATCTAGCGAATATACAGGCTTGCGCTTGCGCAGCTTGTCGATGCAAAGATTCGTCGCGATCCGATAAATCCAGGTGGAAAATTTCAAGGTTTCATCGTAACGCTCTAAATTTCTATACACTCGCATGAACGCTTCCTGCACGACATCTTCCGCCTCTTGACGGTTGCTCAGCATGCGGTACGCCATGTGAAAAAGCTTGTCCTGATAGAGCCCTACGAGCTCAGCAAATGCCCGCTGGTCGCCTTTTAAAGATAATTTTGCAAGGCGGGCTTCCAATACATTCACTTCTACTCCTCCAAACTTTCCGTTTGAACGGATTGTTGCCGCGAGTGCTATTATGAATCAGCAATGCCTACTAAAACAATTATAACTCCTGCCGCGTCCTCTGCCCTTAAACTCTATAGAAAATCGTAATCCACATGGACTTAAAAAGCAAGATAAATACGCAAGGTGAAACGGCTATCGTCGCCTTATTTGAACTATTATATACGTTTTCCACTCTTTATGGCAAAAAAGCAGCTATCAAGCTTTTCGCTTGATGCTGCTCTTGCCGGGCCATTTACGGATGCGCTGCGTGCCGCACTTCGTTCCCAGCCTTCTTTTATGAAAGATATTATAAGGAATTGGTCATCAGTTTTTGAAGCACGCTTTGAATTTCGCTTGATGGAATGGCAAAACCAATGCCCTGCGCCTCGGTGCTTACCGCCGTATTAATGCCAATGACCTGACCGCTCGTATTGAGCAGCGGACCGCCCGAGTTGCCCGGGTTAATGGAGGCATCGGTTTGCAGCAAATGCTTGTAATCCTTCGTGCCGCCATCCTCGTCTTGGACGGAAATCGGACGTTCTTTCGCGCTTAGCACACCCACTGTCATCGTGTGGTCAAAGCCATACGGATTGCCTATTGCGATAACCCAGTCGCCGATCGCTGTGCTGTCCGAGTCGCCAAGCGACAGCGTCGGGAATGCCGTCGTTCCGGTAATTTTCAGAACCGCCAAATCCAGATCGGCGCTGGAGCCTACCACCTTAGCGACAAACGGCTCTTCATAACCTTCTACGGTTACCTTCACTTGGGAAGCTCCGCTAATGACATGTTCATTCGTTAAAATGTAGCCATCGGACTGGAATATGAATCCCGTTCCCGAGCCTGTAAGCTGCAAATTGGAATCGTCTGTTCCGCTGCTCTGGCCATTAGAGCCTGCATTCGGCTGCTGCTGGCCGCTCTGTGGTGCCAGCTGCCCGAAAAACTGCCAGTAGTCTGAACCGCGTCCGCTTGCGCGTGTCGCTTGGCCGTAATTTTCAATTTTGACGACGGCCGGGGACGCTGCCGCATATATGTTGGAAATTTGGCTGTCCACCGAATTCGCTGCTGTTGTCACGCCCGCGCTGTTCTCGCTGCCATTGCTAACTACACTGCCGTTGGTCGTATTTACCGTAGCCACGCCGCCTGTGAACAAATTGCTGCGGTCCGCTGTATACATAAAGCCGCCAATGACGACAGCCCCTGCTAAAAAGGCTGCGAAGATGGACTTCAACGGCGTACGCTTCGCTGGCTTCTGTGAACCGTCATCGCCGCCTCTGCCTGCGCCGCTCTGTCCTCTGTCTGTCAACGACCGCAGCTCGCCCAGCTGCTTTTCATACGAATGGCGCAAGCTCGAGGGAGAACGCTCCGACTCGTAGATGTAGGAAGCAACAAGCGGAGCCGTCTGTTTTTCAGCTTCTTGCCCGGCAGCTGTTTCCTGCTGCGCTGCGGATGGATCTTCTTGCTGCGGCGTTGCCTGGCTGCTATCCCCATCCGCTGACGCCGAAGCCTCATTCCCCGGTTCGCCCGCATCTTCATAACCATAAACGGTTTTGAAAACTTGCTCGCCCTCCGGCTTGCTTGCTGCACTCGTTTGCTCGATTGGGCTATCGCTTGCCCCTGCTGCGTTCATCTCCGCCTGTTTCCCTTGTTCGCCGCCATTTACTTGATCCGCCATACGATCATCTCCCTGTCCATTCATGCTGTTATTTGTTCCTCTATATTGGTTGTCCTCGCTCATCTTGATTGCCTCCTTCAAGTTTTACCGAGTAAATTTCTTCACGTAAGCTAAGTATTGAGATCTTAAGAATTAGTCAGTGTGTATTCGGTCATTTCGTTTGCCTTCTATGTATACATCATGCAGGATGCACCTTAAACCAAACTTAAGCGATATTTAAAGCAACATAAAACCTTTCGGGGCCGCCCTATTTTCGTACTAAAAAGCTGTACAAGCGCATAACAAGTCCCCTTGCTGCCGCTAAACCCACCTTTTCAACGCAAAAAAAAGCCAAGCGGGGCAATGGCTGCCCTGCTTGGCTTTCCTGTTCACGCCAGCGATTTCTGGCGTTTATTTATTTGTTCAAGCGCCTTATTAGCCCGTGTTTCTCAGGCCGGCGGCAATTCCGTTAATCGTGAGCAATACTTCACGAAGCAGCTCTGGATCATCCTCGTCCTTCGCCCGCAGTCCGCGAAGCTCAGTCAGAAGCTGTACCTGCATGTAGCTGAGCGGATCGACGTACGGATTACGGAGGCGAATCGATTCTTGAATAACCGGTACGTTATCCAAAATTTCCGTTTGGCCCGTAATGCTCAAAATCATTTGCGATGTCAGCGCGTATTCCGACTCAATTTGCTGGAAAATACGGTCGCGGATCGCCTCGTCGGAAATCATGCCCGCGTATTCCTTCGCAATAATCAGATCGGCTTTCGCCAGTGCCATCTGCAGGTTGTCGATTAAGGAGCGGAAGAACGGGAAATGCTCATACATCGTTTTTAGCGTATGCAGACGCTCCTCGCTTCCATCCACATATTGCTGGAGCGCTGTGCCGGCTGCATACCAAGCTGGCAGCAAATAACGGCTTTGCGTCCATGCGAATACCCATGGAATCGCACGCAAATCTTCAAAGCGGTCGCTGTTTTTCCGTTTGGATGGACGGGAGCCAATGTTCAGCTCGCCAACCTCAGGCAGCGGTGTCGATTCCTTGAAGTACGTGAGGAAATCCGGATCGCGGAAAATCAAATCCTGGTATTTCTCCAGCGCCGTCTCGGAAATCGAGCGGGCGATTTCTTCCCACTCCGGCTCGGCCGTCTGGCCTTGCTCCGGATATTTGGCCAAGCGCGCAGCTGTAATCAGCGCCCAAGTGGCCTGCTCCAAGCTGCGGTATGCGATACCCTGCATCGAATAACGCGAGGAAAGCACTTCGCCTTGCTCGGTAATTTTGATGCCGCCGCCTACTGTATGCGGAGGCTGTGCCAAAATGCTGCGGTTCAGCGGCATGCCGCCGCGACCAAGCGCGCCGCCGCGTCCGTGGAAAAATTTCAGCTTAACGTCGTATTCGTTCGCCGCTGCTGTAATTTCCTTAAGCGCTACGCGCAGCTCCCAGTTAGCTGTAACCGCTCCGCCATCTTTATTGCTGTCGGAGTAGCCCAGCATAATTTCATGCAGATCGCCGCGAGCCGCAATGGCTTGACGGTAAATCGGCAGCTCGAACAGCTGCTTCATAATAGCCGGAGCCGCATGAAGGTCGTCGATCGTCTCGAACAGCGGCACCGATTGAACGGAGCAGTGAACGGTACCGTCGCGATCTTGGCGGAACAAGCCGACTTCCTTCGAGAAGACCATGACTTCCAGCATGTCGCTGGCGCCCTGCGTCATACTGATCAGGTAGCTGGAAATGCAGTTCGGGCCAAACTCTTGCTTCGCACGGTAAGCCGTATGATAAACATCGAGGCATTCACGCGTTGCATCTGTATAATCCAAATGGCTCGATGTGAGAGGACGCGGGTCATTCAGCAGGCGATGCAGCAGCTCAACCTTTTCATCCTCATTCAAAGCCGCATAATCCGGCGTAATGTTCATTTTCGCCAAAATTTCAGCCATCGCATTTTCATGCTCTTTGCTGTGCTGGCGAATATCGAGCGTCATCAGGTGGAAGCCGAACAGCTCAACCTGGCGAACCAGCTTGCCGATATGCGTATCTGCGACATAATCCGCGAAGTGATTGCGCAGGCTGCGGTCAATAATTTTCAAATCCTCCAGCAGCTCTTCCGGGTTGTTATAGCGCATAGCGGAGCCTTTAAGCGCCTCATTGCGCGTATTTGCGAGCTTCTCCAGCATAAAGCCAAGCTTGATGCGGTAAGGCTCCTTCGTATTGCGCCACAGCTCTACGCATTTCAGCTCAACCTGCTCGCGGTCGCGGCGAATCGATTCGATCAATTCATCCGACACTTCCACAATGTTCGTGCTGAAGCTCAGTTGGCCCATCAGCTCATTCAGCGTTTCTTCATACTTGCGAATCGCCAGCAGGCGGTGCATCGTCAGCGCTTCCCATGTCACCTTCGCGGTTACGGAAGGGTTGCCGTCACGGTCGCCGCCGATCCACGAGCCAAAACGGAGAAAGTCTGGCGCATGCCATTTTTCACCTGGATAATATTTCTCAAGGCAGCGCTCCAGCTCCTCGTAAACAGCAGGCAGCACCTCGAACAACGTTTCATCAAAATAATACAAGCCGTTGCGAACTTCGTCGATAACCGTAGGCTTACGGTCGCGAAGCTCATCGCTTTGCCACAAAATAAGCACTTCATTCAGCAGCTTCTCGCGAAGCTTCTCGCGCTCACGGTAAGTCAGCGTCGGATTATCAAGCTCCATCACATCTTCGGCAATCCGCTTGTGGATATCCAGTACCGCTCTGCGTGTCGCTTCCGTAGGATGGGCAGTCATGACAAGCTCCAGCGAAATGCCGCTCAGCATTTGCTGGACATCTTCTACTGCGATTTGACGTTCCTTCAGATCCGCTACAGCGCTCTCAATGGAGCCGCGTTGAACGCCTTCCCCAGTAGAACGCTCATAATCGCGCTTGCGGCGAATACGGTGATTTTGTTCAGCAATGTTAACCAGTTGAAAATAAATCGCGAAGGCACGAATAACCTGGTGCCTAATTTCCGGGCTCAATGACGACACGGTCGTCTTGAATTGCGCGAATAGCTCCGGAATATATTCCGCTCGCAACGATTTGCTTGTTTCGCGGATTTGCTCCACAATTTCAAGCAATTCCTTGCCGCCCTGGTGGACGAGCACTTCGCCGAGTATGTTGCCTAGAAACCGAACATCCCTACGCAGCAAATTGTTCGCTTGCTGGCGGCTTGCCGATAAATTCGTTGCAGCTTGTTCCGACATACTGAAATCCTCCTGTAGCGTGCCCGTTAACGGACTCATTTTAACTATCATACATCATACTACAAAATCCTTCATGGTTGAAGCCCCGCCATTTACCAAGATGTATGGGAGGATGTCTATCATGCCCGCAACTAAAAAGGGGGGATTTATCATTAAATAAGGCGATGATCTTCTGCATTTCCGCCAACTCCCTACATTACCCCTATCTGCTTCATTTCTATCTAAATCACTATTTTTAATTAAATGTAATCGTTTTTTTATCCAGAAAAAAGAGTAGTTGCGATTCTCGTAAATCATCAGGTATGGTATAAAAAGGAATTGAAGGTGAAAAGGAGGGAACTTCCATGCTCCAGCTATACGTGCCATTGCTTTTGTTTATCACAGCTATTGTTTATGTGACAGTTAAACTTACAGACAAAAAGGGCAGCTACCAGAAGCTTGCCCCTTATCAAATCGCCGTTATCGCCTTCAGCTTGCTGCTTTTGCTCGTGCAGTCATTTATCCCTTACCAGAATGTTACGTTTAGGGGCGGCGCATTCGCATCCTCGCTGCTGTCCACCGCCTTGTCCCTGTCCGCAATTTTCCTCATCTATTTCAGAAAAAATAGTTGGGCCTGCCTCGCCCTTGCTGCCGCGTGCGCGTCGGGAATCGTATCCGTCCTTTTGAAAATATATTAGCTGAAAATTTTTCAGAAACCGAAATTTATAGAAAATAACAAAAGCCAACCAAACAGCGCTCGCTAGTTGGTTGGCTTTTATTTGGCTAAAGAATTACTAAATCTGCTTGCTGCTTTTCAAGCCGCTTATTTCGACTCCACATCCCACTCATACACATGGATGAACGCGCCCAAGTCCTTCGGTCCACCGACCAGCACGCGTTTGTTCGTTGCCAGCAGGCGGTAGTCGGCAAACAGAGCAATTTGCGGCAGGTCCTCCATAATCAGCTCCTGCACCTTGTCGTAGATGACGCGGCGTTTATCCGAATCCGTCTCCTTCGTCCCTTCCAGCAGCAGCTTGTCCATTTCGGGACTGGAATAGCGGGCATAGTTCGTCTTGCTTCCCGTACCAAATACGGTCGTCAAATCGGGATCAAGAATAAAGATGAGGCCCAAAATATCCAAATCGTATTCTCCCTTAATCAGCTTCTGCACCGACGTGGCAAGGTCAAATTTTTGCACCTGGGCGTTGATGCCTACCGCCTTCAAATTTTCGACAATAATGTCGGCAGCCTGCTCCCTCGTCTTATTGCCCGATGGCACGACCAGCCTCAGCGTCTTGCTCGAATCCCAGCCTGCTTCCTTGAGCAGCTCCTTCGCTTTGTCCGGATTATACGTAATTGGCGTCAGGTTTTTGTTGTAGTACGGGTGAATCGGCGTATATTGCACATCCATGCTCTCGCCTTCGCCCTTGAGCAAATTCTCGATCATCATCTCGCGATTAATGGCGTAGGCAATGGCGTGGCGCACACGAACATCGGTTATCGTCTCATTATTAAAATAAAGATTTTGGTAGTTGAACGGCTTGCCGGACACCGCATTAACGTTGGACATGTTTTTCACTTTCTCAAAATCCTGTACCGAAATCGTGCCGATACCCGGGAAGTTCATATCGATTTCGCCGCTTTGCAGCTGGGCAACCAAATTGCTCGAAGGCATAATTTTAAAATTCAGCTTGTCCAGCTTTGGCGCGCCTTTGAAATAATCTGTATTGGCCTGCAGCTCAATATACTGGTCCTTAGCGTAAGTAACGAAGGTGAACGGTCCATTGACGACGGTCGGCTTTTGGAAAAATGGATTTTGCGCCAGCGTCTCTGGACTCGCGTCTTTCAATACATGCTCCGGCAGCGGCTTAAGGTTTTTGCCGAAGCTTTCCATGAACAGATTAGGGTCCACTGGCTGCTTCGTGCGGAATTCGACGGTGTGGTCGTCGATTTTTTTCACGCCCGCTACATCGCTTGCCCCTTCCGGCAGCTTGCCTAGCTCATCGAAGCCTTCCAGCAGCGCATAACGAGTGGACAGCGATACAATCGACTTCGGATTGCCAATCAGCTTCACCGTAAATACGACATCCTCCGCTGTAACGGGCTCACCGTCGCTCCATTTGGCCTTTTCATTCAGCTTTACGGTGTAAACCTGATTATCTTCGGTTTCAATGCTGTCGGCCAGCATCGGAACGAACTTCAAATTTTCATCCAGCTCCATGAGCGGCTGGAACAAAATCGACGTCACAATAATCGACGTATTGTCCGTCTGGTCAATGGGATTAAACATGAGCGGCGCATTCGTAATCCCGATGTTTACGACCTTGCTTTCCCCTGCTGGCTTCGCTTCGCTGCCGCCGCTTGCTCCTGCTGTTGCCGGTCCGCTGCTGGAGCATGCGCTTAGTGTCAGCATAGATATAATTCCAACAAGCGCACAAACCATTTTCCAACTGTTTTTTGTCTTCATCGATGATTGTCCCCCTTAAAATGGTCGTTATTTCAAGCTTTTTGGATCCATTGCATCGCGCAGCCCATCGCCGATAAAATTTACCGACAATACGCTGACGACGATCATGATGCCCGGCGGCAGCCACAGCCATGGCTGCGAGGTGAGCACCGTAAGCGATTGGGCATCGGTAAGCATATTGCCCCAGCTTGCTGTTGGCGGCTGAACGCCAAGGCCCAGGAAGCTAAGCGAAGCCTCGGAGACGATAGCGCCCGCAATGCCGAAGGTTGCATTTACGAGTATCGGAGCCAATGCATTTGGCAAAATGTGCTTGAACAAAATACGCGGCGTGCCGAGTCCCAAAGCGACTCCCGCTTTGACATAATCCATCTGCTTAATCGACAGCACGCTTCCTCTCACAAGCCGCGCTACACCCGTCCAGCCAAGGAAGCCAAGAATCAAAATGACATTCGTCAAGCTGGGACCGACTACGCTGACCACAACGAGAATAAGCATCAGCTGGGGAAAGGACATAAATATATCCGTCACCCTCATAACCGCCATATCCACAATGCCGCCAAAATACCCCGAAACGAGGCCCAGCACCGTCCCTATCGTGACGCTGATTAAGACGGAGCCCAAGCCGACCATAAGCGACACTCTCGCCGCGTATATTAACCGGCTCAACACATCGCGCCCTACCTGGTCGGTGCCAAGCAAATGCTCGGCGGAAGGCTCGGCTTCGAAAGCCTCCGTCACCTGGTAAGGATCATGCGGAACGATCCAAGGAGCCATAATTGCTCCCAGCGAAAGCAGCGTCATGAGGACAAGCCCCGCTACCGCAAGCTTGTGCTTCTTAAACCTGCGAACGACCATCCTCGCATAGCTCTCTTCTTTATAGCTGCTTTTCACTGGCGTCTCTGCGAGCTGGCCGCTTCCACCTCCAGAGCCCGCTGCCTTGTTCGTGCTTATCTGCAGCATAGCCATAGCGCTTCCCCCTCTCCTTGTTGCAAGACTATCGTTTTCGTTACGTTCTTACTTATATTTGATGCGCGGATCTGCAACGGAATAAATAATGTCCGTCAGCAGGTTTGCCGCAAGCACCATGAAAGCCGCAAGCAGGTTTAATGCCATTAAGGTTGGATAATCCCTGTTCATAATGGAGCCCATCGTCAGCTGGCCGATCCCCGGCCAAGAGAAAATTTGCTCAGTTACAACAGCACCGCCCAGCAAAATCGGCACTTCAAGCCCGATGACCGTGACAATGGGAATCAGCGCATTGCGCAACGCATGCTTGTTCACGACCATAAACTCGCGTACGCCCTTGGCGCGTGCGGTCCGCAAATAATCCTGGCCTAAAATATCAATGACGCTCGACCGCACATAACGAATCTTTTTCCCCGCAATGCCTGTCCCCAGTACGAGTACGGGAAGGATAAGATGCTTCAGCCGGTCAACGAACCCGCCGTCCCCGCCAAGCGTAATCATGCCACCTGAGGGCAGCAGCTTTAATTCCAGTGAAAATACGTAGATTAAGCCCAGCGCGAGGAAAAAGTTCGGAATGGATATGCCGAGAAAGGAACCGCCAGTCGCCAAATAATCCAGCTTGGAATTTTGCCGGGTTGCGCTAATGATGCCGAGGGGAACCGCAATCGCCAAGCCGACGATGAGCGACAGCCCCATAAGGGTGACGGTCGGCCCAATGCGCTCGCCGATCATTTGCGCCACAGGCTGGTAGGTCGTCAGCGAGAAGCCGAAATTTCCTTTGAACACATCGACCAGCCAGTGAATGTATTGCAAATACAGAGGGTCATTCAGCCCCAGCGCCTCCTTCTTCGCTTCAATGTCGGCTGGCGGCGTATTGGGGTCGATCATCATTTCGACCGGACTTCCGGGCGCCAGATTGATGACAATGAAATTAATGATCGTCACGCCCAGCAGCACCGGCACAGCAATTAACAGACGCCTAATGATATAGGCCAGCATGCGGCTCTCCCCCTCTTCTCATGAACGATAGACTCTAGTGAAAAATGTTCCCTGCGGGCATTCCCGCAATCTTGCTTTCTTGCTTTCTTGCTTGCCAGCGTTCTTGCAATCCCGCCGCAACGTTAGGCTTCGCTCGCAAAGCACGCGACGCTGTGCTGGGCGCCCTTCAGCTCCGGCTCCTGCTCGCGGCAGATTGCCATCGCAAGCGGGCAGCGCGTATGAAACCGGCAGCCGCTTGGCGGATTCGCCGGACTCGGCACATCGCCTTGAATGACGATGCGCTCCTTCGTCCGCAAATGCGGGTTAGGGACCGGGTAGGCGCTGAGCAGCGCCCGCGTGTAAGGATGCTTCGGCTGGCGAAAAATGCTTTCCGTCGTCGCAATTTCAACGACCTTGCCCAAATACATGACCGCAATGCGGTCGCTAATATACCGAACGGCGCCGAGGCCGTGGCCGATAAACAAATAAGTGAGCTGAAACTCCTTCTGCAGGTCCTTCAGCAAATTAAGCACCTGTGCTTGAATCGATACGTCAAGCGCCGATACCGGCTCATCGCAGACGATCAGCTTCGGCTTAAGCGAGAGCGCCCGCGCAATGCCGATCCGCTGGCGCTGTCCCCCCGAAAACTCGTGAGGATAGCGGTTTTTGTAGCTTTTTGGCAAGCCTACTATTTCAAGCAGCTTCTCTACCTCGCCCGCCACCTGCTCCTTCGGAAAAATGCCATGCACGAGCATAGGCTCCGCCAATATATCGCTAATGCGCTTGCGCGGATTGAGCGAGGAATACGGATCTTGAAAAATCATCTGCATATCCGAGCGGACCTGCTTCATCGCCTTGCTGCCATAATGGGCAATATCGTCGCCCCGAAACAAAATCCGCCCCTCCGTCGGCTCCTCCAGCCTGACAATCGTACGGCCAATCGTGGATTTTCCGCAGCCGGATTCCCCGACCAGCCCCACCGTCTCGCCCGGATAGATTGCCAAATTGACGCCATCGACCGCTTTGACATGCCCGACCGTACGGGAGATGACCCCTTTGCGAATCGGATAATAGGTTTTCAGCTGCTCGATTTGCAGCAGCGGCTGTCTGCTTGCCAGGTCCGGATTAACCATACGCAGCCTCCTTCGCCATGCTTGCCGGCTGCTCAGCGAGCCAACAGCGTGTTAAGTGATTTTTGCCGGAGGGGATTAATGGCGGAAGCTCCGCTTCGCATTTTTCCATCGCATGGGGGCATCTGGCACGGAAGCGGCAGCCTGCCGGCATATTTTGCAAAGACGGGACGGAGCCCGGTATGGATGCAAGCCGCTCGCCAAGCTCCGCATCAATATGCGGAATGGACTGCATAAGCCCCTGTGTATAGGGATGCTTAGGCTCATCGAACAATGTAAACACATCCGTCTCCTCTACAACTTGGCCTGCATACATCACGATGACTTTATCCGCCATTTCCGCAATGACGCCAAGATCATGGGTAATGAGCATAATTGCGGTGCCCGACTCCTGCTTCAGCTTCTTCATCAGCTCCAAAATTTGCGCCTGAATCGTCACATCCAGCGCCGTCGTCGGCTCATCCGCAATGAGCAGGCGCGGCTCGCAGGACAGCGCCATCGCAATCATGACCCGCTGTCTCATGCCCCCGGAGAGCGCATGCGGATATTCATCCACCATAACCTCAGGACGGGGAATGCCTACCCTTTTCAACATTTCGATCGCATAGGCTCTCGCCGCCTTCTTATCCAGACTCATATGCAGCCGAATCGCTTCAACCATTTGATGCCCGATCGTAAATACCGGATTAAGCGACGTCATCGGCTCCTGAAAAATCATCGAAATATCATTGCCGCGAATATCGCGCATCTGAGCTTCGGTCAGTTCCCCAAGGCTTTTATCCTCAAAAATAATTTCCCCGCGGCTGATGCGCCCCTTCGCCCCGAGCAATCGCATAATCGACAAGGAGGTGACACTTTTGCCGCAGCCAGATTCGCCAACGATGCCCAGCGTCTCTCCCGGTTTAAGCCGGAAGCTGACATCATCAATCGAAATGACTTCTCCTTGATCCGTACGAAAGGTTGTCTGCAGCCGATTGACGGTTAGCAAATGCTCCATGCGCTTCTCACGCTCCCTCTGCAAATGTGGTGAAGCTGGACCTGATTTTTACCTTGCAACAACGGGCAGCGGCTTCGCTTCAGGCGGAATTAAGCTTTGGTAAGGCTTGCCCTCGCGCTCTGCCTCATGCTCCTGCTTCGCCAACGCAAGCAGCTCGGGATTTAGCAGAAGCTCCGCTGCCGTCGCCGCCATAACTTTGCCGGCATGCAGCATGCCTTTATGTCCAATCGACGTGGCGCCTTGGGAGACGACCTGCCAGGTATGCAGCGGCGTGCCAAGCGCAAGACATGCGGTTCCGCATTGCGCTGTCGGCACAAGCCAGCTTACATCGCCTACATCCGTCGAGCCGGGCACGATGCCGGCTTTGGGCTTGTACGCCTCCAGCTTATCGGCCAGCGGCTGCTCCGTATCGTCGCCCTGCTGCCTATCGCTTTGCAGCTCCTGCGGGGACAGCGTCAGGCGAATATGGCTGGCGAACGCCTTTTCCTCCGCATCAAACTGCGGAACGCCAAGCCGTTCGAAATTTTGCTGCATCACCTTTTCAAGCGCTGTGTTCAAAATCATATTCGAGGAAGCCGCGTCAAAGCGGATTTCCAGCTCTGTTTCGGTCATCAGTGCCGCGCCGCGGGCAATGTTCGTTACACGCTCATACATTTGCGCCACCTGCTCATTCAGCGGAGCTCTCAGCTTATACAGCACCTCAGCCTCCGCCTGTACAACGTTTGGCGAAATGCCGCCGGCATTCGTAACCGCATAATGCAGGCGCGTTTCCTGCTCCAGATGCTCCCGCAAGTAGTTGGCGCCCACGTTCATCAGCTCCACGGCATCTAGCGCGCTGCGTCCCAGATGCGGGCTGGCAGCGGCATGGGAGCTTCGTCCCTTGAACTTGTAATACACTTGGCACGTAGCGAGAAAGCCATAGGACATCACCCCGTTACGCGTGGATGGATGCCAGGTCAACGCCGCATCTACGCCGTCGAATAGCCCGGCCCTTGCCATAAACGCCTTGCCGCCTCCGCCTTCTTCCGCTGGACAGCCATAATATTTCACCGTGCCGGCCAAGCCATTTTCCAGCATGTAAATCCGCAGTGCTGCCGCTGCCGCGAGTGCCCCGGCACCAAGCAAATTATGTCCGCATCCATGTCCATTGCCGCCTGCCTCAATCGGCTGCTTCTCCGTCAAGCCCGGGCGCTGGCTCAAATTAAATAAGGCATCATATTCGCCCAAGATGGCGATGACCGGGGCACCTGAGCCAAAGCTGCCAACGATCGCATGAGGCACATCGCCCGCTTCCCTCACTACGTCGAAACCTTCCTGCTCAAGGGTGGCAGCGACAAGCTCCGCCGACTTCTGCTCCGTATAACGCGTTTCTGCATATGCCCAAATTTCATCGCTCAGGCGAATGAATGCCTCTCGTTTCTCGTCAATAATTGCGGATAAACGTTCTGCATGATGCGTCTTATTCGTTGGGCTCAAAGCAGTCAGCTCCTTTTCCTGTCTCTGTTATTCACTAGCGCGAATTGCATGTGAACTTTTCTTACGTCAATTAAACAGGATTTTGAGCCGTATTAGTAGGCATTGGATTTATGATTTGGATTCATATTTTGGCATAAAGCTGGAGGCTTGACGGCAATAGGTATCTTTATTTCATTTTTCTAGCTAAAATAGATACTTTTTCACCTAGGACAGCTAATGAAGATCCTTTTACAGCCTTTTCCATGAGACAAATGCTATTTAAAAAAGCTCCCACGACTAAAACTAGTCATGGAAGCTTTTTGTTCGGTTGTTCCTTTGAGAGCCTAAAAGCATGTTATTTAGAAACGAAGGCTTGGTCTGGAGGCAAAATAACGGATTCCTTCCGCCTCCGCAGCACCCATAAAAACGGCAATACCGCAAATACAATAAGAGCAGCCAGAAGCGTGACGTCATTAATCGCCATCGTATAGGCCTGCAGTTCTTTACCCGTATCTGGTGTTTGCGGGCCCTTCTCCGCCACATGCACCATGAGCCGCGTCGACAGCAGCGACGTAAACAAGCCTATTGCCAGCGAGGCACTCGCCTGACGTACCCAATTGCTAGCCGACGAAGCATGAGCCGTCATCTGGCGGGCAATTTGCTCCATCCCCGCATTCGAGACAGGCACAATGCCAAGCGCCACGCCAATGTTGCGAACAATCATCCAGCCTATCACGTAACTATGCGGCGTATCCACCGTTAACCGCGACATCGCAAGCGTTCCAATCCCCATTAGCAAAAGGCCTGTCAGAACTAGCCTCGCCGGGCCAACACGCCCATACAGCTTTCCAGCAATCGGAATAAAAACCGCCATAGCAATGGAAGCTGGCAGCATGACCAGTCCCGCCTCCATCGCGGAAGCTGATTGAATCGTTTGAAGGAACACAGGGGTCAAATATGATCCACTGTATAGGGACATGCCAAGCACGCTGCTGACGACGAGACACATCGCAAACCGCCTGTTGCTGAATACGGACAAATCCAGCAGCGGCTCCGCAGCATTTCTCTCCCGCCATATGAAGGCAAGCAGCAGCAGCATTCCGGCAACCAGCAGCCCGACTGTTTTCCAAGAGCCCCAGCCCCATTGATCGATTTCACTGAACGCAATGAGCAGGAAGGAGCTGCATGTAATGACCAGCGCAAAGCCCGAGCTGTCGAACCGTTTCGGCTCGCTTAATCGGTAATGCGGAAGCAGCTTCCAAGCCGCAACCACCGCAGCAATGCCGAAGGGCAGATTCATCCAAAACACCCACTGCCAGGACAGCGACTGAATGAGCCACCCTGACAACGTCGGCCCAAGCGCAGGAGCAAGTACGGTCGAAAGGCTCCACATGCTGCTGGCGAAGGCTTGGCGCTCCCGCGGAATAACCTGATAAATAATCGTCATCGTCACAGGCAAAATCAAGCCGCTGAACAGCCCTTGCAGCAGCCGGAAGACGATCAGCGCCTCCATGCTCCACGCTACTGCGCACAGCGCGCACGATACCGTGAAGCCGACAAGCGCTAAAATGTATAAATATTTCGCACTTAGCTTATCGACTAAATAGCCCGTCACTGGAGCAATAATGCCATTCGCCAGCATAAATCCCGTCAAAGTCCATTTCACGGTGCTTAGCTCCGCCTGAAAATGGTTCATAAGCACAGGGATCGCCACATTAATCGAGGAAATAGCCAATACGGATAAAAACGCGCCGAAAAATATCGCTGTCATAATCGGCCAAAACGAGCCTTCCGAAAATTCTCCTGTTGCTTCCTTGCGCGAAGCGGACATATCCCTTTCTCTCCTTTGGCGGCAGCCTATGCCGTGAGCGCACGAAGGCAGTAAGGCAAGCGCCGCATCAAATACGGCTTTGCCCGCAGCGCCGCATGCTCCTGATGATAAAAGCTTAATTGCAAAAAGGCTGCACACGCCCTATCCTCACGAGCTTCGCAGCCTTTTTGATTGCCCTTTGCTTTGCTTTTCGTTGCCATTGCTTCATTACTCCTGTGTTACGTTGTCACGCGTACCTGCCGTTGTTACTTTTTCGCCGATGGTTTTACATAGGCAGGTATTGGGCATTCATAAGCTCCACCCTGCAGCCGCTCCTTCAGCTCCGCCTTCGCCTCCGCAATCAGCTCAGGCGACTGCAGCGCTTCGAGTCCGGTCATCGCCATCACCTTGGCGGCGTGCAGCATGCCTTTATGGCCAATGGACGAAGCGCCCTGTGCGACGACCTGCCACGTATGGAAGGGCGTGCCGATGGCGACGCAGGAGGTGAAGCATTGTACCGTTGGCACAATCCAGCTCACATCGCCAACATCCGTCGAGCCCGACATTCGGCTCCCGCCCTCCCGCTCATCAAAGGGCAGCAAGATGTCGCATAAATCCTTGCCTGCAACCTCCTTATAAGTAACGCTCGCTTTGTCCGCCTCCGACAGCGTAGCGCGAATCGCACGGGCGTAGCGCTGCTCCTCTTCGGAAAATACAGGCAACCCCAGTTGTTCGAACTGCTTATGCATGGCACGGCCAAGCGTATAGTTTGGCACCAAATTAGAGCAGGCCTTGTCGAACACAATCTCGACCTCGGTGCCTGTCATCAGCGCGGCCCCTCTTGCAATATTGCATACACGCTGATAGATTTCCTCTACCTGCGGCGTTTCTGGCGCACGAATGAGATACAGCACCTCCGCCGCCCCTTGCACGACATTCGGTGAAATGCCGCCCGCATTCGTCACTGCATAATGCACCCTGGCTTCCGGGATGATATGCTCGCGCAAATAGTTCACGCCCACATTCATCAGCTCGACTGCATCGAGCGCGCTTCTGCCCAAATGCGGACTGCCTGCTGCATGGGAGGAGCGGCCCTTAAATTTATAATAAATTTGGTAGTTGGCGAGGGAGTTCCCCGGCATAATGCCATTTAAGCCTCCCGGATGCCAGCAAATCGCCATATCTGCATCATCGAATAAGCCCTCTCGCGCCATAAACGCTTTACCCGAGCCGCCCTCCTCGCCTGGACAGCCATAATAGCGCACCGTTCCGGAAATCCCTTTCTGCTCCATATAATGGCGCAGCGCAACAGCCGCAGCCAGCGAGCCCGTGCCGAGCAGATTATGGCCGCAGCCATGCCCATTGCCTCCCGGCTCAACCGGCTGCTCTTCCGACAGCCCCTTGCGCTGGCTCAGCCCTGCGAGCGCATCAAACTCTCCCAATATCGCAAGAACAGGCGTCCCTTCACCATAGCTGTAGCTGCCTATGAAGGCCGTTTCTATGCCGCCGACGCCCCGTTCCACTCGAAAGCCTTCCTCCTCAAGCGCCTTGCACAGCAGCTCAGCCGATTGGCGCTCTTCAAAACGCGTTTCGGCAAGTTCCCAAATTTGATCGCTTAACGCCGTGAACGATTGCTTCTTAAGCTCAATCATGTCGCTTAAATCCAAACCCTGCTTCAGCATGCCCCAGCACCTCCAGATTCAACGTTAAATTACATAACATAATTGTAACAATAGAACCTAAAGGATAAACAGGGGCCGCATTTGTGAATTACTCTCCTTTTTTAACGAATTTCTAGCACTGGCAAGGCTCAAAGGTATCATTTTTCAATATTCCGCCTCCATTTTTGACACTAACCTTCCTTCTCCTATCGTCCAAAACGAATAAAATCGCTCATTTCCCAGTCATTTTTCATAGAATATCTGTTTGCGCAATGCTATAATGTCACTTAACATAACATAATATCTTACTTTGGAATAGGGGGCCGCCCTTTGTATAAGCTGTTGATCGCTGATGATGAGATTGAAATTCGCAATGGATTAAGCCAGTACATTCCTTGGGATCATATCGGCTTCGAGGTAGTAGGACAAGCGGCAAATGGCTTGCATGCGCTCGAATATATGGCGGGGCAGCCCGTGGATGTGCTGCTGTGCGACATTAAAATGCCGCAGATGGGAGGAATTGAAGTTGCCCGCAAGCTGTTTGAGCAGCGTTCAAGCGTAAGCGTTGTGCTGCTAAGCGGCCACCGGGAATTTGAGCTGGCCCAGCAGGCGCTAAACTATGGCGTGAAGCAATATTTATTAAAGCCGACGAAATACAGCGAAATCAATAAAGTTTTCGAACGCCTTAAAGAGGATCTAGACCTCAAGGCTTTGCTTGAGCAGCAATCGGAGCCGTCAGAAGATGCCCGAGCCGAAGAACCGTCAGCCCCCGAAACAGCGATTGATAAAATTAAGCATTATATTTCATGCCATTACAAGGAAGCCTCCTTGGAAAATGCCTCTAATGTCGTATATATGAACCCCTACTATTTAAGCAAATATTTTAAGCAGAAGACGGGTGAAAACTTCTCCGATTATTTAACGGCGGTCCGTATGAACAAAGCGGCCGAGCTGCTTAAGGACCCCTCCTATAAAACGTACGAAATTAGCGAGCTGGTTGGCTATAGCAATGCCAAAAACTTCACGCGCACGTTCCGCCGCTATTTTGGAGAGACGCCTAGAGAATACCGCAATATGGATGGCAGGCGATTGGAATGACCAAGGTGTATTTTAAATTTTTCGCCCGCAATCTGCTTACTTTTCTTATCCCAATGCTTGTACCGCTGCTGGTGCTTGGCACATTGTCCACGTTCCTCATTTCGCAATATATAACGAAGGAAATCAACAATAACAATATGAATCTGCTGAAGCAGACGAAAGGCAATATCGAGCTGATCTTTAACGAGCTGGATACGCTGAATCTGCATATTGTCGCCAGCGCGCTTCAATTTACGAATTTAAAAAATATGATGACCAAAGAATTTCCCGAGCCCGTCGATTACGATCAGCTTGCCTCGCTCAAAAATTTTATCGATTCGCCGTCCATCGGCAAGCCCTATATTGATTCGATTTATATTTATTTAAATAATGACCGCAAGCGGTTTATTTCCTCAACGACTGGCGGACTGGTCGAGCTGAATGACTTTTACGATTCGGACTGGTACAGCAGCTATCAAAGCCACCCTTTGGATGAGCTGATGTGGGCAGAAAGCCGGCCCGTCATCCGTCCAACAACTGGCCAGTCCACCGTGCAGACGAATGTCATTACGATGTTCCGCCGCATTTCTGTAGCTGCCGACAACGATGGCATCATTGTCCTCAATGTTAAGCCTGATTACATTACGCAAAGCTTAAACGAGCTGGATACGCTGCAAGGGCAAAGCATCTTTATTTTGGACCGTGACAATAACGTTATTTTTCGCAATCATCCGGACTATAAGCTGACCGCCGAAGATGCCGAGACGATTTACCGGACAGACAGCTCATTCTTCTCCATGAAGATCAATGGCGAAACGCAGGTGCTGAACAAGCTGGCTTCCGCAAAATATCAATGGACCTTTCTCTCTAGCGTGCCTAGCGACTCCTTATATGTCATTCCGAATGGGCTCAAGCTGACTACATTGGTGCTGCTGATCATTTCGTTCGCAATCGGCACTATGCTGGCCTACTGGCTGACTCGTAAAAACTACAGCAATCTGAAGGCGATTGTCACGATTTTGGATTTCGCCAAGAGCGGCCGCCCGCTTCCGCCTCTGCCTCGTTACTCTAAGGATGTTTTTGGCTACATTTTGCAAAATACGCTTAATCATTTCATCGAGCATAATTTCTTAAAGGTACAGCTGTCCGAGCGAAAATATTTGCTGCAAACACTGGAATTCGAAGCGCTGCATGCGCAAATCAATCCCCATTTTCTCTTTAATACGCTAGAGACGCTCAACTGGAAGGCGAGCAAGCTGACCGGTGGCCCTAATGATATGACCGATATAATCGAGAACTTATCCGATATTTTGCGCTATTCGCTCGAAGGCGGCTCAGGCATGGTATCGCTGCAAACAGAAATCAATCAGACGCTGCCCTATATCGCCATTCTCCGCACGCGCTACAAGGACAAATTTGATGTCAGCTGGGACGTAGATGACAAAGCGCTCAAATATCATGTGCTTAAGCTGACCTTCCAGCCGCTCATTGAAAACAGCCTTTATCATGGCATAAAAGAAAAGGACAGCTTTGGCCAAATCCGGGTAAAAGCACGGGTGTCCGGTGCGCGGCTGCTGCTCTCCGTCGTCGACAACGGCATAGGCGTAACGGCTGAAAGGCTCGCTTATTTGCGAACCCAGCTGGAAAGCAGCCTGGAGCAATCCCAACATATCGGCATGTTTAATACGCAAAAAAGATTGAAGCTTACCTATGGCAAACCCTTCGGCTTAACCATCCGCAGCAAGCTTGGCTGGGGAACTGGCATATACATCGCGATCCCGATTGATTAAGCGCGTGCAGGAGCTCATGCAGCCTTGAGACGGGTGTTCTGGATGGACTGTCCATCGCCATATTGCTCATCCCCTTCCCTCCTCACGGTCTACTTCCCCCCCTCTAGTTCAAAAAAAGACGCCTGCTCTGTTCTACACAGAGCAAACGTCACTTTTGATTAGGCAGCATCTTGCATTTGCAGCAAATGCCTTTCATTATATTTTTCTATTTCTTCACGGCTGAAACTAATAAAAACATCGGACGGCGCATTTCCTCCTGCCAAGCCGGATGGCTATCCAGCAGCTCCTTCGTTGGCGCAAGCTCCGAAAGCTGTTTAAGCTCAAACCCGGATTCAAGCAAAAGGTTTATATAAGTTGAAACCGTACGATGGTATTTAACGACATCATGCTCCAGAAATCTGGACTGGCGCAGGCCCTCCCGATGATAATCATCAAGCGGCCAATGCAGCTTTTCCCCTTCTGCCCCATAATGCCAGTCCTGCCCCGCAAGCGCAGTGAACACCGGGTGTTCAACCGAAAATACAAAAGCTCCGCCTGGCGTCAAGCAATGATGGACTTTCTTAAAAAGGTCGCCCGAGTGCTCCACATAGTGCAGCGCAAGCGAGCTAATGACGATATCGAACTCCCCCGCCGGAAAATCGATGTCCTCAATCGCAAGCTGGCGATATTCAATCTGCTCATCGTCCGTCATTTCTTTTGCCCGTTCCAGCATGTTCCCCGAAAGGTCAATCCCCACAACCGAGCGGGCATGCTGTTCCCGCGCATAGCGGCAATGCCAGCCAAACCCGCAGCCTAGATCGAGCACTCTTGTGCCAGCCAGCTCCGGCAGCATTTGCCGAAAGAACGACCATTCTCCAGCGGCATCCAGTCCCCCAATCGAACGAGCCATCTGGCTATAATTTGTGAAAAAAGAGGACTCATCATATTTGTTCTGCTTCAATATTTATCAGACCTCCATTACTTTGGGCGGAATGAGCGGGGAAATTATAATATCGTTTCTGATGGACCTGATTTTTGATCTGCCATATCACCTAATATTTTCAAAGCAGCTTCGCTTCTTAGAACCAATTGCATGTTCTTTTTTAATAGCTGGTCAAATTTCCGGGTAACGCTAACCATTGGAAGCGGCATTTTGAAGGTAATATTATTAATGTCTCCCGAAGAGGATACGTAAGATACGATATATACTTGCAACGTTTTCCCTTTTTTTGTACCGATGCCCGACATGCCGCCTAAAACCAGCCCTGCTGGACCAAAAATAAGTCCACCGACAATTCCACGGCCGATTACACTTTTTTGAACCTCTCCCATGTCCTTGTCTGTTGTCAGCGTTGATTCAAGAAAGTTAGCCAATGGAATTTTGAATGTGTTTTCCACATTTCTTTTAAAGCCTTTATAAGCATGCTCTACGATAATTAAATATTCGTTATCAAATGTAATCTCCAATTGCGCCTCTGGGTCCTTCAAATTCAATCCATCAACTAAACTTACAATCGCTTTTACCATTAACAATCATTCCCTTCGCTTCAAGTATGTAATTAACAAATTATACAACATTGCTCCGCTCTTTACCTCCACTTTTCTACAAATAATGACAATCCCACGCTGCGACCTAATAATGGATCGAAAATATCGCATAAAAAAAAGCCTTGCATGCCGCAAGGCTTACTTCGTAATTAGAGGCATTAAAACCACAAAAGCTTAAGTTTGCCCCTTGATCTGCCCCTTACTCAAAAGAACTCTGCCGAATGTCGAAAAAATGGCAAAAAAAAAAAACCCTTGCTGCACAAGGGTTTCAAGTCTTTCTCTTCGTTAAGCGGGTGATGGGAATCGAACCCACGCTATTAGCTTGGAAGGCTAAAGTTCTACCATTGAACTACACCCGCAAATAATGGTCGGGACGACACGATTTGAACATGCGACCCCCTGGTCCCAAACCAGGTGCTCTACCAAGCTGAGCTACGTCCCGACAGACGATTCTTTTGTAAAGAAATGGCGTGCCCTAAGAGATTCGAACTCCTGGCCTTTTGATTCGTAGTCAAACGCTCTATCCAGCTGAGCTAAGGGCACACAATATGGAGCGGACGACGAGATTCGAACTCGCGACCCTCGCCTTGGCAAGGCGATGCTCTACCACTGAGCCACGTCCGCATTATATTTTCGCCTGTGTTTCTTAAGTATTTCATCGCGGCGACAAGTAATAATATATCATGTTGCGGAGGGAATTGCAACTGTTATTTGCTTTTTTTCAAAAAAAACTTTTTTCCTCGTGTTAAGCTTTCCTTCGCTGCATGTCTCGCCATAAAAACATCAAACCGTGCTCCTTCCAGCACGGTTTGATGACCAACTATACGACTCCAGCTAATGCCGGTTTCTTATCAACGATAACTTTGGATGCAGCGGATTCGCCTGCGAGCGCATAAGGCATGCACAGCGGAACACCGGTACGCGGATCAGGCATAATATCCGCTTCAATGTTAAACACCTCGCGCAAAATCTCCGGTGTCATAACCTGTTGCGGCGAGCCTTCGCCAACGACACTGCCTTTTTTAATCGCAATCATGTGATGCGCATAACGCGAAGCGTGGTTCAAGTCATGGACAACCATAACGACCGTCCGGTTATTAACCTCGTTAAGCTTCTCAAGCAAATGCAGTACTTCGAGCTGATGCGCCATATCAAGGAACGTGGTTGGCTCATCCAAAAATAAAATATCCGTTTCTTGCGCCAAAGACATCGCGATCCAGGCACGCTGGCGTTGGCCGCCTGACAGCTGGTCAACCGGACGGTCTGCAAAATCAACCATTCCTGTCGCTTCAATCGCCCATTGAATAATTTTACGGTCATCCTTGCTCACAGAGCCGAAGCCCTTCTGATAAGGAAAACGTCCATACGATACAAGCTCAGATACAGTCAGACCATCTGGAGCAGTCGGATTTTGCGGCAAAATCGCCAGCTGCTTCGCCACTTCCTTCGTCGCTTGCTTATGAATCGACTTCCCGTCCAGCAATACGCTGCCTGCAGATGGATTCATCAGACGAGCCATCGTTTTCAAAATCGTCGATTTACCCGAACCGTTAGACCCTACCAACGCAGTAATTTTTCCTTGTGGGATAGCAATATTCAGATCTTGAACGATTAACCGTTCATCATAAGCAATGTCGAGATTCGATGTTGTGAGGCGAATCATGTGACATGCACGCTCCTTCCGATGCCCGCTTATACGGGTTTTTTGCTTATTTTATTATATAAGGTGAAACGGCTGTCTCTATCCTCTGGCGGCGCGGCGCGTTTCATTCCGAAAAATATAGAGAAAGGATAGTGTTAGGTTACCCTTTCCTATATTTCAAGGTGAAACGGCTGTCGCTATCCTCTGGCAGCGCGGCGCGTTTCATTCCGAAAAATATAGAGAAAGGATAGTGTTAGGTTACCCTTTCCTATATTTCAAGGTGAAACGGCTGTCGCCGTCCATAGCGGCAAAGCTACCGTTTCGCGTTGAAATATAAGCCCGCTATAAGTGTGAAACTTATAAATGCTTATATTTTAAAAACACACGACTTATCATTCATTAAACATGATAACTATTATCAGTATCATTCAATAATTAATGATAATCGTTCTCACGTATAAAGTCAATGAAAATAAAGCAATTGTTAAGGTTAAAATAAATTCGCACAGCCCAAACCCCGCCTAAAGGCTTCTTATTGTTGCAAGAAGCCTTTGCTGCGGAGAAACTCGCCCATATGCAGACGCGGATGATTGATTTTGGCCGCCATTGATTCGGACCAGCTCGTATTCAGCTTACCTTCAGACCGCTCCAGCATATACTGCCTAATCGTCTCGTCATACTCCCGAATGCCGCTTTCCACTGCTTCCTGGTCATAGCGGTCTTCATGCAAAATCGCCTGCTGCGGCAGTCTTGGGCGGGTCAGCGGCGCTTGATCCGGCTCCCCCATGCACATTCCGAATACGGGGTACACATGCGATGGCAGCCCTAATAGCGTTGAAACCTCCTGCGGATTGTTGCGGATACCGCCAATATAGACAATTCCGTAGCCAAGCGACTCTGCCGCGATTGCTGCATTTTGAGCTGCCAGCGCAGTATCGACTGTGGCAACGATAAAATTTTCAACCGTGCTCGTCATATCGCCCTCAAAATGAAGCTTGGCTGCCTGTTCATAACGGAACAGATCCGCGCACCAGACGAGAAATACCGGGCATTCCTCAATATACGCCTGGTTGCCGGAAAGCTCGGCCAGCTGTTTCCGCTTATCTTGGTTGCTCACGTTGATTACCGTGAAGCACTGCATACTGCTTGAGGTAGATGCCTGCTGCGCCGCCTCTATTATTTTTGCCAGTGTCGGCTGTGGAATGGGGTTCGATTTGAATTTCCGTATGGAGCGGTGATTAAGCAGCACGTCTATCGTTTCAGGCCACATCATGATCAACCCTTTTCTATATATCGTTTTACTCATTAACCTACATCTTCGTTGTGCAAAAGGGCAACCGCCTCATCAAGCTGCCCATCAATGGCAAGCGGAGAATACACCCACCATTTGTTGAAAGGAACCATATGCATGCTGCCACTGCGGACTGCCGAGAGATTTTGCCAGCGTTCGGACATTTGCAACTGCTTAAAAGCTTCTGGAGCTCCTTTATCCTTCGAATTGACCATAATTATGAGCCGATCGGCGTCGTATTTTGACAGCTCATGATACGGTTTAGGCTCGGAAAAAATAAACGGCGCTCCCGCCTCCATATGCTGCTTCACAAGCGGATGGGGATTGAGGCCAAGTGTCTGAAAAAAAACATGTCCCATATTTCGGTCCCCTACCACTCTGAACGTTTCGCTTTCCATGACCAGCACGGCGCAAGTCTCCTTGCCGCCAATAAGACGCTGGACCCGTTCCCTCGCTTGATCCGCTTTAGCCAAATGCCGTTCCAACCATTCCCGTTCCTGTTTCCGCTTGCCTACAATGGCTGAAATTTGTCGCAGCTGCCCATATACGTCCTGGGCATGCCAATCGATAGGAATAACCTCGGCGAACTGGCTAAGCTGCTCCTGCTCCTCAGAAAGCATATGCTCATAACCTAAAATTAAGTCAGGCTTCATAGCACGAACAGCATCCATGTCACATGGTTCCCATTTGAACGGTGTCATTGCTTTTGCATGCTCACGCACATAATAATTTTCGAATAGATGGTAATCGGGGGCACCTACAGGCACATGACCAAGGGCAAGCAAATGCGACGTATAGAGAAGGCCAATAACCCGGGGCTCTCTCGTCTGCATATATACCCGGGGCGATACGCCCACCTGCTGCTTAAACTTCCGGCTAAAATAAAATTCATCCTTGAAGCCCACATGGCTGGCTACAGTGACCATATCATTCGAAGCGACCAGCAGCAGCTTCTTAGCCCGGTCCATGCGCAGCTTGCCCAAATAATCCATCGGGCTTGCTCCCGTCACCTGCTTGAACAAATGAGTGTACTGTCGTATGCCCACACCCGCCAAATTCGCGAGCTCCGGCAGCGTTATTTTGCTTTTATAGTTTTCCTTCATATATAAAATCGTTCGATGTACGGCATGCTCCGCATCCTTGGAATTGTTAGAAGCCAAAGCGGCGGCAGCAAATAAATAAATGGCCTCCTGCAGTAAAATATTGCGCTTAAATCGCTCCATTCCGCTCACAGCCATTCGTAAATCAAACAACGAATCCATAACGTCCATGAATGGGGCAAACGGCTTTATGAAGAAGGGCTGGCCAGTAGCAAAGGAAAGCAGCTCCTTTCCAGCTTCTACAATACTGGCGGACGCGGCTTCAAATTCGAGCGAATAATACTGAATACGTCCATCCACCGATCCACTGGCCTCTATAGTTGTTTTGGGCTCAAACAGAACACAAGTACCTGGCTGAAGAAATAGAGGATGTCCTTGGAACAATACGGTTGCGGTTCCTTGCGTTATGGCCCATAACGTGTATGCCATAGCGTTTTGAGACAGTGCTGGTATTCCTCCAGTACATGAACCTTTAGTAATCTGAACCCAGCGGAGCTGCAAATCATCTAGGTGTTCATCCTTATCCGCCATTTGACCTTGGTCCCCTCCCATTATGATAACCATTCTCAAAAATGCTATCATTTTATTGTAGCGGAAAAATGCCCAAGCGTAAACTTCTGAAGCCGTCCTTTGCCGGCTATGCTTCCGTTTCGCATAGAAATATACAGAAAGGATGGAAAAACCATATCCTTTCCTATACTTATAAAAAAAAGCTTTCCCCTTGAATCAGGAAAGCTTCATTGCCAGCTATTCGTTTATTTTTTGAATAACTGCATCGTTTCATCCAGCAAAGCATCGGTCGAAAACAATGTATAGGACCACCATTTTTCATGCGGTACGATATATACTTTGCCATTTTTCACTGCGGAAAGACTTTTCCAAATCGCCGATTGCTGCATTTCTTCAAAAAATTGCTCTGAACCCGGCTGCGTAATATCCACTTTCACGATCAACCGATCCGCATCATAATCCGGCAGTTTTTCAAGCGATAGCGAATCGGTATAAACAAAATAATCTTCGCTATCATCAATTTGCTTCTGAATGGACGGCAGCGGTTTAAGCCCCAGCAAATCATAAAGTACATGTCCCATGTTACGATTTCCAGCTACCTGAAACGAGTTTTTAACAATCTGGATCGCAGCAACTGTCTCATCTGGCCCGACATACTGCTTAATCTCTTCCTTGTATTTCGCCGCTTTCTCCTCATGCTGCTTAATCCACTGCTCAGCCTCTGCTTCTTTCCCTACAATACCAGCTATGAACTTCAGCTGCTCATACAAATTTACTCCCCATGGATAGATAACCGTAGGTGCAATTTTGCTCAGTTGGTCAACGACATCGGCTTCAACAAAAGATGAAGCAATAATAAGATCAGGCTTCAATTCCAAAACCGACTCATAATTAATCGGATAATCTCCAGCGATCGTAATTTGATCTTTATAATGGTTTAAATAATAATCCGGTGTAATTTCATAATTCAAGCCGCCAATCGGCGTAATGCCTAGTGCCAGCAATGGCGTAGTAGCGCTCACTGAAAAAATACGCTGCGGATTAGCCGGAATTTCCTTCTCTCCGTATGAGTCAGTGACTATGCGTGTATTAGAAGCGGCAGCTGGCTCCTGCCCCGTCGTTGCATTTGTCTGTTGTGCTGGAGATGCTGTTGATTCCGAGCCCGAATTTGCCGCTGTACTGCAGCCTGCGAGAACGATTAGACATCCTATAAGCAACGTAGCTAACCTAATCGTGTATTTCTTTGTTCCATTTACCACTGAACCCACCCTTTTCTGTTTCTTCATTGATAGCAATTCTCACTGCTATGCCATTATACACAATCGAACCTACAAGCAACATGGAAAATCGGGCGCACTTTACTGGATAAATTGGAGGAACGAGTATGTTAAAAACATCAAAAAACCCTTCTTATCATTTTCAGATAAAAAGGGTTGGATTTAATTAAATGGTGCGCGTGGAGGGACTTGAACCCCCACGTCGTGAAACGCCAGATCCTAAGTCTGGTGCGTCTGCCAATTCCGCCACACGCGCATGGGTAAAGCTATAAGAAAAAATGGTGAGTCATGTAGGATTCGAACCTACGACACCCTGATTAAAAGTCAGGTGCTCTACCAGCTGAGCTAATGACTCATGAAATGGCTGGGGATTCAGGGATCGAACCTGAGAATGACGGAGTCAAAGTCCGTTGCCTTACCGCTTGGCTAATCCCCAATAAATGGTGACCCGTAGGGGATTCGAACCCCTGTTACCTCCGTGAAAGGGAGGTGTCTTAACCCCTTGACCAACGGGCCTTACGAATAAAGCTGGAGCTCTCAACCGGGATCGAACCGGTGACCTCATCCTTACCATGGATGCACTCTACCTACTGAGCTATGAGAGCATATGGCTCCCCGAACAGGACTCGAACCTGTGACAACTCGATTAACAGTCGAGTGCTCTACCAACTGAGCTATCAGGGAATATTTCAGCTGTTCGTTGAATGACCTGGTAAAAAAAGGTCCAACGGTAAAGACGCTACGATTGAGTTGCGCCTTGAAAACTGGATGCGAAAGACAAAGTCTGAAACGTTAGCGTGTTATTAGGATAAGCCCTCGACCGATTAGTATTCGTCAGCTGCACGCATTGCTGCGCTTCCACCCCGAACCTATCAACCTCGTCGTCTTCAAGGGGTCTTACTAATTGGGAAATCTCATCTTGAGGGGGGCTTCGCGCTTAGATGCTTTCAGCGCTTATCCCGTCCGTACTTGGCTACCCAGCGGTGCTCCTGGCGGAACAACTGGTACACCAGCGGTACGTCCATCCCGGTCCTCTCGTACTAAGGACAGCTCCTCTCAAATTTCCTGCGCCCGCGACAGATAGGGACCGAACTGTCTCACGACGTTCTGAACCCAGCTCGCGTACCGCTTTAATGGGCGAACAGCCCAACCCTTGGGACCTACTTCAGCCCCAGGATGCGATGAGCCGACATCGAGGTGCCAAACCTCCCCGTCGATGTGGACTCTTGGGGGAGATAAGCCTGTTATCCCCAGGGTAGCTTTTATCCGTTGAGCGATGGCCCTTCCATTCGGTACCACCGGATCACTAAGCCCGACTTTCGTCCCTGCTCGACTTGTAGGTCTCGCAGTCAAGCTCCCTTATGCCTTTGCACTCTCCGAATGATTTCCAACCATTCTGAGGGAACCTTTGGGCGCCTCCGTTACATTTTAGGAGGCGACCGCCCCAGTCAAACTGTCCACCTGACACGGTCCCCGAACCAGTTTCATGGTCCTAGGTTAGAACTCCGATACGATCAGGGTGGTATCCCAACGTCGCCTCCACACAAGCTGGCGCTCATGCTTCAATGGCTCCCACCTATCCTGTACAGATCGTACCAAAGTTCAATATCAAGTTACAGTAAAGCTCCATGGGGTCTTTCCGTCTTGTCGCGGGTAACCTGCATCTTCACAGGTATTAAAATTTCACCGGATCTCTCGTTGAGACAGCGCCCAAGTCGTTACGCCATTCGTGCGGGTCAGAATTTACCTGACAAGGAATTTCGCTACCTTAGGACCGTTATAGTTACGGCCGCCGTTTACTGGGGCTTCGGTTCACAGCTTCGGATTGCTCCTAACCGCTCCCCTTAACCTTCCAGCACCGGGCAGGCGTCAGCCCGTATACTTCGCCTTACGGCTTCGCACAGACCTGTGTTTTTGCTAAACAGTCGCTTGGGCCTTTTCACTGCGACCCCCTCGGGCTATTCACCCTACCGAGGTACCCCTTCTCCCGAAGTTACGGGGTCATTTTGCCGAGTTCCTTAACGAGAGTTCTTCCGCGCGCCTTAGCATGCTCTGCTCGCCTACCTGTGTCGGTTTGCGGTACGGGCACCTTCACCTGGCTAGAGACTTTTCTCGGCAGCCGGAGTGCATGACCTTCGCTACTGTAATTTTCGCTCCCCATCACAGCCCAGCCTTAACGATGAGCGGATTTGCCTACTCATCAGCCTCACTGCTTGGACGGACTATTCCATCAGTCCGCGTCACTGCCCTTCTGCGTCATCCCATTGCTCATAACGGTTTACGGTGGTACAGGAATTTGAACCTGTTGTCCTTCCACTACGCCTTTCGGCCTCGCGTTAGGTCCCGACTTACCCTGAGTGGACGAGCCTTCCTCAGGAACCCTTAGGCTTTCGGCGGACAAGATTCTCACTTGTCTTTTCGTTACTCATACCGGCATTCTCACTTGAATACAGTCCAGCACTCCTTACGGTATACCTTCAACCTATATTCAACGCTCCCCTACCCAAGTACCCTATAGGCACATGTCATAGCTTCGGTGGTGTGTTTAGCCCCGTTACATTTTCGGCGCAGAGTCACTCGACCAGTGAGCTATTACGCACTCTTTAAATGGTGGCTGCTTCTAAGCCAACATCCTGGTTGTCTTTGCAACTCCACATCCTTTCCCACTTAACACACACTTGGGGACCTTAGCTGATGATCTGGGCTGTTTCCCTCTTGACAATGGATCTTAGCACTCACTGTCTGACTCCCGAGAAGCACGTCTATGGCATTCGGAGTTTGACTAGACTTGGTAACCCTTGGCGGGCCCCGCACCCAATCAGTGCTCTACCTCCACGACGTTCATACCTCGAGGCTAGCCCTAAAGCTATTTCGGGGAGAACCAGCTATCTCCGAGTTCGATTGGAATTTCTCCGCTACCCCCACCTCATCCCCGCACTTTTCAACGTGCGTGGGTTCGGGCCTCCAGTGCGTGTTACCGCACCTTCACCCTGGACAGGGGTAGATCACACGGTTTCGGGTCTACGACCACGTACTTATTCGCCCTATTCAGACTCGCTTTCGCTGCGGCTCCGTCTTCCCGACTTAACCTTGCACGTGAACGTAACTCGCCGGTTCATTCTACAAAAGGCACGCCATCACCCCTAAATTGGGCTCTGACTTTTTGTAAGCGCACGGTTTCAGGTTCTTTTTCACTCCGCTTCCGCGGTGCTTTTCACCTTTCCCTCACGGTACTGCTTCACTATCGGTCACTAGGGAGTATTTAGCCTTGGCAGATGGTCCTGCCGGATTCCGACGGGGTTTCTCGTGTCCCGCCGTACTCAGGATCCGTCTCGGAGAGTGTGGGCTTTTGGCTACAGGGCTTTTACCTCTTATAGCGGGCCTTTCCAGACCTCTTCGCCTAGCACACACCTTTGTAACTCCATGTGAGACGTCCTACAACCCCAAGGAGCAAGCTCCTTGGTTTGGGCTAATCCGCGTTCGCTCGCCGCTACTGACGGAATCACTTTTGTTTTCTCTTCCTCAGGGTACTTAGATGTTTCAGTTCCCCTGGTATGCCTCACTCTAACCTATGTATTCAGTTAGAAGTAACTGTCCATTACGACAGCTGGGTTTCCCCAT